>DATLQW010000073.1:0-110557 GCA_035535035.1 Acetobacteraceae bacterium
CCCTCCTGATCAACCCCTGGCGCCTGACAGATATGGACTGAAATGCGGGTCACCCTGCCGCGGATGGGGCGCGCCGGGTTCCATTGCTTGCTCACTATCAATCCGGGATCGACTTATCCGGTGAATAAGATGGGCTAGCAATGACAGTGGGGGACGGCGCGCCGCTACAGAATGAACCGGCTTAGGTCGCCCTTCTGTGCCAGCGGCGCGACCTTTTCATTCACGTACGCCGCGTCCACCACGATCGTCTCGCCGGCACGATCCGTTGCGGTGAAGCTGATCTCCTCCAGCAGCCGCTCCAGCACCGTGTGCAGGCGGCGCGCGCCGATGTTCTCCACCCGGTCGTTGATGTCCGCGGCCAGCGTGGCCAGCGCGTCCACCGCGTCGTCGGTGAACGTCAGCGTCACCCCTTCGGTGCCCATCAGCGCGCCGTACTGCTTGATCAGCGAGTGCTCCGGCTCGGTCAGGATGCGCCGCAGATCGTCGCGCGTCAGCCCGGCCAGTTCGACGCGGATCGGCAGCCGCCCTTGCAACTCGGGCAGCAGATCGGACGGCTTGGCGAGATGGAACGCGCCCGAGGCGATGAACAGCACGTGGTCGGTCTTCACCGGCCCGTATTTCGTGCTGACGGTGGTGCCTTCGATCAGCGGCAGCAGGTCGCGCTGCACGCCCTCGCGCGACACGTCGCCGCCGCGGAAGCCGCCTTCCATGGTGCGGGCGCACACCTTGTCGATCTCGTCGATGAACACGATGCCGTTGTTCTCGGCAAGCGCCACCGCGTCCTTCGCCAGCGCGTCGTTGTCGAGCAATCGGTCGGCTTCCTCCGCCTCCAGCAGCTTGCGCGCGGCTTCGACGGCGATCCGCCGCTTCTGCTGCGGCCGGCCGAACATGCCCTTCATCATCTCGTTCAGGTTGATCACCTGGCCGGGCGGCATGCCGGGCATGTCGAACTGGCCGATCGGCATCCCCTGCGGCTCGGCCACCGAGACCTCGATCTCCTTTTGCTCGAACTCTCCGGCCCGCAGCATGCGGCGGAACTTCGACCGCGTGTCAGCGGCTGCGCCCTCGCCTACCAGCGCGGTGATCAGCCGCTCCTCCGCCGCCAGCTCGGCCTTCGCCTGCACCTCCTTGCGCGAGGCCTCGCGCAGCATGATCAGGCTGGCCTCCACCAGGTCACGCGCGATGCTTTCCACGTCGCGGCCGACATAGCCGACCTCGGTGAACTTGGTCGCCTCCACCTTCAGGAACGGCGCCTGGGCAAGCTTCGCGAGCCGCCGGGCAATCTCCGTCTTGCCGCAGCCGGTCGGGCCGATCATCAGGATGTTCTTCGGCACCACCTCATCCCGCATGGCCTCGGGCAGGTGCTGGCGGCGCCAGCGGTTGCGCATCGCGATCGCCACGGCACGCTTGGCGTCGTTCTGGCCCACAATGAAGCGATCCAGTTCAGAAACGATCTCACGGGGGGAATAGGTTGGAACTTCCATGTCAGATGGTCTCGACGATGACGCTGTTGTTGGTATAGACGCAGATCTCGGCGGCGATCTTCATTGCCCGGCGGGCGATCTCCTCGGCGGGCAGGCCGTCCACCGACATCAGCGCCCGCGCCGCGGCGAGCGCAAAGTTGCCGCCCGAGCCGATGGCGATCACCCCGTCCTCCGGCTCCAGCACGTCGCCGTTGCCGGTGAGGGTGAAGCTGCGGTCCTTGTCGGCCACCGCCATCATCGCCTCCAGCCGGCGCAGGTAGCGGTCGGTCCGCCAGTCCTTCGCCAACTCGACGCAGGCGCGTTCGAGCTGGTTGGGGAAGCGTTCGAGCTTGGATTCCAGGCGCTCGAGCAGGGTGAAGGCGTCGGCGGTGGCGCCGGCGAAACCGGCCAGCACGGCGCCGCCGGCGCCGATGCGGCGGACCTTGCGGGCGTTGCCCTTCACGATGGTCTGGCCGAGGCTGACCTGGCCGTCCCCGGCCATGGCCACGTGTCCATCCCGCCTGACGCACAGGATGGTGGTGCCGTGCCACCCGATCGGGTCGGCGGCGGCGAGCGGTGAGTTTTGCATGACGGCCCTACATGGGCTGCCGCGATCGTGACGACAAGACGGGGCCCGGGAAGGCAAGAAACCGCTCCCGCGCGTGGCCAGGAGAGGTTGGGCCGGGAGAGGTTGGTTAGTAGCCCAACGCCAGCCCGTCCTTCCGCGGCTCGGAACCCCCCACCAGGCAGCCGCGGTCACGGTCGATCCAGATCGCCTGGCCGCCGCCATGCGGGCGCTCGATCGGCTCCGGGTCGTGCCCCATGCGGGTCAGCCGGTCCACCACATCCGCCGGAATCCCGCGCTCGATCTGCAGTTTCCCCCGCAGCGGCAGCAGCCGCGGCAGATCAATCGCCTCCTGGATGTCCAGCCCGTATTCCAGCATGTTGCTCAGGAACCAGGAGTGGCCCATCGGCTGGTAGTGCCCGCCCATCACGCCGAACGGCATCACCGCCTGGCCGTCCTTCATCACCATGCCCGGGATGATCGTGTGCATCGGCCGCTTGCGCGGGGCGATGCAGTTGGGATGGCCGCGCTCCACCCGGAACCCGAACCCGCGGTTCTGCAGCATCACGCCGGAGCGCTCGGCCAGGATCGCCGAACCGAAGCCCTCGAACAGCGAGTTGATGAAGCTGCACGCGTTGCCGTCGCGATCCACCACGCAGAGATACACCGTGTCGCGATGCGGCGGCAGCAGCGTCTCGCCGGCCAGCGGCATCCGCGGCATCGCCTTGTCGTCGCTGATCAGCGCGCGCAGCCCGCCCAGATAGCTGGCGCTGAGCAGCTTCGTCACCGGCACGTCAACCTGCGACGGATCGGCAACGAAGGCGTCGCGGTCGCGATAGCCCAGCCGCGCCGCCTCGACATGGCGGTGCGCGCGGACGGCTCCCAGCGGCCCGTCGGCCGCGGTCTCCAGCCCGCCCAGCATGCCCAGGATCATCAGCGCGACGATGCCCTGACCATTCGGCGGGCACTCGTGCACGTCGTAGCCGCGCCAGTTCAGGCTGATCGGCGCGACGAACTCGGCGACCTCCAAGCCGGCGGCGAAATCCGCCTCGGTGTGCAGGCCGCCCTTCTCGCGCAGCGTCTTCACCATGTCGGCGGCGATCGGCCCCTCGTAGAACGCCTTCGCGCCGTGCCGCGCCACCGCGCGCAACGTCTCGGCCAGGGTGGATTGCTCGAAAATGTCGCCCGGCTCCGGCGTCTTGCCGCCCGGGAGAAAATGGTGCGCGCCGTTCTTGCGCAGCTTCGCCTCCAGCCGCTTCCAGTCCCAGGCCACCTTGGGCGACACCGGCCAGCCGTCCGCGGCGAAGCGGATCGCCGGCTGCAGCAGCTCGTCCAATTCCTTGCGGCCGTGCGCCTTCAGCAGCGTCTCCCAGGCGCTCAGCGCGCCGGGCACGGTGACGGCGTGAGCCGAGGTATTCTCGATCGCGGTCATCCCGGCCTGTTCGTACCAGTCGATCGCCGCCGCCGCGGGCGACCTGCCGGAACCGTTCAGCGCCACCACCTTGCCGGCGCCCGCCGGGGCGTACAGGCAGAAACAATCGCCGCCGATGCCGGTGGATTGCGGCTCGATCACGCACAGCACGGCGCAGGCGGCGACCGCGGCGTCCAGCGCGTTGCCGCCGGCGCGCAGCACGTCCAGCGCGGTCAGCGTGGCCGCCGGCATGGAGGTCGCCGCCATGCCGTGCGTGGCATAGACCGGGCTGCGGCCCGGCAGTTGGTAGTCGCGCATCGTCGCTTCGCTCCGGACAGTGGTCGGCGGGCAGTATGACGGCGCCACTGACGCCTGGCCACAGGGTGTGGCATGATGCCGGCGGCCGATCGGGAGGGCAGGATGGCGGAAACTGTCAACTACAGCGATTTCGCGCAGGTGGAGATCCGCGCCGGCACGATCGTCGATGCACAGCCTTTTCCGGAGGCGCGCAAGCCCGCCATCAGGCTGGTGATCGATTTCGGGCCGGAAATCGGCACGCGGCGTTCCTCGGCGCAACTCACGGTGCACTACCGGCCCGACCAGCTCATCGGCCGGCAGGTCTGCGCCGTGGTGAATTTTCCGCCGCGGCAGATCGGGCCGTTCGTCAGCGAGGTGCTGACGCTCGGCATGCCGGACGAGGACGGCGCGGTCGTGCTGGTCAAGCCGGATTTCAAGGTGCCGAACGGCGGCAAGCTGTTCTGAATGGCCCCGCGGGATCGGATGGCCGGCAGGAGCCGGATGATGCCGGCATGATTCTCGTCTTCGAGATGACCTGGCCGGGATTGGTGCACGCCCCCGGCAACAGCGCCACCATTCAGACCATCGCCCAGGCTTACCCGCGCGAGGCGGTCCGGGTTTTCGCCGACGCGTCGCACATCGCGGCGTTGCGCGGCGATGCCGCGCTGGCCGCCCATGCCAATGTCGCGTTCCAGCCGATCGAGCTGTATCCGCATTTGTTCGGCAAGACCCAGATCGTATCCTGGGGACGCTTCCGCCAGGAATTGACCACCCTGCGGCGGGGCCTGGCGACGGTTCCGGAGCATGAGCGCTGCCTGGTCATGCTGATCTCGGCGACGCCGACCGCGATCCTGGCGGCGCGGTGGCTGGCCAGGCTGGGGCGCGGACGCATCGGCGTGCAGGTTGGGTTGCACGGCAACCTCAACGACATCAACGGCTGGCGGCACCGCAATCCGCTGCTGCGTGCCTTCGACCTGCGGTCCGCGCTGGCGGCGCGTTATCCCCCCATGTTCGGCTTCCTGGTGCTGGAGGAAGGCATCAGGCTCGCATTGTCCCGGGCAATCCCGGCCGTCGCCGATCGGGTCCAGGTCCTGCCGCTGCCGATCAACACCACCGAACTGCCGCGGCAGCACGCGGTTCCCCTGGTGCCGCCCGTGCGCATCGGGCTGGTCGGCCAGGCCACGCGGGCCAAGGGGATCGACCTGTTTCTCGACATCGCACGGGATTTCAAGGCGCGCCATGGCAGCCGTGTGGAATTCGTGCTGGTCGGCACGGCCACCGTAGGCAGCGACCTGTCGGCTTTCGCCATGCTGGAGGAGCCGGTCACTATCGATGCCCTGCCGCGGGAGGACTACCTCGCCAGGCTGGCCGGGCTGCACTACGTCTTGCTGCCGTTGCAGGAGCGGTATTACAGATTGTCGGCCAGCGGCGCCCTGATCGACGCGATCACTTGGCTGAAACCGGTCATCGCGACGCGGTTGCCGATCACGGAAGCCTTGTTCCAACGGTTCGGCGACATCGGCGATCTGTGCGACGATGCAGCTTCGATGCGAGCAGCGCTGGAGGCGGTGGTGACAGTGCCGGACCCGGCACGCTACCAACGTCAGGCCGAGGCGATGCGTGCGCTGCGGAACAGCCGGGCTCCGGCGACCCTGGCGAAGGAGTACCGGACGGTGATGCAACGCGACTTTGCCGGCCTGCTGCGTGACTAAGGCGAATGTATGCATGAACGATGCAGCGACGAACCGACGTGTTCTGGTGGTGGGCGGTGGCGGCTATATCGGCAGCCATGCGGCGAAAGCCCTGTTGCGTGCCCGATTCGAACCCGTGGTGTTCGACAATTTCTCGCGCGGGCACCGCAGACTGGCGCGCTTCGGACCGGTGTTCGAGGGCGACATCCATGATCGTATCCGGCTGGACGCGGTGCTGCGCGACACGCGACCGGTCGGCTGCTTGCATTTCGCGGCCTATGCTTATGTGGCGGAATCCGTCGAGTCACCAGAGCTGTACTATCGCAATAACGTCGTCGGCAGCCTCAGCCTGTTCGATGCCTTGTTGGCTGCCGGGGTGAAAGCCGTGGTGTTCTCCAGCAGTTGCGCGGTTTATGGCCAGACCGACGCCGCGGCGATCACCGAGGCAACGCCGCAACGGCCGATCAGCCCGTATGGCCGGTCGAAGCTGATGGTGGAGCAGATGCTGCGGGATCTGCATGCGGCGCACGGCTTGCGATCGGTGTGCCTGCGGTATTTCAACGCGGCCGGTGCCGATCCGGATGGCGAGATCGGCGAGATGCACAACCCGGAGCCGCATATCATTCCGCGCGCGATCATGGCCGCGGTCGGCGCGCAGGAGCAATTCGTGGTGAATGGGGTGGATTACCCGACGCCGGACGGCACGGCGGTGCGCGACTACACGCATGTCACAGACCTTGCCGACGCGCATGTCAGCGCGCTGCACCGCCTGTGCGCCGGCGGCGGTGCCGAGGCGTTCAATCTCGGAATCGGTCGCGGCTACTCCGTCATGGAGGTGCTGCGATCGGTTGAACGGGTGACGGGCGGTTCAATCAAGCGGCAGGCCGCGCCGCGACGGGAAGGCGACCCGGCGACCGTCGTGGCGGACCCATCGCTGGCACGCAGCGTACTCGGTTTCAATCCGCGTTTCGTGGCGCTGGATGACATGGTGCGGACGGCATGGTCGTGGTTTCGTGCCAACGGGTTCCGTCGCGACTGACGGCAAATGGCCGGAAGACCGACGCATGAAGCGGCAGGTTTCGCCGTCGGGTCTTCGCAGAGCCGTTATGCGGCCGGTTGCCGCAGCCAGGTCAGCGCTCGCGCCACGGGCTGGCGGAGCGGTGCCGGCATGCCGGCGATAAGGTATTTCGTCCAGGCCTTCTGCGACCGCGCGACTGGCGCCATGTCGCGGTAGAGGTCGCGGACCAGCCCATAATTGCCCACCAGGAACGCGGCATCGAGGGCATTGGTCTGGCGCCGGGCGATCGATCGCAGGAGCGTGTCGCGACAGCGCTCCGCCGGCTTGTGGTGCAGCAAGGCGTAACGCAGGACGTCGATCTCGCCCAGCAGCATATTTATGAGATTGCCTGAGATATTGCCGGCGTGCTTGCGGATACCGACGAGCGGCCGATGGATGGCGCCGATCGGCGGTTTGACCACGCAGCGCAGGTGGAATTCGAAATCCACGATCCGCTTGCGGTCGAATCCGGTATGCCAGCCACCCAGCGACTCGAAAAAGTCACGGCCGATGAATACCGACGACGGAAAGATCGGCTGGTAGGCAATCAGCCGCTCGTACAGGCTGTCCCGGATGACCCAGCACTCCTCGGCGACCACGGTGCGGCCGGCCTCCCAGTATCCCGCCGGTGCGAGATCGAATTTTTGCTGGCTGCCCCAGGTTCCGTCGGTAATGATGACGAAATCCGAGAAGGAATAGGCGAGTTCCGGGCAGGCGCGATGCAGCACCGCATGCCAATGCAGCTTGTCCGACGCCCACAGATCGTCGCTGTCGCAGAAGGCGATCCAAGGGTAGCGTGCGTGCGCGACACCGAAATTGCGCGCGGCGAACTCGCCGGAATTTTCGATACAATAGTAGCGCACCCGATCAGCAAACTTCTGCACCACCGCTGCGGTGCCATCGGTCGAGCCGTCATCGACCACGATCACTTCGGCAGGCGCGCGGCTCTGTCCGAGCACGGTGTCCAGTGTCAGCGGCAACAGGTCCGCGCGGTTATAGGTCGGAATAACGACGCTGATGTCCATCCACCAGTCCTTCTATTGCGGTGGCAACGCGTGGGCCACCGGCGCTGCCATACGTTCATAGAGATACGAGTCCTGCAGCGTCGCGCTGCACCGAAATCCCATCGCCTCGATCCAGCGCTGGACCTCGGTGGCGCGTTCCTCGCCCAGCACCCGCGGGTGCAGTTCCAGCATGATCAGCCGGCACGCATGCGGCGGAAAATCGCGGAACAATTCGTATTCGCCACCCTCGATGTCCACGATGAGGACGCTCGGCCTAGTCCTTTCCATCTCCTCGCGCAACGGTACCACTCGCACGCTCACCGCCTGGCCGTGATGGGCGCCCGGCAGCGTCGAGGAAATCCAGAAATCGCGCGACACGTGGAAGGTTGTCGTGCCCGCGTGCTTGCCGACCATGCAGATATGCAATGCCGGATCGACGCCGTTGAGGCGGAACGTATCGCGAATCAGCGGTTCCATCATCGGATTCGCCTCGTAGACGAACACGCGCCTGGAATCGGTCAGCCGAGCACAGACGGACGAGACATAGCCGAGGCCAGCCCCGAGTTCGACCACGACATCGTCGTGCCGCAATGCGCCCTCGAGCAGGTTTCGTTCGGATGCTTCATAGCTGGCGTCGAGGATCGACCGAACGACAGGATAGGACAGGCTGCGGTGGATTCGGATCCGAACCCCGCGCAGATCGATGACGGATTGCATCAGGTATGCCCAGAACGCACGGCGGTCGACCCCGCGTCCGGCACGGAATTCCCAATAGGCCTCGCGAATGAATTGCACCCAATCCTTCATCGGCAACGACACCGGCCGCGGCAGGACGGCGCTCCCCCGCGGCGGACGCCATTAACCGAGCCGCCCGGCGGGAGCACGCGGACGCGCATTGCAAGGATTCTCCACGAGGCGATCACCCTATCGTATAGCAGGATGGTGGTGGCCTGCCTACCGCTTCTGCGATATAGCGCGCGTCGCGCGCAAAGGCTCCGGTCGCCGGAAAACCGTACAGGGAAAGCCGTTCTGCATGGCGACGCACTACTACACTGTCACCTGGGACCAGTTGCATCGCGACGCGCGGGCGCTTGCCTGGCGGCTCATGCAGGCCGGTCCGTTCACCGGCATCGTCGCGGTGACGCGCGGCGGCCTGATCCCGGCGGCCGTCATCGCTCGCGAACTGGACCTGCGGCTGGTCGAGACGATTTCGGTCGTGACCTACGCTGCCGGCGGCGGTACGCTGGCCGATGAGGAACGTCGCGGCACCTCGGTGGTCGCCAAGCCGCCCACCGCGGCGGGGGACGGCACCGGGTTCCTCATCGTGGACGACCTGGTGGATACCGGCGCCACCGCCCGGGTGGTCCGCGCATTGCTGCCGCGCGCCCATTTCGCCTGCATCTATGCCAAGCCGGCGGCGCGGGACGCGGTGGATACCTTTGTGACCGAGGTCTCGCAGGACACCTGGATCCTGTTCCCATGGGACACCGAGCTGCAATTTGTGACCCCGCTGGCCCGGCGCGGCGGGACCTGAACTCCGCCCGCCGCCGGGCAAATTGCCGATCATGGCCGATTTGCGACAACGCCACGCCAAAATGCAATTTTTCGCTGGGAGCCGCTGCCTTGCGTGCCTACATGTGCGGACCGGCGCCGGCCGCCGGCCGGACCTCTCGCGCGAATCGAAGGATGTTGCGGCCCTGAAGAAGGGCGTATGGGTGCGCCGTCGCCGGGCCGGCCCTGGGCCGCTGGCCGATATGGGAAAGGATGGGCGTTCGCCCCGATTGCCGGGCTTTCCGGCACCGCGGCCTGGCGCATACGGGAACAGTGATGGACAAGACGTTTGCATATGCCTCGCTGATCGACGAGGAGCCGGAAGATGCGATCCCTTTCGCGCATGACGATGGGGAACCGCGCGCCGGCGACGCCGCCGATCCGGTCCTGTCGCCGGAGACCGAGGATCTCGCGCCCGATTCGGACGACAGCGGCTCGGACCCGGCCGAGGACACAGCGGAGGCCGGGACGGAGCAGGACGAGCGCGAGCCGCGCCAACCGGCCGAGGCAAGCCAGGGCAATCTGGGCGGTGCGGGCGCCACCACCAGCGATCCGGTCCGCATGTTCCTGCGCGACATCGGCAACACCGAATTGCTGTCCCGAGAGCAGGAAATCGCGCTGGCGCAACGGCTGGAGGCGGGGGAGGCGACGACGCTGGCGGCGCTGTGCGAGTGCCCGGCGACCATTGCCGCGATCGCCGCCTGGCGCGACGCCCTGCAGGACGGGCGCATCGGGTTGCGCGACCTCGTCGAGGTCGATGCCGCGCCCGGCGGGGCCGGGGTTGCCGCCGTGTCCGATGAACCAGCCGATCCGGCGCTGGAGGAAGGGTTGCGGCCGGAGACCTTGGCCCGGCTGGACGCCATCCTCGCGGCCAACGGCGCACTGTGCGCGGCGCGCCGGGAATCCGCCGAAACCTATTCCGTCCGCTTGCGGGCGATGGTCGCGGAGGTGCAGCATCTGGGCCTGCGCCGCAGCCGGATCGACCCGCTGATCGGCGAACTCAAGGCGGCTTCGGGTCGCCTCGTGGCGCTCGACCGGGCCGCGCTTGGGCTGGCCCAGGCAGCCGGGTTGCAGCGGGCGGCGTTCCTGAAGCTGTGGGACGGCAGCGCGGCGTCGGTGGCGCGCGTCGAACGCGCGGCCGCCGCGGGGGGCCGCAAGGCACTGCGCGCCGCCATGGCCGAAATCCGCGCGGAGGTCGCGCAACTGGAGGTTGAGACCGGGCTGCCGATCGGCGAGCTGCGCCGCGTCCTGCACGACGTAAGCCGCGGCGAGCGCGACGCGCGGCACGCCAGGGACACCATGATGCAGTCCAACCTGCGCCTGGTCGTCCACATCGCCAAGCGTTACCGCAACCGCGGCCTGATGTTCGGCGACCTGATCCAGGAGGGCAATCTAGGCCTGATGCGCGCGGTGGAAAAATTCGATTGGCGCCGCGGGTTCAAGCTCTCGACCTATGCGAGCTGGTGGATCCGCCAGGCGATGACCCGCGCCATCGCCGACCAGGCGCCGACCATCCGCGTGCCGGTGCATATGAAGGAGACCGCCGGCCAGGTGCTGCGCGCCGGCCGTCGCATCGCCCAGCAGACCGGGCGCGAGCCGACCCTTGAGGAACTCGCGGCGCGCCTCAACCTGCCGGTGGACAAGGTGAAGACGGCGCGGGAGCTGGTGCGCGAGCCGGTCAGCCTGGAGATGCCGGTCGGCGAGGACGCGGACGCCAGGCTCGGCGACCTGGTCGAGGATCGCAACGCGGTGATGCCGTTCGAGGCCGCGGCGCGCACCGTGATGCGCGAGCGGGCGTCGCAGTTGCTGTCCGGGCTGACGCCGCGCGAGGAACGCATCCTGCGCATGCGGTTCGGCATCGGCACGGATCGCGACCACACGCTGGAGGAAGTCGGCCGCCTGTTCAACGTGACGCGGGAGCGCATCCGCCAGATTGAGGCCAAGGCGCTTGGGAAACTGCGCGCCAGCCTGGGCAGCGAGGCGCTGCGCGAGCTTCTGGAGAGCTGAAGGGGGCGGTGAGGGAAGAGGATTCTCCCCCTCCCTCAAGGGGAGGGGGAGACGTGTTCTCCGCTGGTTTCAGCTACCGCCCCACGAAATTCGGCTTCCGCTTCTCGCGGAACGCCGCAACGCCCTCGTGGTGGTCCTCGGTCTGATCGAGTTGCGGCTGCACGAAGGCTTCGTAATCCAGGAAATCCTCGTAGCTCGGGCCGCTCGCCATGTGGAACAGCTTCTTCGCCATGCCGAAGGCGAAGGTCGGCCCCGACGCCAGATCGGCCGCCAGTTCCCGCGTCTTCGCCATCAGTTCCCCATCCGGCACGACATGATTCACCAGCCCGAGTGACAGTGCCTCCGCCGCCTCGACGAAGCGTGCGGTGAACACCAGTTCCTTGGCGCGCGCCATCCCGATCCGGCGCGTCAGGAACCAGATCGCCCCACCGTCCGGCGCCAGGCCGATGCGGCGGAAGATCTGCGAGAACCGCGCGGTGTCCGAGGCGACGATCAGGTCGCAGGCCAGCGCGATGCTCCAGCCGATGCCCACGGTGGGGCCGCGCACCGCGGCGATCACCGGCTTCTCGATCGCGTGCAGCGTGCGCAGGAAGGTGTGGCTGCCGCCCTGGATCTTTTCCCGTTCGGCGCGCAGGTCGCCGCGCCGCATGCGGCCCACATCGGCGCCGGTGCAGAACGCGCGGCCCTCGCCGGTGACGATGATCGCGCGCACCGCGTCATCGTAGCGCAGCGCGGCGAAATGCTCGCGCAGTTGCTGGCGCATCTCGACCGTCAGCGCATTCAGCTTCTCCGGCCGGTTCAGCGTCACCGTCGCCACCGCGCCCTCGATCATCAGATCGACCGGCATGTTCGCCCCCTCCTGCTCCCGCTGCACCGCATCCAACCCCGTTGACGCGACAGGGGCAAGGCGGCACGGTCGCCGCGTGCAGGGGAGGGAGGGGGGCGAACAAATGGCACGGCCGTTCGAAGGCATCCGCATCATCGACATCACCCACGTGCTGGCCGGTCCGTTCGCCGCCTATCAGTTGGGCGTGCTCGGCGCCGACGTGATCAAGGTGGAGCACCCGGACGACCCAGATCAGAGTCGCGGCTCCGGCAGCGACAACGCGCTGAACCATGCGCAAATGGGCACCGGGTTCCTCACCCAGGCGTCGAACAAGCGGTCGATCACGCTGGACCTGAAGACCGAAGCCGGGCGCGACATCCTGCGCAAGCTGGTGCGCACCGCCGACGTGCTGGTGGAAAACTACCGGCCCGGTGCGTTCGAAGCACTGGGCCTCGGTTATGAAGACTTCCGGAAACTGAATCCGAAACTGGTCTATGCGTCGTTCTCGGCATTCGGCCAAGGTGGGCCACGGCGCTCGCACACCGCCTATGACCACGTGATCCAGTCCACCTCGGGCATCATGGCGATGACCGGCACGCCGGAGGTGCACCCGATCAAATTCGGTTCGCCGGCGATCGACTATGCCACCGGCACGATGGGCGCCTTCGCGCTGTCCGCCGCGTTGTTCCAGCGCGAGCGCACCGGCGAGGGCCAGCGCATCGACATGGCGATGCTCGACGTGGCGATGATCCTGATGGCGTCGCACATCACCGGCTACTTGCGCAACGGCAAGCATCCCAAACCGCACGGCAACAAGCAGCCGCACGCGACCAACAGCGCATACCAGACGAAGGACGGTCTGGTGATGCTGGGCGCGTCGAATATGCGCCAGCAGAAGCGGTTATGGACGGTGCTGGAACATCCGGAGATGATCAAGCGCACCAACGACGAGCGCGACGCCGATCGCGCGCGTGAGGAAGCGCTGCTGGAACAGCTCATGCCGACCCGTACCGCCGCGGAGTGGGAGGATTACCTGCAGGCGCGGCACGTGCCGGCGGCGCGCGTGCGCACGATGGGCGAGGCGGTGGCCGACCCGCAGATCGCCTCGCGCGGGGTGCTGCATCGCTTCGATACCGGAGCGCCCGGCGTGGACGGCGCGTTCGCGGTGCCGCTGGCGGCGTTCAAGTTCGCGCATGACGGCCCGCGCATCGACACGCCGCCGCCGGTGCTGGGGCAGCATAACGACGAGGTGTTGCGGGAACTGGGCTACAATGTCGCGGAGATCGCCGCGTTCCGCGCGGCGCGGGCGATTTGAAGAACAGCCTCTCCCGCCCACGGCGGGAGTGGCCTTGCCACAGGAGAACATCATGCAGATCGGTCGTCTCGGCGCTTGGTACTCAACCGACAAACTTGGCGGCCCGCAGGAAATCAAGCAGTTCGCCGCGACGGTGGAAAAGCTCGGATACGACGTGCTGTGGTATCCGGAGTCGCGTGGATTCGAATCGCTGTCGGTGGCCGGATTCATGCTGGGCAACACCACGAAACTGAAGCTCGGCAGCTCGATCGCCAGCATCTATGCGCGCGATGCCTTCACCTCCCGCCGCGGCATGCTGTCGCTGCACGCGCTGTACGGCGAGCGCTTCATCCTTGGCCTCGGCGTCAGCCATCCGCCGATGGTGGAAGGCGTGCGCGGCCACCGTTACGAAAAACCGGTGCCGGCCATGCGCGCCTATCTCGACGGCATCTGCAAGGGCGAGACCGGATCGGAGGACTGGCCGATCGTCATCGCCGCGCTCGGCCCGCTGATGCTGAAGCTCGCCGCGGAGAAGACGCGTGGCGCGGTGCCGTACAACACCAACCCGCGGCACACGGCCGAGGCGGCAAAAATCCTCGGCCCCGGCAAGTGGCTGGCGATCGAACAGAAAGTGACGCTGGAAACCGACGCGGCAAAGGCGCGCGCGTTGGGCCGCAAGGAACTCGCGCGCTACATGACGCTCGACAACTACCGCAACAATTTCCTGCGCATAGGCTACACCGAGGCCGACCTGGCGAATGGCGGCTCCGACCGCTTCATCGATGCGATGGTGTTGTGGGGCGGCGCCGACAAGGTGAAGCAGGGCCTGCGCGCGCATTTCGCCGCGGGCGCGACGCACGTGGCGATCCAGCCGGTGCATGCCGACGGCGACACGGCGGCGCGCGACGCAATCCTGGCGGCGCTTGCGGATACCTGACGCCGACGGCAACTCCGCTCCCCCTCCCGCAAGGGGAGGGGGAGCGTATTTCCGTCAGTACCCCAGCGAAAACAGATAATGGTGGATCGCCTGCGACATCAGGCCGGGTGTCTGGATCGCGGCGAAATGCCCCGAATTGATCCGCAAGTATTCCGCACCTGGAATCCGCTGCGCCAACGGCTCCACCACCGCCGGCGGACGCAGCCTGTCATGCGTGCAGCCGATCACCAGCGTCGGGCATCCAACCCGCCGGAGTTCATCGCTCAGATCGCCCTCCGCCAGCATCCGGTTGATCGCGGCGAAGCTGTGCGGATCGTTGCACAACCAACGTGCGCGGAACTTGCGAAATTCCTCCGCGCTATGCCGCACCTCCGGCGGATAGGAATTCGCCAGGCTGCCCTCCACAATGCCCCGCATGCCCTTCGTTTCGGCCGCCGCCGCACGATCCAACGTCGCCTGTCGCCGATCCCCGCCAACCCCCAGCGCCGGACTGCTCACCACCAGCGCGCCGGCGCGATCGGCATGCCGCACGGCAAAATGGATCGCGATGCCGGCACCGACCGCGGTACCCGCCAGCGCCACCTTGCCCCCGATGCCATGTGCATCCAGCAGCGCCGCGATATCGTCCGCCATCGCATCCCAGGTGACCGTGCCGGCAATCTTCTCCGACAATCCCGCACCGCGCGTGTCATAACGCAGCACGCGCCGCGAGTTGACCAGTGCCGGCATGACCTGGTCCCACGAATCCAGCGTGCCACCCATCTCATGCACCAGAACCAGCGCGGTCTTGCCGCTTCCGGTCAGCTCGCAACGCAGGCTGGTGCCGTTGACTTCGATCCAGTTCATGCCGAACGTCTCCTCCATTCCCGCGCGGAAGCCTATCCGGCGCGGCACCATGGTCAAGGAGACCCGCATGGCCGGCCAGATGACGCTGCATTGGTCGCCGCGCTCGCCCTATGTGCGCAAGGTGATGATCGCGGCGCACGCGATGGGCCTGCAAGACCGGCTGCGCACCGTGCGCACCGTGGTCGGCGGCACCACGCCGCACCGCGAGTTGATGCGGATCAACCCGCTCGGCAAAATTCCCACGCTGGAGCTGGAAGACGGCACGGTGCTATACGATTCGCCGGTGATCTGCGAATATCTCGACACGCTGCATGACGGGCCGAAACTGTTCCCCGCAGCATGGCCGGAGCGCGGCGTGGCGTTGCGCCGGTTGGCGTTGGGCGACGGCATGCTGGATGCCGCGCTGCCGTGGTTGAGCGAGCGGTTCCGCCCGCCGGAGAAACAGTCGCAGCCGCACATGGATTTGTGGCGCGAGAAGCTGCTGGCCTGCGTCGATGCGCTCGAACATGAGGCACGGGCGCTGGCGCGCGGACCGCTGACCATCGGCCACGTGGCGATCGGCGTGGCCCTGGGGTACCTGGATTTTCGTTTCGACGAACTGCATTGGCGCGACCGGCGTCCGAGCCTGGCGGCGTGGCAGGCAACGTTCAATCAACTTCCGTCAGCACTGGCAAATCCACCGATCGACGATCGCTGATGTCCATCACCGCCGCGATGTCGCGCATGGTTGGAACCTCCTCGATGACATCGAACGTCACGCACCGCCGCATGGTGCCAAGGTCGATGGCGCTACGGTACATCGTGACAGCGCAACGCGGATCCTGGTACCAGTCGATCTCCCGGCCCCTGCCTGGCCAAGGCAGGCGCGAGCTTACATGCTCCAGCAACTCGCGCTGCAGCGGCATGACCGTGAGGCAACTCATACGAAAACCCTCAATCGCCGCCAAACGGCCGGCAAAGGCAAATCCTGGCGGCGCGGAAAGGCCGATCGAAACATCCATCAGATGGAAGCTCCGCTTCAGCAGCAGGTCGCGGGCCATCGCGCCGCCCGCCGGGTGCGGGGTCTCGATCTTGAACATGGTAAACCGTGCTTGCCGCAGCGCCGCCAGAACCCGTCCCTCATCACTATCGGGTGGCATCGCAGCGCAACGAGCATAGCGGTCTATCGTGCGCGAACGCCCGGGTCTGGCAGTATGGATCGCCAAATCCTGCACCAGCTTGAGTTCCTGGCCGACGACCCACAGCTCGCCCATGCGAACCACCCCGAGGCGGCGGCCAAACTCGAGGATCGTGCCGTGCGGCACAGGCTCAAGGGCAGCTTCCTGAATCTTACCGGCAATTCTGCGCAAGTGCCGGTAACGCTGCACCAAGTCGGTCTTGGTCATTCGAGAGACTCCCCTGCCGGACCAGCGGTTAGTATAGCCGCCCCGCCCGAGTCGCCACTCGCCCAGTCTCAGAAATAGTGCCAGAAATTCGACGCTCGCGCCTCCTCCGGCAATCCGTCGAACACGATCTGCCCGCTGTTCATGATCACCACCCGGTCGGCAATCTGCATCGCTGCCGCAACATTCTGCTCTACCAGGATCGCCGTCATCGCGTGCGACTTGCACACCTCCCGCACCTGCCGGAACATCCGCTCCACCAGATTCGGCGCCAGCCCGATCGACGGCTCATCGAGCAGCAGGCAGCGTGGCGAACCGAGAATCGCCAGCGATAGGGCGAGCATCTGCTGCTGCCCGCCGCTCAGGCTGCCGGCGCGCGTCGTGCGACGCTCCGCCAGCACGGGGAACAGCCCATACACCGCATCGACGCCGAACGTCGCGCCGCCCGCGACGTTGCGCGCCGCCACCACGTCGATGTTCTCCGCCACCGTCAGGTCCGGGAAGATGCCGCGTCCCTCCGGCAGCAGCCGCAGCCCGCGCGCGACGCGTTCCGCTACGCCCAGCCGGTCGATGCGCTGCCCGTCGAACGTCACCGAACCGGCGCGCGGCGGCAGCAGCCCCATCACACAGCGCAACGTTGTCGTCTTGCCGGCGCCGTTATGCCCGAGGAACGCCAGAATCTGCCCGGGTTCCAGCGTGAACGACACGTCGTATATTACCGTCTTCGAACCATACCCCGCGGCGAGTCCGGCAAGCTGCAACAGCATCAGATCGCCCCGCCGAAATAGATCTCCGCCAGTGCCGGATCGGCGATGATCTGCTGCGGCGAGCCGCGCGCCATCAGATGACCTTGGTGCAGGAACAACACCTCGTCGGCGATCTGCTGCACCACGCGGGTATTGTGCTCCACCACCAGCAGCGTTTTTCCCTCCGTTTGCAGCCGGCGCAGCAGCGTCATCACCGCGTCCAGCGCGCCGGCGGACAGGCCCGATGCCGGCTCGTCCAGCAACAGCAACTCCGCCCCCGTCGCCAAAACCCGCGCCACGGTCAGCAGCTTCTGCTCTCCGTAGGAAAGGTTGCGCACTACCTCGCGGGCCCGGTCGGCCAGCCCGACATGATCCAATATGCGCAACGCATCGGCGCGAAGCCGGGTCTGGCCGCGCGCGGCGCGCAACGGGCGGAAGATGGCGCCGAGCGGTTCCTCGGCGAACTGCCGCGGCAGCGCCACCATTACGTTGTCCAGCGCGGAAAGGTCGGTGAACAGCCGCAGGTTCTGGAACGTGCGGGCAATGCCGGCATGCACGATCGCCTGCGGCCGCAGCCCGTTGAGCGACCGACCGCGAAACGTCACGTGTCCCCCGTCGGGCCGCAGGAAGCCGGTAATGGCGTTGAAGATCGTCGTCTTGCCGGCGCCGTTCGGTCCGACCAGGCAGGTGATGCGGCCCTGTTCGACCTCGAAACTACACGCGCGCAAGGCGTGCAGGCCGCCAAAACTATGGTCCAGACCGGCGGCCTGAAGATAGGCGGTCACAGCCGCTCCCCCACCAGGCCCTGCGGCCGGAACAGCATGAACGCGATCAGCAGCAATCCGTAGATCAGTTGCCGCGCCGCCGCCGCGATAGTGGTGGGAATGTCCAGCATCGACAGCGCCTGCGGCATGGCAAGCAGCAGGAACGGCCCGACGATCGAGCCGGCAAGCGTGCGGGCGCCGCCGACCACCACCATGGTCAACAGCAGGATCGACGAGTCGAGGTCGAACGACGACGGATCGATGAAGCTGAGGAACGTCGCGTACAACCCGCCCGCCATGCCGGCGAACGCGCCGGCCAGCGCCGCCGCCGACACTTTCGCCCGCAGCACGTTCTTGCCCGCCGCCGCCACCGCATGCTCGTCCTCGCGAATCGCCCGCAGCAGCCGGCCGAACGGCGCGCGCATGATCAGCCAGAAGCAGGTGCAGGCCAGCAGCAAGCCGCACAGGCACAGCACCATGAGCTGGAACGTGCTGGCCATCTGGTAACCGAACAGGTCGGGCGGCGGGATGCCCGGCAAGCCGTTGGCGCCGCCGGTGCCGGCGGTCCAGTTGGTGAACACCGCGGTGGCCAGCAACTGGATGCCGAACGAGGTCACCACGAAATAGTCGCCGGACACCCGCAAGGCCGGCAGCGTCACCAGGATGTTCAGCGCGATGCAACCCACCATGGCGATCGCCAGCGCCGGCAGGAACGACAGCGGCGCCGCCGCCATCAGGAAATGCGCGACGATATAGGCGCCGACGCCGAACACCGCCGCCTGCGACACGGAGAAGATGCCGACGATGCCCACCAGAAGATTGGTGGACAGGCCCAGCATCACGTAAACGGCGGCGAGCGCCAGATAGGAATACAGGAAGTCCATCGCTCAGCGTGCCGCCGCGAACAGGCCGGTGGGCCGGAACAGCATGAAGATGACGAAGATGAAGAAGGTGACGCCGATGCTCCACTCGCCCGGAATCACCAGCAGCGACAGGTTCTGCAGCACCGCGATCGCCACCGACAGCATGAACGCGCCCGAAATGCTGCCGACTCCGCCGGCGATCATCGCGATGGTCGCGGTCAGCAACGGCGTGATGCCGCCATAAGGCTGCAAGCCGAGGTCGAGCGGCACCAGCACGCCGGGCAGCGCAACGATCCCCGAGGCGATCGCCACCACATAGACATAGACCGCGTTCGGCCGCAGCCGGGTGATCTCGGCCAGGAACGGGTTGGATGCCACCGCGCGGATGCGCTTGCCGAGAATGGTGCGGTGCGCGAACCACATCACCCCGGCATAGGCGGCGAGGCTCACCGCGACGGTCAGCAACTGCGGGTAGGTGATCCGGATGCTGTCGAGCGACATGACGCGTTCAGCCCATGGCACCGGGAATTGCAGAATGTCCGGTGTGAAGACCGCGGCGATGATGTTCTGGATCACCGCCAGCACGCCGAGCGAGGCGATGAGCACCACCAGATGCGTGGCCCGCCGCCGCGCGAGCTGCGCGTACAGCCCGCCCTGAATCAGTGCGCCCAGCAGCGCGCAAACGGCCATCGCCGCCAGCAGGGCGACGATGTCCGGCGCTCCCCGGCTTACCGTCCACCAGGCGACATAGCCGGCCATGGTGTAAACGCCGGCATGCGCGACATGGAAGATCTTCGTCGTGGCATAGATCAACGAGAAGCTGACGGCGACTACGCCCAGCGCGCAGCCGGTGACGAGGCCATTGATCAGCAGTTGCAGCGCCAGCATGGGCGACGGCTTTCTGGAGGCGGTCTTCTTCACCCCCCTTTGAGGGATCGGGACGCGAAGCGGGCCAGGGTTGCGGGAGAGGCGCGCGCATCCAGCGGCCGACGGATGGACGCGCCCCTCCCGCTAACGGCAGGAGCGGAACAACTGCATCAGTCCGCGGTCATCTGCTTGATCGTCTCGTCCTTGCCGTCGCGCATCACGTTGATGTCGATCGGCACGGTGGCGGTGTTGGTCTTGAACTCCAGCGGGATCAGGCCATGGAATTTGCGAACGTGCAGCAGCGTGTCGCGCATGTTCGCGCCGGTGACGGGCTTGCCTTCGGCCAGCACCTTGTCCAGCGTGGTCAACAGGATCTGCGTCGCATTGTAGTACTGCCGCACGTAGAATTCCATGGGCACGCCGAACTGCTTCTGGAACTCGGCGGCCAATTGGGGCGGCGCGTCGATGCGAACCTGGGTGTGCACGAAGCCGGCCGATGCCGGATCGGCAACCACCTGGGGGTCCTGGAAGAACGTCGTCCCCGCCACGATGAAATGCATGCCGAGCTGATGGTATTGCTGCGCCATCTGGTCCAGCCCGGCGGTGATCGAAACCAGCGTCACCTGCGGCTTGGCCGCGGCGAGCTTCAGCAGCGCCGGGCGGAAATCGGTCTGGCCGAACTGCGTCGGTTCCTGCGCGACGATCTTGCCGCCAGCCTTGACGAAATACTTCAGATAGTCGTTGCGGCCGGAAATGCCGGCGGCGTCGTTCTCGAACAGGATGGCGGCATTGGTCTTGCCTTCGCTCACCAGGTATTTCGCCAGTACCTTGATCTCGTCGGATATCGTCGGCAGCGTGTTGATCAGGTAGGGCGAGGCGGTCGCCAACTCGTCCGCCTGCGCGCCGGCGTTGATCATCAGCACCTGCTTGCGCGTCGCCAGCGGCGCCATCGCCAGGCTGGGACCCGAGAACGCGGTGAAGATGACCGGGAAATGCTCCAGGTCCGCCATCTTGTTGAAGCTCAACACCGACTGGTCGGGCTTGGCCTGAGTGTCCTCGAACTGCACGTCGATCTTGTGGCCGCGCACGCCGCCCTTGGCATTGGCCTGTCCGATCGCGAACTGGATGCCGCGCATCTGCTGCGTGCCGATCAGGCCGCCCGGCCCGGTCAGCGGCAGGATCGCGCCAAAGCGGATGGGGCCTGCAGGCGCCGCACCGCACATGAGGATCGCAGCCGCCAGCACCGCGGCCACTCGGATCGCCCGGATCATGACGTTTCTCCCTCTTCCCGCGTTCCGCTTAGGCGACGGATTCCAGCGGGTCAAGCGCGGCAGGTTGCCCGCGCGGATCGCCTTCGCTAGCGTTGCACGGTGCCGTGCGACGCTGGGCGCGCAGCGCGGGCGCCGGCCTCCGGGGCAAGTGCGGCGGCATGATTGCGGATTGCCGGCCCGGGACATCCGCCCCGGCGTGACCCGAGGGCCGGCCTTGGATGCGAGGAATGTTGGACCGATGAGTAAGCACGTCGTGGCAACGGTTGCGGAAATTCCACCGGGACAGCGGAAGCTGGTCACGGTGCGCGGCCGGCCGATCGCGGTATTCAACCTGGGGGGCGAGTTCTTCGGCCTGTTCAACCGCTGCCCGCACCAGGGCGGCCCGATGTGTGAGGGCGTGCTCACCGGGTTGATCGAATCCGACGATCCCGGGCGCTACCAGTACTCGCGCGCCGGAGAAATTCTGCGTTGCCCGTGGCACGGTTGGGAATTCGACGTGCGCACCGGCCAGTCGTTCTGTGATCCGTCGAAGATCAGCGTGCGCAGCTACCCGGTGGAAGTGGCGCCGGGCCAGCGCGTCGTGCAGGGGCCGTACGTGGCCGAGACCATCCCGGTGACGGTGGAAGAACAATACGTGGTCGTGGACGTGTAGCCGGCGCCCACGGCATCGCCGGCCCTGGCGACGGAAGCCGCCGGCTTTACCGGATGCTAACCTTGCCGGCCGTCTTATCGCCGCGTGGCGGGGACAGGTGGCCGGCGTGGGCGGATCACAGGACGAACTCGGCGAATTGCTCCGGGCGCTCGTGCGGGCCGAGCTTGCGACCGCCATCGATGGCCTGCGCCAATTCGTCGATCGCCGGATCTCGGAACTGTCCGCGGAGATCCACGGCACTACGCAATTGCTCGATTTCAGCGAGGCCAACCTGACCGGCCATCTCACCCGCATCCAGCAGGAGATCGCCCGCGTCGTCGCGGCACCCGCGTTCGCGACGCGCACCAGCGGCCTCGAGCTGGAGGTGGTGGTGCAGGCAACCGAGCAAGCCGCCAACCAGATCATGGAGGCGGCCGAGGCGATTGGAACCTGGATCGAACAGGCGCGCGAGGACCCGGCGGCGATCGAGGCGATCACCCAGCGGCTCAATGCGATATTCGAGGCGTGTACGTTCCAGGACCTCACCGGCCAGCGGATCCGCCGGGCGATCGACCATCTGCAGAAAGTCGAGGCAATGCTGGGAGGGCTGGCCCCGATTGACCCGGCCTTGGTGCCGCGGGCCGTGCCCCAGGTGGTGCAGGATGCGGCGCAGAACCCCGCGCTCGGGCAGAACGATGTGGATCGGATGTTCGGCTAGTCCCGCCACCGGCGTGCGATAGTGGGAACCGCGCGGAAGGCCGCTCTCGGCGGTTTCGTTGCCTCATGGCCGAACGATTGAAACGCGCGGGAAGCCGTCAGGAATTCCTCCTTCGTGAAGTCGGCGATTGATCGAACCATCCGGGCCGCACGAACCGTTCGGCCCCCCTCCCCGGATCATGCGCGCCGCCGGTGTGATCGCCGATCCACCGGCGTCGTAACAAGGGCGCATGACAGGGCGGCCGCGACATCACCCTGCCAACGCCGCTTCCACGCCGGCGGCGATGCTGAACAGCCTGGCGTCGCCCAGTGTCTCGCCCATCAGCATCAATCCGACCGGCGCGTCGCCCGCGCCATGGCACGGCAGGCTGATCGCGCAGCGGTCGAGGAAATTGCCCAGCGCCGTGTTGCGCAGGATCAGCAGGTTGAGCCGGTTGTACTCGCGCTCGTCGTCCAGCGCCGCGACGCGCGGCGGCACGATCGGCACGGTCGGCATCACCACGGAGTCAAAATCCCGCGTGCGCGCGTCGAAGCGCGCGATCAGCCGCGCCCGCGCCGTCGCCACGTCGAGGTAGTCGGCCGCGCTCATTCGCTCGCCGCGCGCGATGCGCACCCGGATGCGCGGGTCGTACAGTGCGCCCTTCCCGGCCAGCAGCGTGCGATGCCAGGCATAGGCCTCGGAAGCGGCGAACCCGCCCTTGGCGTTCGCCGCCTGGATTTCGTCGAACTCCGGAAACCGCGTGCGGATCAGCCGCGCGCCGGCGCGTTCCAGCACCGACAGGGCGCGTGCGAAGGCGGTCGCCACGGTGGCGTCCAGCCCGTCGAGCACCAGGTTCTCCGGCACCGCCAGACGCAATCCGCCGAGACCGGCCGGCGCCGGCGGCAGCGGGGTTTCGCCCGCCAGCACCGCGTCGATCACGGCGCAGCACGCCACGCTGGGCGCCAGCGGACCGACCGAATCGAGGCTCGGCGCCAGCGGCAGCACGCCGGCGATCGGCACGCGCCGCGCCGTCGGCTTCCAGCCGACCACGCCGCAAAACGCCGCCGGAATGCGGCAGGAGCCACCGGTATCGGTGCCCAGCCCCGCCGCCGCCATGCCGTCCGCCACGGCCACCGCGGTGCCCGAGGAACTGCCGCCGGGAATCCGCCCCGTTGCGCGGTCCCAGGGCGCCAGCGGCGTGCCGTAATGCGGGTTGATGCCAAGGCCGGAAAACGCGAACTCGGTCATGTTGGTGCGGCCCAGCGGCACGAAGCCCGCGGCCAGCAGGCACTGCACCGCCGGTGCATGCGCTTCGGCCGGCGGCGCGTCGGCCAGCGCCCGTGAACCGGCCGGGGTTGCCTGCCCGGCCACGTCGAACAGGTCCTTCAGCGCAACCGGGATGCCGGCGTAGCGGCCCGGCGCGCGGCCCGCCCGGCGCAGCGCGTCCATCGCGTCCGCCATGGCGCGCGCCCAGTCCGGGTCGGTCCTGATGAAGGCCCGCGCTCCTTCGCCGGCCGGGTCGGCGATGCGGGACAGGCATTCCTCCGCCAGCGCCCGGCTCGTCGTCCTGCCCTCCGCCAGGGTGTTGGCGATTTGCTCCAGCCTGCGCATGATGTCCTCCGTGATCGGATGAACGGAGAGCATGCCATGCCCGACGCCGTCGCCAAACCTGTGCTGCTGACCGGCGCCTCCGGCGCCCTGGGCCGCCTGCTGGCCAGGTCGCTGGCCGCCGAGGGCTGGACGCTGCGACTGACCGACATCGCGCCGTTTCCCGATGCGCTCCCGCCGGGCGCGTCCTTCACCCGCGCTGACCTCAACGACGGCGTCACCATGCTGCGGCTGGCGGAAGGCTGCGGCGCCATCGTGCATCTCGGCGGCGTATCGGTGGAGCGGCCGTTCGCGGAGGTGCTGGGGCCGAACATATGCGGCCTGTTCCACATCTACGAGGCGGCGCGGCGGGAGCGTTCCCGGGTGATCTTCGCCTCCTCCAACCATGCAGTCGGTTTCCACGAGCGCTCGGAATCGATCGGCGCGGACACGCCATTCCTGCCGGATGGATTCTATGGGCTGTCGAAGGCATATGGCGAGCTGATGGGCCGGCTCTACTGGCACAAGCACGGCGTGGAGAGCGTGTTCATCCGCATCGGTTCCAGCTTCCCCGAGCCGAAGGACGCGCGCATGCTGGCGACCTGGCTGTCCTATCCCGACCTGTCGCGCCTGGTAGCGCGCTGCCTGGCCACGCCGGCGGTGGGCTGCGGCGTCGTCTGGGGCGCGTCCAACAACAGCCGCATGACCTGGTGGCGCGACGATGCCCGCGACCTGCTCGGCTGGACGCCGCAAGACAGCGCCGACCCCTTCGCGGCCCAGCTTGCCGGCCGGCTCAGTGGCGATCCGGTGCAAGAGCGCTACATAGGCGGCGCGTTCTGCGCGATCGGCTATTCGCGAGACGGGAACGCGCCCTGACGCCCTCCCATGGACACGCCCCCCGGTGGAGCCTCCCATGAAGCCCCCATGGACGCCGCCACCGCGTCGCGTCCGGAGCCGTCCGGCAGGCCGCCCGGGGTCCGCGGAACGCCGCCGCCGGAGGGCGTGGTATCGGCGCGGCGAAACATTATTTAACGTCGCGGGATGCGCCGCCGCCGTAGGATCGCAATGCGGCAATCGCCATTCCCGTTACCGACTCGAACCCGAAGGAACCCGGTCATGCGTCGCGCAACAGTCTTTGTCGGTTTGGCATCCACGCTGGCGCTCGGCGCCTGCGCCGTGGCGCCGCCTCCCGGCCCGAGCGTGATGGCGATGCCCGGCCAGGGGAAGAACTATGCGGCGTTCCAGCAGGACGACGCGATCTGCCGGCAGGCAGCGACCGTGCAGACCGGCGGCGCCTCGCCGGCGGTAGCGGCCAACAACAGCGCGGTCGGCAGCGCGGTGCTCGGCACCGCGCTCGGCGCCGCGGCGGGTGCTGCGCTGGGCTCGGTCAGCGGCGCCATGGGCGCGGGTGCGGCGATCGGCGGGGCCACCGGCCTGCTCGCCGGCAGCGCCATCGGCGCCGGCAATGCACAGGCCGCCGGCGCGGACGTGCAGCAACGCTACGACATGGTCTATGCGCAGTGCATGACCGCGAAGGGCAACACGGTGCAGAGCGCGCCCCCGGGTTACGCCGCCGGCTATGTGCCAGGCTATGCCTATGCCCCGGCCTATGCCTATCCGCCGCCGTACTACTACCCATACGGCCCGCCCTATATGGGGCCAGGCGTGGCCATCGGCATTGGCGGCGGTTGGGGCTGGGACGGCGACCGGCGCCGCTGGCGCTAGCCCCCCGACTGACACCTCGCCCGCTGCGCGGTGGGTCGAGGTGCGAAGCACCGAGGGTGAGCGTGATCGGATCGCCCCGCCGCAGCGCCCCGGCCGGCATGCCACCCCACGCGTCACCGCAGCGCCACACTGCTGCGGATCGCGCGGATGCCGCGGCAGACAGGGTCAACACCGTCCGCGACCATGATCCGCCGCCGCCGGAGGATTTCCGCCGGCCGGCGGAGCAGGAACTGCCGGGCTGGAATTGCGGCGGCGAGGGGTGGTCCGTCGCGCGCTCAGTGCCGCGCTGCGCCGCCCATGGCCATGCCGGGCATGCCTGTCGCGCTGGACCCGACCGGCGCGTTCATGCCGCCCGTGGACCCGTGATCCATTGCCATGCCGCCGCCCGCCTTCTGCACCGTGGCGGTGGCGGTAATCGCGCCGGCCTTGGCGAAAATCAGCGTCACCGGGAATGTCTCGCCTGGCCGCAGCTGCTGCTTCAGCCCCTCCAGCATGATGTGGTAGCCGTCAGGCGCCAGCGTCAGCGTCTCGCCCGGCCGAACCGGCAGCGCCGCCACCGAGCGCATCTTCATCACGCCATGGTCGTCGATGCTCGCATGCAGGGTGGCCTTCGCGGCGACCGGTGAACGCGCGCCGGTCAGCCGGTCCGGCGCCCCGGTATCGGTAACCGTCAGATAGACGATGCCGGTGCGCCCCGCCATCGCCGCGCGCGACCAGGCGCCGGTCACCGTGATGCCGTTCCGGTCCGCCGGCGCGGCCGGCGCCAAGCCCGGCAGAGTCACGCACAGCAGCGCGGACGCAAGCAGCAGGCGGCGCATCGGCGACCCCTCCCGGTTCAGGCGGCGTTGACGGATGTTGCCCGGGCGACAGCCTTGCGGCAAGACGGGCCGCCATCCCATGAGCGACGTTCCGGTCATCTCCATCGCACGCTCCGACGCCCGCCGTCCCCTGGTGTTTTCCTGGGGCGTGTCGAGCTATTTCGGCTGGGGAATCTATGGCCTCAACCTCATGCTGCACCTGGCGGAGCACCCGGACGTCGCGCCTGTCTGCGCCATTGCATTCGGCCCCGGCGACGTGGTGCTCGATCCGCTGCGCAACCGCCGCATGGCCGCGATGGCGGACAATTCGGCGCCGCTGTGGACCGCGCTCAGCGAGGCCCGGAGCGAGCGCGTGGAGCTCGAACACATGCTGCTGGAGGGCCTGGGCAACGACCTGACCTCCGCGGTCAGCGCGCACGGCAAGGTCCTGTCGGGCCGGCCGTCGATCGGGGTGGTGTTCCTGGAACAGGCGACTCTCAGTCCGGAAGGGCGGCAGCGCGCGGACCGGTTCGCCCTGATCGTCGCCGGATCGAGCTGGAACGAGCAAGTGCTGCGCCGCCAGGGCATCCGCGCCGTCACCACCGTGCTGCAAGGCGTTGACGCCGCGCTGTACCACCCGGCGCCGCGCAGCGGCCTGTTTCCCGGACGCTTCGTCGTGTTCTCCGGCGGCAAGCTGGAATTCCGCAAGGGCCAGGACCTGGTGCTCGCCGCGTTTCGCGCCTTCCGCCAGCGCCACGCCGAGGCGCTGCTGGTCACCGCCTGGCACTCCCCGTGGTCGGAGCTGGCGGAGATCGCGGTGGGTCACAAGGGCATCACGCCGCCGCCGCGGTCCGCCGACGGCACGCCCGACATGGCCGGCTGGGCGGTCGCCAACGGCATCCCGGAGGATGCCATCGTTTCGGTCGGCCACACTCCGAACATCGCCATGCCGTACGTGGTGCGCGAGGCGGACGTGGCGGTCTTCGCCAATCGCTGCGAGGGCGGCACCAACCTGGTGGCGATGGAGTGCATGGCCTGCGGCATTCCGACGATCCTGTCCGCCAATACCGGCCATCTCGACCTGCTGCGCCACGCCATCGCCCTGCCGCTCGAGCGGCAGGGCGTGCCGGTCAGCGCGCACTACGACACGACCGATTGGGGTGAGAGCGACGTCGAGGAGATGCTGGAGAAGCTGGAAACGGTCTGGCGCGACCGCACCGCTGCCGCCGCGCTCGGCCGCCGCGCGGCGCGGTTCATGGCCGGAATGACCTGGCGGGACCAGCTTTTTCTCCTCCTGCGCGCAATCGATCCCTTCGTCGAGGATTGATGCCGGGTACCGGATGTCCTGACCGTCATCCGTCCGGCCGCGACACCGGTGCCGCCCTGCCGGAAGGCAGGACTTCCGGCGGCTTGCATAAGGCAGCAGAACCTCGCCTGTCCGCGGCGGCCGGCGGGCAGCGCCGGGCGAGGCTGCCGCATGCCGGCCTGATCGCGCCCAACTGCGCCGCTCATCCGTTTCGACATGCTTCGCGGGCGAGGCTTCCGGTCACCCCACCAGCTTGCCGATCGCGGTGGCCATTTCGCTCCCCGAGTCCTCCGCCGGAATCGGCGCGATGAACCGCCCGTCCGGGCCCATCAGATAGATGATCGAGCTGTGGTCCATCGAATAATCGTTCGGCCCCGGACCGGTGACGTGCTTCGCATAGTACACCCGGTATTCCCTCGCCACCTTGGCGATCTGAGCGGGCGTGCCGGTCAGTCCGATCAGCGCGGGGGTGAAGGCCGCGGTGTACTGCTTCATCACCTCCGGCGTGTCGCGCTGCGGGTCGATCGTGATGAAGATCGGCCACAAATCCTTCGTCTTCGGTCCCAGCTTGTCCAGCGCGGCCGCCATCGCGTTCAGCGTGGTCGGGCAGACGTCGGGACAGTAGGTGTAACCAAAGTACACCAGCATATACTTGCCGCGGAAATCGCGGTCGGTGACGGTCTTGCCGCTGCTGTTTTCCAGGGTGAAGGGCCCGCCGATCGCGGGCCCGCCGGTGTCGCCGGTCAACCACAGGAAACCTCCGGCGCCGAGCAACAGCACTGCCGCCAGCAGGCCGACAACGGCAAAGATGAAGCTGGTGGGCGGACGAGGATTGGCTGGCCGGCCGGTGCCGCGTTCACTCGTCGTGCTCATGGCCGCCTCCTGGGTCGATGGCGATGGGGTGGGTGCCGCTCAGCCTCGGCCGGGCGGCCAACCGGTCCGGGGCGCTCCGGCCGCGCGCCGAGCCGGGCAGCCATGCGGCCCGCGGCCGGCCGTTCGGACCCGCGAGGAACCCCGCCGCGCCTGTCAGGTCTTCGCCGCCACCACCCGCACCAGGTCGCCGACGTTCTGCAGGCTGTCCAGCTCGCGCGTGGTGAACTTCATGCCGAACCGTTCCTCGGTCGCCATGATGATCTCGATCTGCTTGAACGAATCCCAGCCCTGCACGTCCTTCGCCGACAGGTCCGCCTTCAGCAGCATGTCGTCGCGCATGAACACGTCGTGGAAGATCTCGGTCAGGGCGCCATAAATTTCGGGTTCGGTCGGCATGCGGGTCAGCCCTCGGTCACGTGGATGAAGGTTTCGGCGGGCCTGAAGCTCGCCAGGTCGATAATGTTGCGGTTGCCGCCGGCCGCGTCGCGGTCCGTCACGGTGAAGCCCAGCCTGGCGTAGTGCTCCTTCACCATGCCGTTCTTCCTGGTCGGGATATACTCGCCAACCAGCCGGCGCGCGCCCAGCTTCAGCGCCTGCCGCGCGATCAGGTTCAGCGTCGTCGGCTCCACCTGGCGGCCCAGCACGCGGCAGCTCATCAGCCAGGTGTCGATGTAAAGGTCCTGGTTGTCCCGCAGCCGTCCGACGATGATGGCGATCACCCCGTTGTCACCGAAACGATCCAGCAGCCGAAGCTGCAGCCCGAACGCGTTGGGATCGGCCA
Organism: Acetobacteraceae bacterium; assembly: GCA_035535035.1. Lineage (GTDB taxonomy): Bacteria > Pseudomonadota > Alphaproteobacteria > Acetobacterales > Acetobacteraceae > JASHVB01. The sequence continues at coordinate 29,240 of DATLQW010000073.1, forward strand.
TGACGGCAAGCACGTCCTCGTCCGTATAGCGCCGTGTGGTGAGGTTGAACTGGTTCGACTTGTTGATGAGCTGCACGATTCGCTGCAACCCCACCCGGTCGAAGCGCTTCCACACGAGCTGCATCTCCAGCCCGCGCAGGTAGCTCGGCAGGTCGGTGGCCGAGGCCTTCAGCGCGTCGCGGGCCTTGTTGCCCTGGTACTGCGAGGTGCGCTCGCGGTCTTCGTCGGTGACCGACAGGCCCTCGAAATATCCGGCATCGGCGATGGCACGCGGGTAGTAGGTGGGGTCGTCCGACACTTCCGGCACCGCCACCATCGGCAGTTCCTGCCGTACCAGGTTGCGCTCGAACGGGTTGTCGTCGATGAACACCAGCGAATCGAGCCCGATGTTCAGCTCCTCGGCGATGGTGCGGAGGTTGCCGGCCTTGTCCGACCAGTTGGCCACGAAGGAGGCAATGTCGGAGCGGCGCAGCACCATTTCGGGGTGCTTCTCGAACGGTTCCAGCGCGTTCGCCTCGTCGTTCTTCGAACAGACCGCGAGGATGACGCCGCGGCGGGTCAGTTCGCGCGCATAGTCCTGGAAGGTGACATAGGCCTCGCCCAGCGCGCTGCCCTGGCCGAGCGCGATGCCTTCCATGCCGTCGTCGCCGATGACGCCGCCCCACATCGTGTTGTCCAGGTCCATCACCAGGCATTTGAAGGACCGCCCCTGCCCGGCGGCGAGCAACCGCCCGGCCAGGTCGCCATACAGCGGCGCGGCAACGGGAGAAATCTCCTGCTTGGAGCGATGCCACAGCGCCGTGTCGTGCCAGCGTTCGATCCCGCCGCGCGCCGCATGCTCATCGACCGCGAGCAGATCGATCCCGTCGGCATTGGCCATCTCGCGTAACGCCGCGTTGAGCCGCGCCAGGTGGCGGGCGCGCGAGCCTGGCAGCCGGTGCTCGTTGCTGCCCAGCACCCACGGATGCACCGGCAGCGCGGTCTGCTGAATGATCGGGCAGCGGAACGCTTCGCGTGCCAGCCGCCAGGCCTCGCGGATGCGGCCCTTGATCTCGTCCAGCGCGGCATCGGCGCCGGCGGCGTCCAACCCGGAGGTAACGCCGGCCGCCAGGTGGTACGCATCCAGCGAAAGCAGCACGGCGGTCGGCTTGAACGCGTGCAGTTCGGAGTCCGGATCCGACAGTTCCTGCACGTACTGGCCGAAATCGTTCTCGTACGTATCGATCCAGATGCCGCGCCGCAGCCCGGCCACGCGGATCGCCGGCAGCAGATGCGTCAACGTCGCGGAACCGAGCACCGCCAGCCGCACCGGCCTGGTGGCGAGCCCCTCGGGCTGCACCGGAATCGCGCGGCGAACGGTCTCGTCCAGTGCGTTGGTCAGCACGAAGTTCAGCCGCGCATTGGCCAGTGCGACGGCCTCGTTCCAGGCGCCGGCGGGGTCGCCGCCCAGCCCGCGCAGCCGCGCGCGCCAGTCGGGGATGGTCGGCAGCCAATGCAGTTCTGTCACCTTGGGTGTTCCTGGCGCAAAAGCGGCCGGGCGTTGCGGCCGGGCATGGATTGCTGGGCGCTTCCTGGCGGATGGAGTAACACTGCGCCGCGGTGCCTTCAACAAAAACGGCGCAGGCAATGGTGAAGGTTCATGGTTCAGGCCCGGTCGCGGTTTCCCCTGGGGCGCCGTCCGGACCACAGGCCACACGGCCTGCCGCGCCCCTTCGCGCGCTCGTTACGCTGTACCGCGAACTGGCCCGGCGCGGCATGAACACCGGCAGTTCCGGCAATGTCAGCGCCCGCACGCCCGGCGGCATGCTGATCACGCCAAGCGGCTGCTCCGCCGAAACGCTGCGCGAGGCCGGCCTGGTGGCAATGGCGCTGGATGGAACCGTGCGTGGCGACCCCGTGCCGTCGTCCGAATGGTCGATGCACGCGGCGATCTACCAAGCCTACCCGGCAGCTGCCTGGATCGTGCACACCCATGCCGACGCCTGCACCGCGCTGGCCTGCCTGGACGAAGGTTTGCCGGGCTTCCACTACATGGTCACCCGCTTCGGCGGTGACGACGTGCGCTGCGCGCCCTACGTGACGTTCGGTACGCCCGAACTGGCGCGGCTCGCGGTGGCGGCGCTGGAGGGCCGATCCGCTTGCTTGCTCGCCAATCATGGCATGGTGGCGTTCGGGACCGGAGCCGCCGACGCCCTGGCCGGAGCGGTGTTGCTGGAGACGCTGTGCCGCCAGTATCTGCTGGCCCGGGCCGCCGGCGCGGTGCGGCTGCTGACCGCCGGCGAAATGACGGCGGCGCGGGAGCGCTTCAAGACCTACGGGCCGGCCGCCGGTACATGCTGATCCAGCCTGATCCAGCGTCGGTCAAATCCCGCATTTGCTGCTCGTCCGTGGTGTCCTTTCCGTCTGGTCTGTTTTGCTTGACTCGGGCGGCTACTCGTTGGAAGCGGCATGCATGACCGGGATGAACCTGGTCATCTCCGGCGCCGGCGGCAACCGGCTCTGCCTGGCTGTCATGGTGACGTTCCATGAAATCCGGCGCGCGGACAGGGCAGGGGCGCCACGCGTGCCATGCCGGCGGCCATCCCGGAACCCGCCGCACGGCCGCCTCCGGCAATGGATTGGTCCCGCATGCTCCTGCTGTCGTTCGTTCTTCTGCTGATCGCCACCGGCCTCGGCACCGCGCTCGCCGCGCTGCATCTGCGGGCTGGCATTGCCAGGCCGCCAGGCTGGCCGCTTGGCGCCTCGCACGGATTGCTCGGCGCCGCCGGCCTGGGCGTGCTGTTGTTCGCCCTGCGCGGGCCGCCGCGCGGCGAGGCCATGGGAGTCGCCGCCTTCGGCCGCATCGCCGCCGTGTCGCTGGTGGCGGCGCTGCTGGCCGGAATCGCGGTTCTCGCCGCCCGCCTGCGGTATCGGCGCGTACCCAGCCTGGTCATCGCCATCCACGCCACGATTGCCGTCAGCGGCGTCGTCATCCTTGCCGCCTATACCCTGCTGGGCTGACCGCCCGCCGCCGCGGCCGGCATCTGGGATGTTCCCCGACGCAGTCAACGGCCCGAGCAGACTGCATACCAGGCGGTCACGCGCGCACTCGTCATTCCCGCGCAAGCGGGGACCCAGGACGCTTGGGTCCCCGTTTGCGCGGGAATGACCAAAAGCGTGGCGGCAAGGATCCGAATGCAGCAGCACCGATCATGCCGCCGGCACCCGCCACGCCGGCACGACCCAATGCAAAGCGGCAGCCACCCGATCCGGCCGCCGCCCGCCGCGGCTTGGGCGCCGCGCCTCGCCGTGCCACCTTGTCCGCGAACACCCGGAGAGCCTGCACCATGCTGATCACCATCCTGGGCGGCGGCGGCTTCCTCGGCCGCAAACTCGCCGCGCGCCTCGCCACCGATGGCACCCTCGGCGGCCGGAAGGTCACCGGCCTGACCTTGTTCGACCTCGCCGAGCCGCCCAAACCGGTGGCTTCCTTCCCGGTCTCCGCCCTGGCCGGCGATATCGTGGACCTCCCGGCCGAGGCCATCCCGCCCGGCACCGAAATCGTGTTCCACCTCGCCGCCGTGGTCAGCGCCCAGGCCGAGGCCGACTACGACCTCGGCCGCCGCGTCAACCTGCGCGGCACCGACGCGCTGGTGGACGCCGCGCGCCGCGGCGTCGCCGCGGGTGAAAAACCGCCGCGCGTGGTGTTCACCAGTTCGGTCGCCAGCTTCAGCGGCACCCAGAACTCCGTGCTGGCCGACGACGCCCGCCAGGTTCCGGGCAACAGCTACGGCGCCCAAAAGGCCGCCTCCGAGCTGATCCTGGCCGACGCCTCCCGCCGGGGCTTCCTCGATGCCGTCTCGCTGCGCCTGCCGACCATCATCGTCCGCCCCGGCCGCCCCAACCGCGCCGCCTCCTCCTTCCTCTCCGCCATCATCCGCGAGCCCCTGCTTGGGCTGCCGGCCGACCTTCCGGTGCCCGACGCCTTCGCCGCCTGGGTGGCCAGCCCGCGCCGCGCCATCGACTGGCTGCTGCACGCCGCCGCCCTGGACACCGCCCCCATGGGCCTGGACCGCGGCGTCAACCCGCCCGGCATCAGCACCACCATCGCCCATCTGCTCCACGCACTGGACGCGGCGAGGCCCGGTGCCGCCGCCCTGGTGCGCCGCGTCGAGGACCAGTCGGTCGCCGCAATCGTCGGCACCTGGCCGCCGGACTTCGAACCGCTGCGCGCCCGCACCCTCGGTTTCAGCCCGCACGAACCGATCGCCGACGTGGTACGCGCCTTCATCGAGGACGATCTGGCGGCGACCCGGGCCGAGCGCGGTCTCGCCGCCTGAAGCGCGGCGGTAACCATCCGGCCCGCAAGAGACATTTTTATCGCATGCCGTGCCAAATCGGCCACGCCGCGGTTGAATGCGGCGGCGCCGCGCTCCACAAGGGTCCTAACTTCTCCTCCTGCTTCCCCGGACGTCGCTGATGTCGACTCTCCCTGGCGATTCAACTATTGCGGGCAGACCAGCCAGCCCGCACGCCGGGAGCGCCGTACACTCCCCAAAAGCCGCCGGCCGCGTCGCCGCGCACCGGCCGCGCCGCCCCTTGGGCGAAGCGGTGCTGCACGCCCCGCAGACGCTGCGCGCCCTGGTGCGCGCCGACGAAATCTGGCTCGTCGTACTGGCGGCCTTCGTCGGGTGCGGCGCCGGCTTGCTCGACTGGTCGATGACCGAAACCACCCAGTTCCTCCATCAGGTGCTGTTCGCCATCGGCCATACCCAACGGCTCAGCGCGATGGTGACGCTGAATCCGTTCCGCACCGTCCTGGTGCCCGCCTTTGGCGGGCTCGTCCTGGGCTTGTTCGGACTGGCCGTCGCCATGTACCGGCAGCGCCGCGCGGTGGACCCGATCGAGGCCAACGCGCTGTACGGCGGCCGCATGTCGCTCACCGACAGCCTGATCGTCATGGTGCAGACGATCATGTCGAACGGCGTCGGCGCCTCCATCGGGCTGGAGGCCGGCTACACCCAGATCGGCTCGGCCGTCGCCTCCCGCATGGGCCGCATGTTCCGGGTGCGCCGCAGCGACCTGCGCCTGCTGGTCGGCTGCGGCGCCGCCGGCGCGATCGCCGGCGCCTTCAATGCGCCGCTCACCGGCGCGTTCTACGGCTTCGAACTGGTGATCGGCACCTATTCGCTCGCCACTTTCGCGCCGGTCGCGGTCTCCTCCATCGTCGCGGTGTCCGTCGTGCACGCGCTGGGCGGCGGCATCTTCGAGTTGCACGTCCAGGTGCCCAGCCAGGTCGATCCGCTGGACTACATCCCGATCCTCGCGCTCGGCATGGTCTGTGCGCTGGTCGGGGTGGCCATCATGCGCGGCGTCACGCTCACCGAGGAACTGTTCCGCCGCAGCCACGTGCCGGTCTGGCTGCGTCCGGCGATCGGCGGCGTCGCGGTGGGATCGCTGGCGCTGGTCACCCCGGCGGTGCTGTCCTCCGGCCACGGCGACCTGGGAATCGTCATCCAGGCGCCTTACTCGCTCACCCATGTCGGTCTGCTCGTCGTGCTGAAATCCTGCGCGTCAGCCATTTCGATCGGCTCCGGCTTCCGTGGCGGCCTGTTCTTCGCCTCGCTGTTTCTCGGCGCGGTGCTGGGAAAATGCTTCGCCGGCGTGCTCGCCGCGGTCAGCACCGCGCACGCCGTCTCGCCGGTGATCTGCGCCCTGGTGGGCATGAGCGGGCTGGCCGTCGCCATCATCGGCGGCCCGCTGACCATGGGCTTCCTCACGCTGGAAAGCACCGGCAGCCTGCCGCTGACCATCGCCGTGCTCGCCGCCTGCGTGGTTTCGTCCATGACGGTGCGGCGCACCTTCGGCTATTCGTTCGCCACCTGGCGCTTCCATCTGCGCGGCGAGGTCATCCGCAGCGCCGTCGATATCGGCTGGATGCGCAATCTGACAGTCGGCCGCATGATGCGCCGCGAGGTGCGCACGGTGCGCGCCGGCAACCCGCTGGCCGCCTTCAAGCGCGACTTCCCGCTGGGGGCGACGCAACGCGTGGTGGTACTGGACGATGAGGACCGTTACGCCGGTATCGTCTTCCCGCCGGAGGCGCACGCCGACGCGGATGACGACCACACGGTGGCCGACATCCTGCACCACGCCGATACGATGCTGCTGCCGCAGATGACCATCAAGGAAGCGGTGGCGATGTTCGAGAATTCGGAAAGCGACGCCCTGGCGGTGGTGGACGGGCCGGAAACGAAGCACGTGATCGGGCTGCTGACCGAGCAATACGCGCTACGCCGCTACAGCGAGGAATTGGACCGCCGGCGCAAGGAGCTGACCGGGGAGTGATGGGCAGGGCAACAGGCACGGCGCGGTATCCGTTGTGTCGCGCGGCGATCCGGACGGCCGCTGCCTGGCCCTGATGCACCATGTCCCATGAAGCGTCAGGCGGCGGCAGCCAGGAACTTCTCGCCGAACAGCGGATACCGCGCCGTGCATCCCATATGAAGCACCAGTTCCATCGGTCCGCCGAAGCCCTCGAACAGCGCCATCGGCAGTCCGGCATCGCCATCGGTCCAGCGCAGGCCGTTATCCGGTTCGAAAGCGTGAAACCCGTCAGCCAACGCTGGGTCCGCCGCCTCTATGAGACGAAACCGGGCCCCCTGGCGCAGCGCGATGCGCCGCATTGCCACGCCGAGGACTCGTGGATCGCGCGCCAGGCCCAACTCTGCCGGTGCACCGGCGCGCGACACCACACGCACGCAACGCCGCTCGGCCGGCAAGCGGAAAATATGTGCCGCGCCATGGCGGGACGCCGCGTCCACGCGCTCGCCGCCCACCAGCACATGCAAGTCCGGGTCCTCGGTCAGCGTGACGCCGGGACGTGGTCCGGCGCGGTCCAGCGGACGCCGCCAGATGGCATCCAGCTTCGGCCCGCCGGTCAGCACCGGCGCGCAGGGCTCCTGCGGCGGCAGCTCCCAGCCGCTGTTCGCATTCTGAAACAGCCAGCGATTGCCGTCGTCGCGATAGGTTTCCGCCGGCGCGCCGTTGGCCAGCAGCACGTCGTGCGTCGCAAGCTCGATGTGGTAGATGGTTACTTCCTGCGCGCGGTCGTCCCACTCGATCGAGCGGTGATTGACCAGGAATTCGACCGGGATCAGCACGTCGTCGATGTAGAGCGCATGCCCCTTGGTCACGTGCAGGTCGTGATGCGGCACGTTGCCGGCCAGCGCGCCGCGGCGCACGATCACCGGTGTCGCGGCGGTGCGCCGGCCGCGCGTTGACAGCACGCGCCCGGCGCCGATCCAGGCGATGCGCCTCGCCGTGCCGCGCAGCGTCTGCACCGCGTCACCGGCCAAAAGCCGCTCCACCGGTACTTCGCCCGCCGGCGTCGCAATCAAAGTGCCTTTGACGAAGCATGCGACCACCAGGGCATCGGTTCCCTGGGTGGTGATTTGGAGACCGGGCGGCAGCGCGCCGAAATTGAACGTCCAGCTTCCCTGGGAACCGGCAACCGTCGCCGCGTCGCCTGAATAGGTGACCTTTGCGCCGGCGCCGATGCCGGCGATGCGCAGTGTGTCGTTCCCCGAGAACTGCACCAGGCTGGCAGTCCCGGACATCGTGCCGAGGATTGCCGTGCCCGTCGTGCCGAGAAACCGGAGAGTCACGTCGCCCGGTTGGTCCAGGTCGAAGGTGGCACCGGCGGCGATGTCGTAGAGTCCGTCCCCGGCCGCCTGGCCGGTGATGGTCAGAGTGCCGCTCTGCGCGACAAGGTCGCCACGATTGATGACCGAGGCCGCAATCTCGCCGCTGCCGCCTGATGTCACGCCGGCATCGACGACAAGCTGTCCGGTGACGGCCATATTGGCGGTGCCGATCTCGGCGCTGCTGGTGCCGTCAATCGTCAATGTGCCGCCGGCATACAACGCCAGGGTGCCCGCAGTCAGTGCGCCACCCGACGCGAGCGTCACCGCGCCCGTGCCTCCGGCCGCCGCGGCACCGCCGATGACAAGCTGGCCACTGACGGCAAGGTCGCTGCCGCTTCCGTCCACCCCCACCGTCCCGCTGGCGGACTTGTTGACCGCAACATCCATGTTGCCGCCGACGGTGAACGTGCCGCCGATGTCCAGCGTGCCGCCACCGGAATAACCGATCTCCGCGGCGCCGGTCACGTGGACAACCGTCGTCGTGCCGGTCAGTGTCGCCGTGCCCACCGAGCCGGATTGCTCGCCGAGCAGGAACGCCGCCTGCGTGCCCGTGCTGCCGGCAAGCAGCTCCGCGCCGTCATGCACCGTGAGCGCGCCGAAACCCGCGGCGGCGATCAGGACGCCGTTGCTGCCGGCATCGAGGACGGTCGCCGCACCGCCGACATCGGCGCTTGCATGGCCCGCGACATTCTCGTCGACGTAGAGGAACGGGACCGTCGCGGCGAGCGTGGCCGTTGCCTCCAGCGTCGCGCCGTCGGCGACCTGTAGCTCGGCGGTGCCGCCGCTGCCGGCTCCGACCGTGATTTGGCCACTGCTCAGCCATTGGGCCGCATCGAGCAGAACGGTGCCGGTGCCGGCAACCTTGGAAGATGACAGCGCCGCGAGCGCGGCGCCTTCCGAGGTCAGGGTTGCGCCGCTCTCGATGTCGAACGTTCCGGTGCCGCCGACGCCAACGTCCAATCCGCCGGTGACCGTCAGCGTGCCGCCATGTTGGAGGGTCAGTTGCCCGGTACCGCCTTCCCCGATGCCGAGCCCGCCGGTGCCGATGGTGGCGGTGGTGAGGGCTCCCGTCACGTCCACCGTCCCGGTGCCGCCCTCCGCGATGAACAGGCCGCCGGCGACAAGCGTGGCGCCGCCCTCGACCGTCAGGCTGCCGGTGCCGCCCGCGCCGATCTCGATCTGGTTGGCGCCGGCGTTCAGCTCGCTCCCGGCATCCGTGATATCGACCGTTCCGGTGCTGCCGGCGCCGCCGGCCGCGAGAATCGGATGCGACAGGGACGCGGACGTGGACAGCAGGCCGCCGCCTTGCACAGTGAGCGTCCCGTTGGACTGCAAGCCGACCTGCACCTGATTCTGGTCGGTCAGGGTCGCGGCGTTGATGTCGATCGCCGCGCCGCCGGCCCCGGCGGTCGCCCCGATCGCGACGATCCCGGAGACGCTCGCCGTGGCGCCCCCGGACAGATTGAGCGTGCCGCTCGCCCCCGCCGCGCCGGCGAGATCGATTGTGGCGGCCGACAGGCTGGCGCCGCTGTTTGCCGACAGCGAGGCCGCGCCACTGTAGCCGATGCCGATGCCGGCGGCGACCGTGATGGTTCCGCCATTCGCAAGCAGTACACTGTCAACAACTAGGCCCAGCGTCGTGGCGCCGGTGGCGTGCGAGATCAGCTCCGCGCCGGACCCGATGGTAAAGGTTCCGGCCGCGATATCGATGTAACTCGCGCCGTTTTGCGTCCAGGTGCCGGTCAGGAACGCGCTGGCGCCGACCTTGAAGAACGTCGCCGTGGTATCGCCCGAGAACGTATAAGGCCCGGCGCCGCTGTCGATCACCCATTCGGTGACGGTGACAGTGCCGGCGATGGTGCCGCCAAGGCCGGCGAACTCGCCCTCGTCCGCCGCGCCGGGAGGGGTGCTGCCGGCCATCCCGTTGACATACGGCGACCAGTTCGCGGCAACGCCGACATCGCCGCCGGCGGCAGCGATCCATTTGTAATCAAGACCTGCCACGTCGGTACTCCGTACCAAAAGTGCGACGATCTGCACATTGGCAAGCGATGTATATAAAGTGACATAAAAATTGCGATTCGGCGCGGATGGGTCACGGCCTCCGCCAGCTGCCGAGGGCGCGGCGCCGCACCCGTTGCCGCCGCCACGCCCCACTCGCTACCCTGCCGCGCGATGAACTCCTTCCGATTCCTTCACGCCGCCGACCTGCACATCGACAGCCCGCTACGCGGCCTCGAAGCGGACCCCGACGCCCCGGCCGACCGCATCCGCACCGCCACGCGCGCCGCCTACACCAACCTGGTCGATCTCGCGCTGCACGAACAGGTCGCGTTCGTGCTGATCGCCGGCGACCTGTTCGACGGCGAGTGGCAGGACTGGCGCACCGGCCAGTTCTTCGCGCAGGAGACCGCGCGCCTCACCCGCGCCGGTATTCGCGTGTTCTGCATCCGCGGCAACCACGACGCCGCCAGCGTCGTCACCGGCCGCCTCGTGCTGCCCGACGGCGCCCGCATGCTGCGCACCGACCAGCCCGAATCGATCCGCCTCGCCGAGCTCAATGTCGTCATTCACGGCCAGAGCTTCGCGTCGCGCAATGTCCCCGACGATTTCGTGTCCGGCTACCCGTCGCCAGTGGCAGGGCTCCTCAACATCGGCGTGCTGCACACATCCGCCGCGCCGGGGGACCGCGGGCCGCACCCCAAATACGCGCCGTGCACGGTTGGGCAACTCGTTGGACACGGCTACAACTACTGGGCCCTGGGTCACGTGCACGCGCGGGAGGTGCTGGCCGACTCGCCGTGCTGGATCGTATTCCCGGGCAATATACAGGGACGCGATATCGGCGAAACCGGACCGAAAGGCGCCACGCTCGTCACCGTGCAGGACGGCCAGATCGTGGACGTGGCCCATCGCGATCTCGACGTCGTCCGCTGGGCGCTGCTGCCGGTCGATCTCGCCTCCGCCGTCACCGAGGACGACGCCCTCGCCGCGGTCCGCGCCGACCTCGACACCGCGCTCGACGCCGCCGGCGACCGGCTGCTCGCCGTCCGCATCGTGCTGCAAGGCGCCACCGCCGCGCATCCCGCCCTGGTGCGCGACCTCGGCGCCACCCGTGACAAGCTGCACGCCGAGGCGGCCGGTTGTGCCGGTGCCGGGACGATCTGGCTGGAAAGCGTGGAGGTTCGCACCCGCCCGGCACTCGACCTCGCGGCGATGCGCGCACGCTCCGATGCCGTCGGATTGCTGGTGCGCGAACTCGACAACGCCACCTCCGCCCATTTCGCCGCGGAAGTACAGACCTACTGCGCCACTCTGCTCAATCGCGCCCGCCTGCTGCGCGAGACGCTCGGCGACGATCATCCCGCCGTGCAGGCAGCCGGCGGAAGCCTCTCCCCAGACCTGCTGGAAAGCGCCCGCAACCTGCTGCTCGCGCGTCTGGCGGAAGGCTGACCGCATGCGCCTGCTGTCGCTGACACTTGAAAACTACGGCATCTTCCAGGCGCAGCGCATCGCGTTCGATCCGGCGCCAGGCCGCATCAACCTGCTGATCGCCCCCAACGGCGCCGGCAAATCCATCCTGCGCAACGCCTTCTGCGATCTGCTGTTCGGCATCCACGGCCAGACCCCGATGGGGTTCCGTTACGGCTACGGCCGCATGCGCCTGATGGCCGAGGCCCTGGGGCCCGACGGCAAGCCCCTGGTGTTCGGCCGGCGCAAGGGGCAAGGCAACACGCTGATCGGCGCCGACGGCGCCACGCTCGATCCCGGCGCGCTTGCCGCCGTGCTCGGCCACACCGACCGGACTCTCGTCGAACGGCTGTTCGCGCTGGATACCGAACGACTGCGCGAGGGCGGCAAGGAATTGCTCGCGTCCAATGGTTCGGTCGCCGATGCATTGCTCTCGGCGGCAGGCGGATTGCGGCGGGCCCGGCAGGTGCATCAATCGCTGGAGCGAGCGCGCGACGCCCTGGCGCCACTGCGCAGGTCCCAGGGGCGCCCCTTCTACCAACAGTTCGACCGCATGCTCGAGGCCAGGCAGCGCCTGTCCGCCACGCTGCTGAAACCCGACATGCGCGAGAAGCAGGACGTCGAACTCAGGCACCTGGAGACCGAACAGGAGCGCTGCAACAAGCTGGCCCACGCGGCGTCGCAGCGCATTGCGCGGCTCGAACGGATCCGCCGTGTCGTCGGTGTGCTGGCCGAACACGATGCCGCGGTCGCCTGGCTCGACGCGCATCCGGACGCGCCGGACCTGCCGGCCAATGCCGGGGAGCGCTTGGCGAAAGCCCAGGACGAGATGCTGCGCGCGGAACAGTTCTTGGAGCGCGAGCGCCGCAACCGCGAACCGATCGCGGAGCAACTCGCCCGCATCCGGTTCGACGCGGCACTTATCGCGCAGGGCGAGGCGATAGATCAGCTCATCGATCGGGCGGGGGCGGCGCGGCAGGCGGTGTTGGATGTTCCGAAGCGCGAGGCCGAACTTGCACTGACGGCGGACCGCATCACCGGAATTCTGCGGCAGCTCGGTTCGGCGCTGCCGGTGGAACGGGCCGGCGAGGCGGTTCCTCCGCGGGCGGCGGTGCTGCACGCGCGCCGCCTGGCCACCGAGCATGCGAAGCTGCGCGCGGCACTGGCGCAACTGCCGGCGGAACTGGCGCAGGCCGACAAGGACGTGGCGGCGACCGAGGCCGCGCTGGCAGAGCTCCCCCCGGCGCTCGACACACGCGGCCTGACGCGGCTGCTGCGGGAGATCCATGGCGCCGGCGATCCGGACCAGCGCGCGCGGGAGTTGCAGCGGATTCTGGCCGACCGGCGCGCGAAGCTGGCCGACGCCGTGTCGCGCGTGCGCGGCTGGAGCCAGGGGCCGGCCGCGCTCGTTGCGCTGCCGGTTATGCCGGCCGAAACCTATGAGCGGCTGCATGCCGCGTTCACCGCGGCAGAGGCGGCCCGGGCGACCAGCGCGAAGGAGGTTGCCGACCTGCGCAACGCGGCCGGCGCCGACCGGCAACGGCTGCACGACATTGCCGGCGGCCAGCCGATTCCCGACGAAGCAGCGATCGCGGCGGCGCGCGAACACCGCGACATCGGCTGGCGGCTGATCTACCGCCGCGCGTTCACCGCCGATCCGCCTGACGCAGCGGCGGAAAGCGGCTGGGCGGGCGAGCGGTCTCTGCCGATGGCCTATGAGCGCGCTGTGGCGGCGGCCGACGATCTCGCCGATCGCCGCAATCGGGAAGGCGAGCGATTGGCGCAGGCCGCCGAACTGACCCGCCGCATCGCCGCGGCGGACCCGCGGATCGCCACGGCCGAAACAACACAGGCAGCGATCGCCCGGCGGCATGATGCGGCGCGTGACGAGTGGCAGGACGTTTGCGCGGCGCTCGCTTTGCCCGGGGAGGCGTCCATCGCCGAACTGCGCGCACTGCTGACAGGCCGCGATCGGGTGATCGACGCCGATGGCGAGGTTGCCGCCATGTCGCGCGAGCAAGCTGCGCTGGCGCAGCGACATGCCTCGTGGGCGGCCCGGCTGGCCGGCGAACTTGAACGCCCGGCGGAACGTGCCGCGCAAGACCTGCCGGCATTGCTGGCGCTCGCCGATGAACGGATCGAGGTGAACAAGCGCGCCGAGGACTCGCGGACCCGCTTGCACGAACGGCTCGCAGCGCAGCGCAACGGCCGGGACGACAGGGCGGTCCGGTTGCGCGCCGCCGAATCCGATCTCGCGGCGGTGATGCTCGAATGGGCCCAGGTGCGGCAATCGCTGCAGCGCCCCGATACCGAAGACCCCTCCACCACCATCGAATTGCTGGAGCTGCACAACGATCTCGACAACGAGCAACAATCCGGCGCCAGGCTGCGGCATCGGCTGCGCGAGATGCACGCTGAGATCGCCGTGTTCCGCGGCGCGGCGGTGGACCTTGCCGCGCGCCTCGCGCCCGACCTGGCGGCGGACGACGCCTTCGCTGCGGTGCAGGCGCTGCGCCAGCGGCTGAACGACCACCGTGTACTCGCCAAACAGCACGAGACCCTCGCGGGCGCGCTGAAACGTGCCGACACCGCACTGGCACGCCAGCAGAAGCAGCGCGACGATTGCCGCATCGAACTCGGGACCGTGCTGGCGCTGATCGGCGGCGAGTCGGCCGAAGCGGCGCAGGCCCGCGTGGCGCTGGCGACTGAGCATGCCCGGATGGCGGAGGCGGTGCGCCGCGGCGAACGCGACCTGCACGAAAAGGGCGACGGTCATAGCCTGGCGCAGTTGCGCAACGAGGTTGCGTCGATACCGGTGGACGACATTCCCGGCGCGATCGAACTGGCCCAGGGCGAGCGCGACGCGGCGAACCGCGACGCGCAGGCGCTGGCGGCGCGCGTCGCCACGACCCGGGCAGACATGGACCAGCAGGCACAGGCGACCACTGCCACCCAGGCAGCGACCGATCAGCAAGCGGCCGTCGCCGCGCTGCGCCGCATCACGGAGGAGGCGACGCTGATGCATCTCGCCGCGCTGCTGCTGGATGCGTCGCTGACCCAGGTCGAGATGGCTGGCACGTCGGGGATGCTCGCGCGCATTGCCGAGTTGTTCAGCACCATCACCGGCGGGATCTATACACGCCTCGAGGTCGATGATCCGGGCGACGGATCGGCCGGCCTGAAGGCTGTCCCGGGCGAATTTCCCGATGAACGCAAGGCGGTCGCCGACCTGTCGGAGGGCGAGCGCGACCAGCTCTTCCTGGCGCTGCGGCTGGCGGCGATCGAGGATCATGTCGCCTCCGCGCAGCCCTTGCCGTTCGTCTGTGACGACATCCTGCAGAGCTTCGACGACGACCGGGCGATGGCGGCGATGCAGGCGCTGGTGCAGCTCAGCGAAAGCGTGCAGGTGATTCTGCTCAGTCACCACCGGCATTTGGCCGGGCTGTCAGCGCGGCTGGCACCGGAGCGAATTCACCTCTGCGAGATTCAGTCGGCCGTCGCGAGTTGACCACCGGCCGCCGGCCGCTGGTCAACTCGCAATGACACCGAGGCCGCGCAGCGTCGATCTCTCGGGCGCATGGCATTGGTTCGGTGGGCGTCGTGTGCCTGGTGAATGGACCACGTGTGCGGCACCGGCGACCGGCCGAGGATCGGCAATCTCACCGCGGCATGGCAACACTTGCCCGGTCAGCGACCGAACGCCTCGCGATACTCATCGCGCAACCAGCCGGCCAATTGCGTGAGGGCGTCATATCCGGAAGCGGTCTTGTCGGGGTACTCCGTTGGATCGTTCAAGGCATTGTCCAGAACGGCCAGCAGACACTCGAAATCCCAGCTATACAGTCCGATTGGCCGCTTGCCCTGATACTTCCCGATCCGCGCATCGAGACCGAAGGCCTCGGACATCTGCCACGTCAAACGCTTCAGCTCCGAGAGTTCCGCTCCAGCAATCAGCAGCGAGATCCTCTTGTCTCTTGATCCTGGCTTCATCGCCTGGGCCCCCCGGGATGCATCGCATGCGGACGGCTCACGCCCGGCGCACGTTCCACAGCGCGGTGATCGGCGCGCGCACGAACCCGGTTAGTCCTGTCCGATAGGCATACGGAATGAAATACTGGCCAAGCGGAATGAATGGCGGCTCGCGCAACCCCAGCACCTGCATCTGTTTCGCGAAAGATTGCTGCGCCGGCAGATCGGGTGCGGCGAACCAGGCGTCGCGCAGTGCCTCCATCGCCGGGTTGGGCCGCACGCCGGATAACGGGATGTTGCTGCCGGGATTGGATGGCCACAGCCCGGCCCAGCCGACGCAATGGCAGCTCCAGCCGGCGCGCACCGTCGGGTCGGTGCTGCGCGTGCGGGCCGACAGCGTGCCCCAGTCCATCGACTGCGACTCCACGTTCATCCCGAGCTGCTGCATCAGCGCGCCGGTAACCTCGCCCATGGCGCGGTATTCCGGCACTTCCGGTATCATCAGCACGACCTTCTCGCCCTTGTAGCCGGACTCCGCGATCAGCTTCTTGGCCAGTGCCGGGTCGCGCTTGCCGTTGAGGATCTCCATCCCGACATCCGAAGCGAAGGGTGAGCCGGGGGTGAACATCCCCATCCCGGTGCGCGACTGCCCAGGCAGGTCGCCGACCACCGCCGCCATGAAGTCCGGCTGGTTGATCGCCGGCAGCAGGGCGTGGCGCAGCTTCGCGTTGTCGAACGGCGGCGCGGCGTCATTCAGCCAGATGATGCCGAAATTCCCCATCGGATCCACCTGTTCCACAGTGACACCGGCGGTGGATTTCAATTTCGCCACAAGGTCGAGAAGCGGACGTTCGACCCAATCGACCTCGCCGGTCTGCAAAGCGGCGGCGGAGGTTGCCGGATCCGGAATGAACTTCCATTCGACCCGGTCGAAATATGCGTGCTTGCCGCCGGCCCAGGAACTCGGCTTTTCCTGGCGCGGCACGTAGCTCGCATGGCGCGCATAGGCGGCGTGCGCGCCGGAGATGAACTCGTCGGCGAGGAAGCGGAACGGTCCGCTGCCGGTCTGGTCGGCGATCGGCTTGCTGATAGGGGTGTTCGCCAGGCGCTCCGGGCGGATGAAGCAGGTGGTGCCGCCGAGGCCGTACAGCAGGTGCGCATAGGGGCGCTTCAGGCGGATCTCGAACGTCTTGTCGTCCGCCACGCGCATCTCGTCGAGCAATGCGGCCATGCGCTGGCCGAACGGGTCGCGCTTGGCCCAGCGCGCGATCGAGGCAACGCAGTCGGCGGCGCGCACCTTCTCGCTGTCGTGGAACACCAGGCCGTCGCGCAAGGTGATGCGCCAGCGCCGCTTGTCGGCGGAGAGTTCGTGGCCGGCGGCCATTTGTGGCTGTGGCGCGTAGGACTCGTCCAGGCCGTAAAGCTGGTCGCAGGTCATGAACGCGTGTTCCAGGCCGATGATGGAGATCGCCCAGACCGGATCCATGATGATGAGGTTGGAATAAGGAACGTAGCGCAGCACACGCTCCGCGGCGTGGCCGGTCACTGCGGGCAGCGCGGTTGCGGCTGCGCCGAGCAATGGGAGTTTCAGTGCGGTGCGACGAGTGATGCGGCGCGTGCCGATCGGCATTGTGTGTTTCCCCCTGTCCGATCACCGGACGCGGCGAGGTTAGGGCAGGGTGGCCAGGTCAGCAAACCTCTCCCGTTTCGCGGGAGCGGTCGAGACGCGCGATCGGTGAGGGTGATCAGGTCGGCGTGCCGCACCCTCACCCGCGTCGCCGCGCTCCGCGATCTCACTTACGACCTGGGAGACGTCATTCGACGTCCGCGGCGACCCGCAGTTGCACGATGCGATCGGGGTCGCGCACCGTGCCGCTGCCGCCGGCACCGCGTTTGATCGCATCGACATGCTCCATGCCTTCCGTCACCTGGCCCCAGATCGTGTACTGGCCGTCCAGATGCGACGCCGGCTCGAACATGATGAAGAACTGGCTGTTCGCGCTGTTGGGATCCGCGCTGCGGGCCATGCCGCAGGTGCCGCGCTCGAACCTGGCGTCGCGGGTGAACTCGGCCGGAATGTTGTCGAGGTCGCTGCCGCCGGTGCCGGTGCCGGTCGGGTCGCCGCCCTGCGCCATGAAGCCCTCGATCACGCGGTGGAACGGCGTGTCGTCGTAGAAGCCGCGCCGCACCAGGGTCTTGATCCGCTGCACGTGCGCCGGCGCGATGTCAGGCCGCAGCCGTATCACCACCCGGCCCGGGTTGATGTCCAGGTACAGCATGTTCTCAGGGTCGAGTATCGTGTCGCTCATTGCGAACTCCCGCGGAAAATTGTGCCCGTCTCAGCTACGCCGGGACGCTATTTGACGTCCGCCGCGACGCGCATGTGCACGATCCGGTCGGGATCGCTGGTCACCATGCCGTTCGGCCCCGTGCCGCGCTTGATCCTGTCAACATAGTCCATGCCGCGCACCACCTGGCCCCAGATCGTGTACTGCCCATCCAGCGACGGTCCCGGCGCGAACATGATGAAGAACTGGCTGTTGCCGCTGTTCGGATCCGCGCTGCGCGCCATCCCGCAGGTGCCGCGCAGGAAATGCCGCTTGTTGGTGAACTCGGCGGGCAGGTTGGGCAGATTCGAGCCTCCGGTGCCGGTGCCGGTGGGGTCGCCGCCTTGCGCCATGAAGCCCTCGATCACGCGATGGAATGGGGTGTTGTCGTAGAATCCCTGGCGCGTCAGCGTCTTGATCCGCGCGACGGTCTTCGGCGCCAGGTCGGGGAACATTTCAATCACGACCCGGCCGTATTTCAGGTCCATGTACAGCGTATTCCGGGGATTGAGCGCCGGCTGGGCGTGGGCGCCACCGGCCAGGCCGGCGGCGGCCACTGAAACACCGGTGAAGAGCAGGGTGCGTCGGTGCATGGGGAGACTCCAAAAAACGCGTGATGGCCGGTCCGGTTTCAGCCGCGGATGCGCTGCAGCACGCGTTGCAGCGTGAGCGGCGGCACGAAGGAGGCAATATCGCCGCCGAGCATCGCTACCTCCTTGACCAGGCGGGAGGCGATGAATTGGTGCCGCTCGCTGGCCATCAGGAACACGGTCTCGATGTCCGGGGCCATGCGATAGTTCATCCCGGCCATCTGGAATTCGTAGTCGAAATCCGATACCGCGCGCAGGCCGCGCACGATCATGCTGGCGCCGAGCTTGCGGGCGAAGTCGATCAGCAGCGTGTCGAACGGCATGACCTCGATGACCATGCCGTTCTGCGTGGCGATGCCGGCGATTTCCGCCTGCACCAGCTCGACCCGCTCCTCCAGCGTCAGCAGCGGGCTCTTGCCGGTATTGATCGCGACGCCGACCACCAGCTTGTCGAGCAATCGCGCGGCCCGGGCGATCACGTCGAGATGGCCGTTGGTGACGGGATCGAAGGTGCCAGGATACAGCCCGACGCGCCGTTTCTTCACTGCATCCGCCATCGTCGCAAGCACCTCGATCGTTAGGGACGGAAGCGGCCAGGCCGGCACGGCGAGGCGTGACAACGGCGTAGCAACCTCCGGCGGGAGATTGCTACGCCGCTGCGCTCCTCGCAATGCCGGTTTGGCACTAGCCGCCGTCCGGTGGGGCGGAGTCCGGTCCGCCGTTTTCTTCGGTCTCGTCCTCGATCACCGGGAAGACGCTGGTCACGTGTTCGCCGGCGATCACCCGGAACAGGGTCACGCCCATCGCCTGCCGACCGGTGATGCGCACCTGGTCGGCCGGCACGCGGATCAGCCGTCCGGCATCGGTCACCATCATCACGTCATCGCCGGAATGCACCGAGAGGGTCGCCACCACCGCGGTGCCGTTGCGCGGTGCCAGGGCGATGTTGGCAATGCCCTGGCCGCCGCGGCCGCTGACGCGATATTCATAAGCCGACGACCGCTTGCCGAAGCCCATGTCGGTGACGGTGAGCAGCAGCTCCTCCGCCGCTTCCAGTTCCGCGACGCGTTCGGCTGACAGCGCCACTTCCGCCATCTGCTCTTCGCCTTCAAGTCCCACGCTTTCGGGTCCCGTGCTTTCGGGTCCCGTGCTTTCGACTCCGGGCGCGGCTTCCTCGTCGCCGTTGCCGTTGCTGCGGCGCTTCGCATTGGCGATGCGCAGATAGGCGGCGCGCTCCTCGATGCTCGAGTCGACGTGGCGCAGCACGGACAGGCTGATCACCGCGTCCTTGCCCAACAGGCGGATGCCGCGCACGCCGGTTGAATCGCGGCCGGCGAACACGCGCACGGTCTCGTCGGAAAGCTGGAAGCGGATGCAGCGGCCGTTGCGCGTCGCCAGCAACACGTCGTCGCCCTCGCGGCAGGTGGCGACGCCGATGAGATGGTCGCCCTCGTCCAGCTTCATGGCGATCAGGCCGGAGGAGCGCACGTTGCGGAAGTCCGACAGCTTATTGCGGCGCACGTTGCCGAGCGCGGTGCCGAACACCAGATGTAGCGAGTCCCACAGCGTCTCGTCCTGCGGCAGCGGCAGCACGGTGGTGACGGTGTCGGCGCCGAGTTCCGGCAGCAGGTTGACCAGGGCGCGGCCCTTCGCGTTCGGTCCGGCCTCCGGCAGGCGCCAGACCTTCTCGCGAAACACTTTTCCCCCGAGCGAGAAGAACAGCACCCATTGGTGGGTGTGCGCGTGGAAGCTGCGGGTAACGATGTCGTCGCCGCGGGTGCCCGCGCCAGTGCGCCCGCGGCCGCCGCGGTTCTGCGCGCGGAACGTCTCCAACGGCGTGCGTTTGATGAATCCGTCGCGCGTGATGGTGACCACCATCTGGCCCGGCTCGATCAGGTTCTCGTCGAGCTGGTCGGCAACTGCCTCGATGATGTCGGTCCGCCGCGGCGAGGCGAGTTCGGCGCGCGCTTTCGCCAGCTCCGCGCGCATCACCTCCACGCGGCGCGGATGCGAGGCAAGTATCTCCAGCAGATCGCGGATTTCCTCGCCGATCTTGGTAAGATCAGCGTGGATCTTCTCACGCTCCAGCCCGGTCAGGCGTTGCAGCCGGATGTCCAATATGCCGCGCGCCTGTTCATCCGTCAGGCGCACGGTGTCATCCGGGCTGATCACGTTGCCCGGCTCGTCGATCAGCGCCAGCAGCGGGGCGATATCGGTCGCCGGCCAGTCCCGCGCGAGCAGCGCGGCGCGCGCTGCGGGCGCGTCGGGGCTGGCACGGATCAGGCGGATCACCTCGTCGATGTCGGCGACGGCGATGGCGAGGCCCACCAGATTGTGCGCGCGCTTGCGTGCCTCCGACAGTTCGTAGCGGGCACGGCGCTCGATCACTTCCTCGCGGAAGCGGATGAAGCAAAGCAACGCGTCCTTCAGCCCAAGCTGACGCGGCTGCCCGCCATCCAGCGCCAGCATGTTGATGCCGAAAGTGATCTGCAATTGGGTGAAACGGTAGAGCTGGTTCAGCACCACGTCCGGCGTGGCGTCGCGCCGCAGCTCGATCACGACGCGCATGCCGGAGCGGTCGCTTTCGTCGCGCACCGCGGTGATGCCCTCGACCTGCTTTTCGCGCACCAGTTCGCCGATCCGCTCCAGCAGGGTCTTCTTGTTCACCTGGTAGGGGATCTCGGTGATGATGATCGCCTGGCGGTCGCGCGCCATTTCCTCGATTTCGGAACGCGCGCGGATGGTGATCGATTCACGGCCGGTCTCGTAGGCGGAGCGGATGCCGGAGCGGCCGAGAATGCTGGCGCCAGTGGGAAAATCCGGCCCCGGCACGATGCGCATCAACTCGTCGAGCGAGGTGTCCGGCTCGGCCAGCAATGCCAGCGTGGCGTCGATGATCTCGCCCGGATTATGCGGCGGAATGTTGGTCGCCATGCCGACGGCGATGCCGTTGCCGCCGTTCACCAGCAAATTGGGAAAGCTCGCCGGCAGCACCCGCGGCTCATTCTCCTGCTCGTCGTAGTTCGGCTGGAAGTCGACGGTTTCCTTGTCGATGTCGGCCAGCAGCAGCGTGGCGGCCTTGGCGAGGCGCACCTCGGTGTAGCGTTCGGCTGCGGGGTTGTCGCCGTCCACCGAGCCGAAATTGCCCTGCCCGTCGATCAGCGGCACGCGCAGGGAGAACGGCTGCACCATGCGCACCAGGGCGTCGTAGATCGCCAGGTTGCCGTGCGGGTGGTACTTGCCCATCACGTCGCCGACCACGCGGGCGGACTTGCGATACGGCTTGTCCGGCGTGTAGCCGGCCTCGTGCATGCCGAACAGGATGCGGCGATGCACCGGCTTCAGCCCGTCGCGCGCATCCGGCAAGGCGCGCGCCACGATCACGCTCATGGCGTAGTCGAGGTAGGAGCTGCGCATCTCCTCCTCGATCGTCACCGGCTGGGTGTCTTCGGGCGGGCCGGGGGGCGGGGCCGCCGGGTCTTGGGGGGTGTCGCTCAATCGGGGCTCTGTCGGTTCATCGGGCGGCGGCGGGCGGGCCGGATCGGGCGGGGCCGCTGCACTGCGTCATGGGAGGGTAGATAGGCTGATTCGGGTCGCAAGGCGAGGGGGGGCGGCGGTGTGGGGGATGGCAGCGGCCAGGGCGTGCCGCCGTCGCTGCCGCAACGGCACAAATCACGCATGGTAGCCGCGACCCTGGCGCATATCGTCCACCGGCCGCGGAGGGAGCACACTCCGCCAGCTTCCCGTTGGCGCTGGCGCCGCTCGCCGCGCCGGCGATTGACGGCAGCGTCGCCTGGCTGCCGACCGGCCGCGGCCAGCCGCGATGGGTCTATAACCATACGGAGGATTCCCAATGCCCGACACCATGATGCTGAGTACGGTCCGCGCCCGCGTATCCGCCGCCGAGTGGCAGGCCCGGCTGGACTGCGCCGCCCTCTACCGCCTGATGGCGCTGCACGGCTGGACCGACCTGATCTTCAACCACATCACCCTGCGCGTGCCGGGCGAGGGGGAGAAGATCCTGATCAACCCCTATGGCTGGATGTACGAGGAGATCACCGCGTCCTCGCTGGTGACGATCGATGTCGAGGGCAACGAGGTCCTCAACCCGCACGGCCGCGACCTGGGCGTGAACTTCGCGGGCTACGTGATCCACAGCGCGGTGCATGGCGCCCGGCCCGACGTGGGCTGCGTGATCCACACCCATACCCGCGCCGGCATGGCGGTGTCGTCGATGAAATGCGGCTTCCTGCCGATGACGCAGACGGCGATCAACTGCTTCCCGGTGGCCTACCACGACTATGAGGGCCCTGCGGTGGATACCGCCGAACGCGAGCGGCTGGTGGCCGACCTGGGCGACCGCAACTATTTGGTGCTGCGCAACCACGGGTTGCTGGTTTGCGATGCGACAGCGGCCGGTGCGTTCCGCGCGATCCACCAGTTCGAGGCCGCCTGCGCGGCGCAGGTGGACGCCATGTCGTGCGGCAAGGACCTGGTGCTGCCGGCCGACGACATCGTTCAGCGCAGCGTCGAACGCCGCGTGCGTGCGGCCACCCGCGCCACGCCCGTCGCGCTGCACTGGCCGGCGATGCTGCGGATGCTCGACCGCCGCGACCCGAGCTGGCGCGATTGAGTCCAGGAAAATCTCTCCCGCCGCGCGGGAGAGGTCGAGGTGCGAAGCACCGAGGCTGAGGGGCGATCGGGTCGTCCCGCGGCACCCTCACCCTCGGCGCTTGCGCGCCATTCTCGCTTCGCGGGCGAAGGTCTTTTGCATGCTGGCGTTTCCCGCGTGACTGAGGCAGGCTGCGGCGCCGGCCTGGGAGCGGCATCCAGCAACACACGAAAACGGGGGCGGTTCAGGCGATGCATCATCGCGGATTCTGGCGGCTTGCCAACAGCGATCCCTGGTCCTGGGGACCGCGGACAAGGCCCGGCGGCCACGCCGCGCCGCATCGGCCGGAACGTCCCTAGACCATGTTTGCCTACACCGTTCGCCGTGTCCTCACCACCATTCCAGTCATGCTGGCGGTGGCGTTCTTCGTCTTCAGTCTGCTCTACATCGCCCCCGGCGACCCGGCCGCGATCATCGCCGGCGACCAGGCGACGCCCGCGGACGTGGAGCGCATCCGCCTCTCGCTGGGATTGGATCGCCCCTTCCTGGTGCGCTTCGGCGAGTGGCTGTGGCAGATCCTGCACGGCAATCTCGGCACCTCGATCTTCACCAACCTGCCGGTCGCACACATGATCGCGCAGTGCATCGAGCCGACGCTGTCGCTGATGGTGCTGACCATCATCTTTGCCATCGTCATCGCCATCCCGTTGGGTGTGCTGGCCGCCTGGAAGCACGGCTCGTGGATCGATCGTCTGGTGATGATGCTCGCGGTGTTCGGTTTCTCCACTCCAGTATTCGTCGTCGGCTATCTGCTCGCCTATGTATTTGCGCTGCAGCTCGACTGGCTGCCGGTGCAGGGTTTCAACCCGATCGGCCGCGGCCTCTGGCCGTTCCTGCGCGACCTGATCCTGCCCACCGTGGCGCTGGGACTGATCTTCGTGGCGCTGCTGGCCCGCATCACCCGCGCCACCATGCTGGACGTACTGAACCAGGACTACGTGCGCACGGCGAAGGCGAAGGGCGTGGGGCAGCGCGACGTGTTGTTCGTGCACGCGCTGAAGAATGCCGCGGTGCCGATCGTCACCGTGATAGGCAACGGCGTCGCTTTGCTGATCGGCGGCGCGGTGGTGACGGAAAGCGTGTTCGCGATTCCCGGCCTGGGCCGGTTGACCGTGGACGCGATTCTGCGCCGCGACTACCCGGTGATCCAGGGCGTCGTGCTGCTGTTCAGCTTCACCTACGTCCTGGTGAACCTGGCCGTGGACCTGTTGTACACCGTGTTCGACCCGAGGATCCGCTATTGAGCGTACCACCACGCAATTCTCCCCCTCCCCTTGCGGGCTTGGTCCGCGAAGCGGACCAAGGTTGGGCGGAGGTGGCCGCACGAAGGACCCGCTCGACATGAGCATCGCAACCGGCACGGACCATGGTTACGCGGCGGCGCCGGCCCTGCCGGATGTGCTGCCGCCGGCAAAGCGCCGTGGCCGGATCGGCACGTTCGTCCACCGCCACCCGACCATCGTCCTGGGCGGCACGCTGGTCGGCGTGATGATCGGCATCGCGATCTTCGCGCCCTGGCTGGGCACCGTCGATCCGACCGCGCTGGCGCCGGCCCAGCGGCTGCGCCCGCCGTCCGAGGCCTACTGGTTCGGCAGCGACATGCTGGGCCGCGACATCTATTCGCGCGTGATGTACGGCTCGCGCATCTCGCTGATCGTCGGCTTCTCCGTCGCATTCGTCGCGTCGGCGGCGGGCACGCTGGTCGGCGTGGTCTCCGGCTTCATCCGCTCGCTCGACTTCATCATCATGCGGGTGATGGACGGGCTGATGTCGATCCCGCCGCTGCTGCTGGCGATCGCGCTGATGGCGCTGACCCGCGCCTCGGTGCACAACGTGATCATCGCCATCAGCGTCGCCGAGTTCCCGCGCGTCTCCCGGCTGATCCGCGGCATCGTGCTGTCGTTGCGCGAACAACCCTATGTCGAGGCGGCGATCGCCTCCGGCACGCGCGTGCCGATGATTATCTGGCGGCACATCATTCCCAATACGCTGGCGCCGCTGATGGTGAATGCCACCTTCATCTGCGCCTCGGCGATGATCACCGAATCGATCCTGTCGTTCATCGGCGCCGGCACGCCGCCGACCATCCCGAGCTGGGGCAACATCATGGCCGAGGGCCGCGCGCTGTGGGAAGTGAAGCCGTTTGTGGTGTTCTTCCCCGCGGTGTTCCTGTGCATCACGGTGCTGGCGGTGAACCTGCTGGGCGACGGACTGCGCGACGCGCTCGATCCGCGGCTGGCCAAGCGGCTCTGACGCACATGGCGTTGCTGGAAGTCGAGAACCTCCAGACCCATTTCAACACACCGGACGGCGTGGTGCGGGCGGTCGAAGGCGTGTCCCTGCACGTCAATGCCGGCGAGACCCTGGCGGTGGTTGGCGAATCCGGCTGCGGCAAGTCGGTCACCGCGATGTCGATCCTGCGTTTGATCCAGGAGCCCCCGGGCAGGATCAAGGGCAGCATCCGCTTCGACGGCCGCCACCTGCTGAAACTGT
Organism: Acetobacteraceae bacterium; assembly: GCA_035535035.1. GTDB lineage: Bacteria > Pseudomonadota > Alphaproteobacteria > Acetobacterales > Acetobacteraceae > JASHVB01. The sequence continues at coordinate 54,447 of DATLQW010000073.1, forward strand.
CCGAGCCGGAGATGCGCGACATCCGCGGCAACGCCATCTCGATGATCTTCCAGGAGCCGATGACCAGCCTCAATCCGGTGCTCACAGTGGGGCGCCAGATCGGCGAGACAGTGCGGCTGCACCAGGGCATGAATGCGAGAGATGCGGAGCAGAAGGCGATCGACATGCTGACGCTGGTCGGCATTCCGGCACCGGCGCGGCGCGTGCATGAGTATCCGCACCAATTGTCTGGTGGCATGCGCCAGCGCGTAATGATCGCCATGGCGCTGGCCTGCAACCCCAAGCTGCTGATCGCCGACGAACCGACCACGGCGCTGGACGTGACGATCCAGGCGCAGATCCTCGACCTGATGCGCGACCTGAAGACGCGGCTGGGTTCGGCGATCATGCTGATCACGCATGATCTCGGCGTGGTGGCGGAGATGGCGGCGCGGGTCGTGGTGATGTACGCCGGGCGCAAGGTGGAGGAAGCGCCGGTCGGTGAAATCTTCGCCCATCCGCTGCATCCTTACACGCGCGGCCTGCTGGGGTCGGTGCCCATTCTCGGCTCGTCGCTGCGCGACGGCGGGCGCAGCAAGCTGGCGGAAATCCCCGGCCTGGTGCCGAGTCTGCGCGAGAAGATCGTCGGCTGTGCCTTCGCCGGACGGTGTCCGATGGCGACCGCGCTGTGCCGCGAGCGCGCACCGGCGTTTGAAACGAAGGGCCCCGCGCACGCCGCCGCCTGCCACTATGCCGAGCGCGAAACGGTCGCCGCATGATGAGCCGCCATGACGATGGTGCGCTCGTGGCGTCCAACCGTCCCCTGCTCGAGGTCAAGGCCCTGAAGAAGCACTTCCCGATCCGTGGCGGATGGCTCGGCCTGGAGACGGCGAAGGTCCATGCGGTCGATGGCGTCAGCTTCGACATCCACCGCGGCGAGACCCTGTCGCTGGTGGGCGAATCCGGCTGCGGGAAATCGACCGTCGGCAAGGCGATCCTGCGCCTCTACGATGTTACCGCCGGCGAGGTTTACCTGGACGGCGAGCGCATCGACAACATGCCGGCCGGCAAGCTGCGGCCGATCCGCCGGCGCGTGCAGGTGGTGTTCCAGGATCCGTTCTCCAGCCTCAATCCGCGCATGAAGGTGCGCGACATCCTGGCCGAGCCGCTGCGTAATTTCGCCATGGCGCGCAACCGCGCCGAGCTGAACGAGCGGGTTGCCGAGCTGATGGATAAGGTGCGGCTGCCGCGCGACGCGGTCGGCCGCTATCCGCACGAGTTTTCTGGCGGCCAGCGCCAGCGTATCGGCATCGCGCGCGCGCTGGCGCCCGGGGCAGACCTGATCATCTGCGACGAGGCCGTGTCGGCGCTGGATGTTTCGGTGAAGGCGCAGATCATCAACCTGCTGGTCGATCTGCAGGACGAGCTCGGGCTGGCGCTGCTGTTCATCAGCCACGACCTGGCGACGGTGGAGCACCTGACCCACCGCGTGGCGGTGATGTATCTCGGCAAGATCGTCGAACTTGCCGACCGGCGCACGCTGTTCGCGAAGTCGCACCATCCCTACACGCGGGCGCTGCTGTCGGCGGTGCCGGTGCCTGATCCGAACGCGAAACGCCAGCGCATCATCCTGACCGGCGACGTGCCGAGTCCGATCAATCCGCCGAGCGGCTGTCGTTTCCACACGCGCTGTCCGTTCGCATTCGACCGGTGCCGCCTGGAGGAACCGGTGCTGCGTCCGGTCGGCGAGGGCCACGTGTCGGCCTGCCATCTGGATCACGTGCCGGGCGGACAGGTCGTGCCGATGGCGGCTTGACCTGACGCTGTCATTGCGAGGAGCGAAGCGACGAAGCAATCCCCCGCGTGAAGAGCATCCGTCGGTTCAACTCGCAGGGGATTGCTTCGTCGCTTCGCGCCTCGTAATGACAGCCGTTACTTCGCCACGACAAACAACAACGCGATCGCCGCCCAGGCGAGCAGCAGCGCGGACATCGTGTAGGCCGTGTTCCACGCGGTGCTGACGGTCCATGGCGAAACACCGGCCCAACGCGCGGTGGTGATCGCCGAGGCGGACATCGGCGTCATGTTCACGCCCAGGCCCCAGCCCAGCATGCAGGCAAACGCCAGCACTGCCGGCGAGACGCCGAAGCTCGCGGGATCGGGCATCGCCGCGCCGAGCAATGCGACGACCGCGACCGGGTTCAAGCCGATCTGGCCGGTGGCGATCAGCAAAACCGGCACGAGCAATGGCACGGCCAGCGGTGGCAGGTGGGCGATCAGCGGCGCCAGGCCGCTCGCTGGCAGCGCGCCGCCAAGCGCGACGCCCATGAATCCGGAGCCGGCCAGCACGGTCGCCTCGCTGCGGAAGTTCGGCACGCGTTGCAGGAAGCGGCCGGCGCGCCGTTGCAGTGCCGCACCCAGCAACGAACGCGACGCCAGGCGGCGCGATTGCACCATGACCCAGGCGATGCCGACCAGCGGCACCACCAGCGTAACGCAGGTCACCAGCGAAATGCCGAGGCCGATGCTGCCCAGTTCCGCCAGTGCCATGACCGACGCCACCAGCGCGATGATGCGCAGGTGAACGGTCCAGCGCTCGGTCGATTCCGGCCGCGCGCTGCCGCGCGTCGCGGCACGTGACGCGGAGACCCGGTCCTCCAGCCAGCCCAGGGCCGCCATCCCGACCGACACCACGAAAGCGATCGGCAGCAACAGCCGCATCGGCGCGGCCGGCACCGCGGTGGACACCACCGCCGTCATCAGGTTGATCGGATTCCAGCAGTTCATCACGCAGAATCCGCGATAGATCGCCATCAGCATGCGGCGCGACCGCAGCGCCCGCACTTCGGGCGAGCCGCCAGCGGCTTCCAGCGTGTTGGCGCGCATCACCATCGCCGCCAGCAATTCGATGGCGCCATAGGACAGGATGATGCCGAACAAATGCCCGCCGCCGGTCAGCGCGGCATAGCGCCGTCCGGGTGGCTGCGCGACCAGGTGGCGGCCGCAGCGCCGCACCAGCGGCGAGGTCTCCGCCGCGTCGCGCAACGTGGTGAGCGCGAAGAAGAACGCGCCATAGGTGGCGCCGCGCCGCCAGCCGGCGAGGAACAGCGCCATCGGGCCGGCCGCGCGCACCACGCCCAGCATGCCGGCGGCGACCAGTGCCACGAACAGCACCTGTGCGTAGCGCCGCTGGTTGCGATATTCCAGCAGCAGGAACAGCAGCATGGCCATTCCGGCCGCGTCGCCCAGCAGCTTCGCGCGCAGCAACTGGTCGGCCAGCGTCGCCGCCCAGGTGAACATGTAGCACCAGGCACTGGGCGAAGCGCGGAGGGAGCGGATGGCGGGGGGCGACACTGTGGCTTGTCGTCTTCGATTGGGTTTGCATCCTGCCTTGCCGGATCGGGTCTGGACAGAGGCAGGGGCGCCGCGTAACGGTCGCGCCTCGGCCAATCAGTGCAAGGGATCGCCATGCTGTTCGATGTCATCGGAACGACCAATGAGAACGTGTACAAGCTGCTGGTCGCGACGATCGGTCCGCGGCCGATCGCCTGGGTGACCACGCAGGACGTTGATGGCACGCTGAACGCCGCGCCGTTCTCGTTCTTCAATGCGATGTCCGGCAATCCGCCGGTGGTGGCGTTTGGCATCGGTGGCCGTGCGCCGGGCGACGTAAAGGATACCGGCGGCAACATCCGCCGCACCGGGGAGTTCGTCGTGAACCTGGTCAGCTACAAGCTGGCAGAGCAGATGAACGTCACCGCGATCGATTTTCCGAAATCGGTGAACGAACTGGCGGAGGCGGGGCTGGCCACGGCGCCGTCGTTGCACGTGAAGCCGCCGCGCATCGCCGCGGCGCCGGTGTCGATGGAGTGCGAGCGGCTGGTGATCGTCGATGTCGGCATCGACCGCGCGGTGGTGCTGGGCAAGGTGGTGGCGTTCCACGTGCAGGACGACTGCGTGCTGGACAAGGACCGCTGCTACATCGACACGCCGAAGCTGGACCTGATCGGCCGCATGCACGGCGCGGGTTGGTACGCGCGCACCACCGACCGCTTCGAGATGCCGCGCATCAACGTGAACGACTGGCCGCTGCGCAAGGCGGCGGAGTAGCAAACCGCGGCCGCTCTTCGCGGGAGGGTTGGTGTTTCAGCCGAGCTGGACGATGCCGGCGCGCGGTGTCGCCGCGTGCTCCTTCAGCACCGCCTCGGTGGCGGGATCGATCTCCTTGAGCAATACGTCGTAGCCCCACAGATCGGCCAGGTGCTGCAGCACCTGGCGGGCGTCGCGCTCCTCCAGCAGTACCCGGTTGAGCGCGCGATGATGCACGATCAGCCGCCGGTCGCCGGCCAGATTCACGTCCACCACCTGGATGTCGGGGGTGTTCCACGCGACGTCGTACTGGCGTGCCAGGGCGCGCTGGATTTTGCGGTAGCCGCGCTCGTCATGGATCGACTGCACGCGCAGGTTCGCCTCGCCGGCATCGTCCAGCACGTGGAACAGGCCGAACTGGCGGATCAGCCGCGGGCTGAGATACTGCAGGATGAAGCTCTCGTCTCGATAGTTGGCCCAGACCTCGCGCAGCACGGCCATCGGGTCGCGATGGCCGGCGATCGCCGGGAACCATTGCTCGTCTTCCGCGGTCGGCTCGGTGCAGATACGTTCGATGTCCCGCATCATGGCGAAGCCGAGCGCGTACGGGTTGATGCCGCTGTAGCGCGGATCGTCGAAATCCGGCTGGAACACCACGTTGGTGTGGCTGCGCAGGAACTCGACCATCGCGCCGTCGTTGATCAGGCCCTTCTCGTGCAGCCGGTTCATGATGCGGTAGTGGGTATAGGTGGCGCACCCTTCGTTCATCACCTTGGTCTGCATCTGCGGATAGAAATACTGCGCGATGATGCGGACGATGCGCAGGATTTCGCGCTGCCAGGGGGCCAGCCGCAGGGCGACCTTTTCCAGGAAGAACAGGATGTTCTCCTGCGGCAGCTCCAGCAGCGCCTTGCGACGCTCCTCCGCGGTGGGGTCTGGTTTGGCGGTGTCCTTGCCCGGCACCGTGCGCCACAGATCGTTGAACACCTGCTCTTCGTGTACCCGGCGCTCCAGGACACGCTTTTCCTCGGTGCGCAGATCCATGGAGCGGCGCCGCGGGTAGCGGTGCACGCCGTGGCTCATCAGCGCGTGCGCGGCGTCGAGCAGCCGCTCGACCTGCGCCTCGCCGTATTTTTCCTCGCAGTCGGCGATGTAGTGGCGGCCGAATTCCAGGTAGTCCAGGATGCCGTCGGCGTCGGTCCACTGCTTGAAAACATAGTTGTTCTTGAAGAAGTGGTTGTGGCCGAATGCCGCGTGGGCGATCACCAGGGTCTGCATCGTCGCCGTGTTCTCCTCCATGATGTAGGAGATGCACGGGTTGGAGTTGATGACGATCTCGTATGCCAGGCCCTGCATCCCGGTGCGATACAGCGCCTCGTTGCGGGCGAACTGCTTGCCGAACGACCAGTGCTTGTAAAAGATCGGCATGGCGATCGACGAATAGGCATCCAGCATCTGTTCTGAATTGATGACCTCGATCTGGTTCGGATAGGTGTCCAGGCCGAGCTCGCCGTGGGCGATCTCCGCCACGGCATCATGCACGCGCTGGATGGTGCTGAATTCCCAGTCCGCGCCTTCGAACAACGGGTGCTCGGCGCGGATGGCGGGGGCTTTCACCGTATTGCTCATAAAGCGCTTCCTTTCTTCCTCACCCACGAAGCGGGAGAGGGAACTGAACTCATGCCGTCTCCTGTTCCTGGGCCGACTTGCGGGCGAACAATTCGCGGAACACCGGGTAGATGTCGCGGCGATGGCCCACCTTGCGCATCGCCATCGGCGCGCCGGTGCGGCAGATCGCCGTGTAGGTCTGCCAGAGATCGGAATCCCGCCGGATGAAGCCGGGCGGGAAGTGCTCGGAATCGCGGCCGACTTCCAGATAGGCGTAGTACTGGCACACCGGAAGAATAACGTCGGCCAGCAGTGCCGCGGTCTTGTCGTTGTCCGACGCGGTGTTGTCGCCGTCGGACGCCTGCGCGGCGTAGATGTTCCAGGAATCCGGGCTGTAGCGTTCCTCGATCACCCGCTGCATTTCCTCCAGCGCCGTGGACACCACGGTGCCGCCGGTCTCCGGCGAGTGGAAGAACGTGTCCTCGTCCACTTCCTGCGCCTGATGGGTGTGACGAATGAACACCACGTCCACGTTCTTGTAGCGGCGCTTCAGGAAGATGTACAGCAACACGTAGAACCGCTTGGCCAGGTCCTTCATGTGCTCGGTCATCGAGCCGGATACGTCCATCAGGCAGAACATCACCGCCTGCGCCACCGGCTTCGGCTGCGCCTCGAACCGCCGGTAGCGTACGTCGAGCGGATCGATATACGGGATCACGCTGCTGCGGCGGAGCTTGCGCGTCAGCTCCTCCTCCAGTTCCAGCCGACGCGCCTGGTCTTCCCCGTCGGGGCTCAGCGCGGCGATGTCCTCCCGCAGCTTGTCCAGTTCGCCGATCTTCGGGCGGCGCAGCGCGATGCGGCGCGACAGGCTGTTGCGCACCGTGCGGTTCAACGCGAGGTTGGCGGGGGAGCCGGTGACCGAATAGCCGGCGCGGTGCCAGGTCACCGCCTCGGCGCTCACCACGCGCCGCTTGGCGAGATCGGGCAGTTCCAGGTCTTCCAGGAACAGGTCCACGAACTCCTCGCGCGACAGGGCAAAGCGGAAATCGTCCTGGCCTTCGCCGTCCGGGCTGCCCTCCGAGCCGCCGCCGCCACCGCCACCTTGCGGACGGGGGATGGTGTCGCCCTCGATATACTCCTTGTTGCCAGGCAGCAGGTGGTCGCGCATGCCGCCGCTGGCGCTGCGGTGCAGGGACGGCTCGTGCACGCCCTGCGCCGGCAGCGAAACCTCGCCCTCCTGGTCGGCGTCCTTGATGCTGCGGCTGGCCGAGGTTTCGTGCACCGCCTTGCGGATCAGCGATTTGGCCCGCCGCATGAAGCGTTGCCGGTTGGCGAGGTTCTTGCCGCTCGGGTTAAGCCGGCGATCGACGATGTGCATCTATATGTTGCCTGTTGGTGCTCTTGCCGTCACCCTGCCTGCTTGACGCGCATGTACCACTCGACCAGCCGCCGGACCTGCCGCTCGGTATAGCCGCGGGCGGTCATGCGCTCGACGAATTCGGTGTGCTTCTTCTCGCTCTCGCTATCCTTCTTCGAGCCGAAGCTGATCACCGGCAGCAGCTCCTCGACCTGACTGAACATCCGCCGTTCGATCACTTCGCGGATCTTCTCGTAGCTGGTCCAGGATGGGTTCTTGCCGTTGTTATTGGCGCGTGCCCGCAGGCTGAACTTGACGACTTCGTTGCGGAAGTCCTTGGGGTTGGCGATCCCGGCAGGCTTCTCGATCTTGGTCAACTCCTGGTTGAGCAATTCGCGGTTCATCAACTGTCCGGTATCGGCGTCCTTGAAGTCGATATCCTCGATCCAGGCGTCGGCATAGGCGACGTAGCGGTCGAACAGGTTCTGGCCGTAATCCGAATACGACTCCAGATATGCCTTCTGGATTTCATTGCCGATGAACTCGGCGTAACGCGGCGCGAGCTCGCCCTTGATGAACTCCAGGTAACGCTTCTCAGTTTCGGCCGGCATCTGGTCACGGCGGATCGATTGCTCCAGCACATACATCAGGTGCACCGGGTCGGCGGCGATCTCGGTGGTGTCGTGGTTGAAGGTGGCCGCCAGCACCTTGAAGGCGAAGCGGGTGGAGGCGCCGTCCATGCCCTCCTCCACGCCGGCCACGTCCTTGTATTCCTGCAAGGAGCGCGCGCGGGGATCGGTCTCCTTCAGGCTCTCGCCATCATACACCCGCATCTTGGAATAGAGCGTGGAGTTCTCGTGCCGGCGCAGCCGCGACAGCACGGAGAACCGGGCCAGCATCTCCAGCGTCGCGGGCGCGCAGGGCGAGGCGGCCAGTTCGGAGCGCGAGATCAGCTTGTCGTAGATCTTCTGCTCTTCGGTGACGCGAAGGCAGTACGGCACCTTGATGACGTAGATCCGGTCGATGAAGGCTTCGTTGTTGCGGTTGTTCTTGAAGGTCTGCCACTCCGCCTCGTTGGAGTGGGCCATGATGATGCCGGTGAACGGGATGGCGCCAATGTTTTCGGTGCCGATGTAGTTGCACTCCTGCGTCGCCGTCAGCAACGGGTGCAGCATCTTGATCGGCGCCTTGAACATCTCGACAAACTCGAGAAGTCCCTGGTTGGCGCGGTTCAGCCCGCCCGAATAGCTGTAGGCGTCGGGATCGTTCTGCGCGTGCATCTCCAGCTTGCGGATGTCAACCTTGCCGACCAGCGAGGAGATGTCCTGGTTGTTCTCGTCGCCCGGCTCGGTCTTGGCGATGGCGAACTGGCGCAGGCGCGACGGCAGCAGCTTCTGCACGCGGAACTTCGAGATGTCGCCGTGGAACTCGTCGAGCCGCTTGATGCACCACGGACTCATCAGCCCGGTCAGCCGGCGGCGGGGGATGTTGTAGCGATCCTCCAGTAGCGCGCCCATCTTGTCGGCGTCGAACAGCCCGAGCGGGCTCTCGAACACCGGGCTGAGCTGGTCGCCGGCCTTCAGCACGTAGATGGGATGCACCTCCATCAGCGCCTTCAGCCGCTCGGCGAGCGAGGACTTGCCGCCGCCGACCGGACCAAGCAGATACATGATCTGCTTGCGCTCCTCGAGGCCCTGGGCGGCGTGCCGCAGGAAGCCGACGATCCGCTCGATCGTCTCCTCCATGCCGTAGAACTCGCTGAACGCCGGGTAAGCGCGGATGGTGCGGTTCATGAAGATGCGGCCGAGCCGCGCATCCTTGGAGGTGTCCACCATCTCGGGCTCGCCGATCGCCGACAGCAGACGCTCGGTCGCGGTGGCATACATCATCGGGTTGCCGCGGCACGCTTCCAGGTAGTCGGCCAGCGACAACTCGGCTTCGCGGTGTGCCTCGAAGCTTTTGGCGTAACTGGCGAACAGATCATCGACCATTGGCATCTGTCGCTCCATGGCTCAGGATAAATCCACTCAGTGTTCCTGCATTCTCGGAAGATGGGCGTGAGCGTAGCGTATGCGGCCCGCGCCGCGTTAAGTTTTTTTCGCCGAGTCGTGAAATTCGTCGGCGATGACCGGTTGGCGGCATTTTATCCATCGTGGTCTCCTTGCCGGAGGCGGCTCCGGCCATTGCGCAAACAGAGAGTAATCCACCGTGTTCGGATTGTGGCGGATCACCAGGACGTGCAACGGCGTTCGACCGGCGCGCGAAGGTTGTTGTGCGGCTGGGAGCTTTCCTGGACGGCCGGCCGGTCAGCGCCCGTTGCGTCGGGCTGCGAGCCGCCGATCCTCCCCAAGTAAATTTGGCAAACCATGGAAAATCAAGTATTATCGGCATGACGAGCGGTAATTCGTGAATTGCGCCGCATGCCGGCTGGTAGATATTGCTACCGGGCGGCATGGTCGGCAGTCGAGGCGCAGTGCCATATGGCCCTCCGATCGGCTCGGCGGCACCTGGGCGGATGCCCGGTTCGTGACGCCCGTCGTCAAGATTACAGGAGTATTCGTTAACATCCGGCTAAGGCACGTCCGGAAATCGGTGCGCGGGTTGGCGTGGACGACCGCCCGGGGTCAGGCCGGCGGCGGACCGGCCGCGTCAGCCAGGTTTGCCAGCAAGCCGGCCTCCGCGGCCGGGCCAGGCGGCGGCAGCCGGCCTCCGGCAAGCAGCCGCACTGTCTGGCGCATCTGCTCATAGTAGCGCCGGCAGGCCGGGCAGCGGAACAAGTGCCAGCCGGCGTCCAACCGCACCCCCAGCGGCAGTGTCCGCTCCAGGTAGGACGTCACAAGTTCGCTCATCTCGCGGCAGGCCGGCATGCGCAACATCCCGCTTGCGTCGTTCGGGGGTTGCCGTGAGACTCGCCCGGGGAGCCGACGTTACGACGAATCTCACAGGCTCGCAAAGGGAAGGCCAGCGCCTTCATGCCTATCGGTGGCAAGGACCGCGGCGAATTCGATGACCCGGCGTTCCTGGCCAGGCTGCGGCAGGGCGACCAACGCGCCTATCAGCGTCTGATCCGCCGGTTCCATGGCTCGCTGGTGGGCGTTGCCGCCGCGATCATCGGCAGCCATGCGCAGGGCGAGGAGGTGGTGCAGGACGCCTGGCTCGCCGTGTATGCCGGCATTGGCCGGTTCGAGGGCCGCTCCAGCCTGATCACCTGGCTGTTCAGCATCGTGCTGAACCGCGCCCGGACGCGGGCCGGCCGCGAGGCCCGGACGGTCGGGCTGCCGGACCTGGCGGAAAGCGGCGAGCCGGGCGAGCGGGCCGTGCCGCTGTCCGCCTTCCAGCCCGACGGGCACTGGGTGGAAGCGCCCCGCCTGTGGGACGAGGTCAACCCGGAACGCATTGTCGGCGGGCGCCAGCTCTGGGATCACGTGCTGGCGGCGATCGAGCGCCTGCCGGCCGGCCAGCGTGCCGTGCTGATCCTGCGCGACATCGAGCAGCGCGAGGCGGAGGAAGCCTGTGCGCTGCTGGACATCACCGCGGAGAACCAGCGCGTGCTGCTGCACCGGGCGCGCGGACGGCTGCGGGCGACGATCGACTCGCTGGTTGGCGCCGCTCCGGTCGCGGTGGCGCGCGCCGCGCCGGTCCGGCGCGCCGGGCGGGCGACCGGATCGGTCGGGCGGTGCGCCGTCGCGGCGTTCCGGCTGCGGGCCTGGCTGCGTTGTGCTTTGGGCCGCGCGCCGCGCAAAACGGTGGACAGCGAACGAGGGACGATGGTGAATGCGTGACGTGGATACCAGCCGCGGGACAGCGGGCGGACAAGGGGGGCGAGATGGCGACAAAAAAGGACAAACCGGCGCCGGCAGGAAAACCGGCAGCGAGCCGGGGAACGGCGCGGGCAACGGCTGCGCCGGCGGCGCCGACATCGGAATCCGGCAACTCCCGCCGATTGCTGCGGGAGGCGGCGTGGAGCCGGATGTTTGGCCGCACCGAGACGAAGAATCCGTTCGCGCGCTCCCGGTAGGGCGGCGGACAACCGGCGGGGCCGGGCGCGCGCGCTTCGCTGCTCCGGGGTCCGTCGTGAGACAATCGCTCCACGCGACGCAACGCGCCGTTCGTTCGTCATCGCCGCGCGCCTCATCATCCCGCTCCCCTGGTCATCGCGACCCAGGCTCCGACTCCGCGCCGCCAGCGACCGGGCGGGCTGGAGCAGCTTGCGGCGCTGGACTACCACCGTTGGGCACATGAGGGAGATGACGATGGCGGATCTGCTCGAGACGATTGAGGACGGCGTGGCAATCCTGACGCTGAACCGGCCCGAGCGGTTGAACGCGTTCTCGCCCGACATGCTCTCCGGCCTGCGCGAGGCGCTGCCGCGGCTGGCCGCCGACGAGGCGGTGGGCGCGATCGTGGTTACCGGCAGCGGGCGCGGCTTCACCGCCGGCGGCGACGTGAAGACGATGGCGGCGCGCACGCAGGGGCAGAGTTTCGAGCAACGCCTGGAAGGCTACCGCTCGATGCATCAGATACCGCTGCTGATGCGGACGCTGCCGAAGGTCATCATCGGCATGGTGAACGGCCCGGCGGTCGGCGCCGGCTTCGGTCTGGCGCTGGCGTGCGACCTGCGCATCGCCGGGCGGTCCGCACGGTTCGCCACCGGCTTCGCCAATGTCGGCTACTCGGGCGATTTCGGCGGGTCCTGGCTGCTGACGCGGCTGGTCGGCACCGGCAAGGCGCGCGAGCTGTACTTCCTGAACGAGATGCTGGACGCGGAACAGGCGGCGGCGCTGGGGATGGTGAACCGCGTGGTGGACGATGCCGTGCTGCGCGAGGAGACGCTGGCGCTAGCCCGGCGCATTGCCGAGGGGCCGCGCGTGGCGCTGGGCTACATGAAGCGCAACCTGCACGCGGCGGAAACCGAGCCGTTCGGCGCTGTGCTGGACATGGAGGGCATCCACCAGGCGCGGGCCGGACAGACCGAGGACCATCGCGAGGCCGTCGCGGCCTTCGCGGAGAAGCGCACGCCGCGGTTCCGGGGGCGCTAAAACCTCTCCCGCGCCGCTGCGGGAGGTCGGCGCGAAGCGCCGGGTCAGGGCGAAGCATGCCACACGAAGCACCTTTGGTGCGGTGCGTCTCGCGGCACTCGCACCCTCACCCTCACCCTCGTCGCTCCCGCCCTCGTCGCGCCGCGCCTCAACCTCTCCCGCGCGGTGGGAGAGCTGTACTTTGCCAGATGCTCAGCCGCGCGGCGCCGTGCGCGCGCTCGGCCAGAAGCTCCCCCAGTTCCGGCAATTCCTCGTCGCGCCCGGTTTCCGCCGCCACCAGCGCGCCGGGCGCGATCCACCCCATGGCACGCAACCGGTCCATCGCCCGGGACACCAGATCCCGGCCGTATGGCGGATCGACAAACACCAGGCCGCACGCTTCGCCCGCCGGCGCCGCCAGCACATCCATCGCCAGCACCGTGGCGCGATTCTCGGCGCGGCATGCCGCGACATTGCCGCGCAACGCCGCCAGCGCCGCGCGATCCTGCTCCATGAACGTGGCGTGCGCCGCGCCGCGCGACAGCGCCTCCAGCCCGAACGCGCCGGTGCCGGCGAACGCGTCCAGCACCCGCGCGCGCTCCATCGCGTCGCGGCCTCCCCAGGGCGCGTGCAGCAGCATGTCGAACAGCGCCTGTCGCACCCGGTCGGCGGTCGGCCGGGTGGCCTGCCCCGCCGGAGCAATCAGCGCGCGGCCGCGCCAGGCGCCGGCGACGATGCGCATCAGGCCTCGCGCGGCACCGGGTCGCGCGGCACCTGATCGCGCAGCACCCGCGCCGGCACTTCCTCCACCGCGCCGCGCGGCAACGTGCCTAGCTGGAACGGGCCGTAGGCGACCCGGATCAGCCGCGTCACCGGCAGGCCGAGATGCTCCATCACCCGCCGCACCTCGCGATTGCGGCCCTCGCGCAGCGCCACGGTCACCCAGGCGTTGTCGCCCTTCACCGCGTCCAGCCCGGCCTCGATCGGGCCGTAGCGGACGCCCGCCACCGTCACGCCGCGCGCCAGCCGCTCCAGCGCGTGGGCGTCCGGGCGGCCATGCACGCGCACCCGGTAGCGGCGGATCCAGCCGGTGGCGGGCAGCTCCAGCTTGCGGGCCAGCGCGCCGTCGTTGGTCAGCAGCAGCAGCCCCTCGCTGGTGAGGTCCAGCCGCCCGACGCTGACCACGCGCGGCAGGCCGGAGGGCAGCTTGTCGAACACCGTCGGCCGGCCCTCCGGGTCCCGATGCGTCGTCACGAGACCGTCCGGCTTGTGGTAGCGCCACAGGCGGGTGCGTTCCGGCGCGTCCACGACGGCGCCGTTCACCACCACGATCGCGTCCGGCGTGACGAACGTGGCCGGGTGCGTCACCGGCGCGTTGTTCATGCGCACGCGGCCTTCGGCGACCAGCTTCTCGGCGTCGCGCCGGCTGGCGATGCCGGCCCGCGCCAGCCACTTGGCGATCCGTTCGCCGCGCGCTGCATCGCCCATTGGGTCGCTCATCCGCAGGCCGCGATCAGGCCGTCGAAGATGCGGCGATCGCCGGGGTCGATGCCGAACTCCGGGTGCCACTGCACGCCGAGGCAGAACCGGAAGCGCGCATCTTCGATCCCCTCGATCACAGAGTCCCCGGCGACCGCGTTCACCACGGCGAACCGCCCGGGCTCGCGCACCGCTTGATGGTGCGACGAGTTCACCTGCATTGCCGTCGCGCCGACGATCCGGTGCAGCAGCGTTCCCGCCGTCACCGCCACGCTATGCCCCGCTTCATGGCGCGGAGTCCGCTGCGCATGCTGCAACGCGTCCGGGACGGCGTCGGGAATGTGCTGGATCAGCGATCCGCCGAGCACCACCGCCAGTAGTTGCTCGCCGCCGCAGATGCCCAGCACCGGCAGGTTGCGCGCCAGGGCGCCCTCGGTCAGCGCCTGCTCCGCCGCCGTCCGCCCCGGCTTCAGGGTCACCGTGGCGTGCCGGTCCGCGGCGCCGTACAGCGCCGGATCGACGTCGAAGGCGCCACCGGTCACCACCAGCGCGTCGATGCGCTCCAGGTAGTCCGGCGCCAGGGCCGGGTCGTGCGGCAAGGCGACCGGCAGGCCGCCGGCGGCAGCGATCGCCTCGGCGTAGTTCTGCCGCATCGCATACCAGGGGTATTTCGAGTAACCGCCGGATTGCTCGGAATCCAGAGTCACGCCGATGATGGGGCGTCTGGCCATGCGGCGGTTGCTAGACCGCGCGGGCATCACCGGGCAAGAAGCGCGCATGTCGGCGATGGACATCGCACTGGAAGAGGCTCGTGCCGCTGCCGCGCGCGGGGAGATACCGGTCGGCGCCGTGGTGCTGGCGCCGGACGGAACGGTGCTGGCCCGCGCCGGCAACGCGGTGGAGGCGCGGGCGGACGCTTCGGCCCATGCCGAGCTGCTGGCCCTGCGCGCGGCGGCTTCGGCCCGCGGCGAGCCGCGCCTGCCGGACTGCGACCTGGTGGTGACGCTGGAACCCTGCCCGATGTGCGCCCAGGCGATCAGCCTGTTCCGTATCCGCCGGCTGGTGTTCGGCGCCTACGACCCGAAGGGCGGCGGGGTAGAGCATGGCGCGCGGGTGTTCGACGCGCCGTCATGCCACCACCGGCCGGAAATCGTCGGCGGCGTGCGCGAAGCCGAGGCCGCCGCCATGCTCACCGCGTTCTTCGCGGCACGGCGATAGGCCGGTTCCGACCAACCGTCAGTTCGGCCAGAGCTTCACCACCGGCGGATTTTTGGTTGATCCGATTACCGCGTAGAACGCCCAACGCGCGGCATTGCGCACGCCGAACACCGCGGCGTCGCCGACATAGCCGCTGACCCCGGGCTCGAACACCGCCAGGTTGGACGGGTCGAGGTCGCCGTGCTGCACCAGTGCCGCGGCGATCGCCGCATAGGCGCCGTGATACGCGGTGATCAACGTCTGGGTGCTCGTGGCGCTGAAATCCGGGATCGCCGGAATCACCGCATAGGCGTTCGCGTGAACCACGGTCGGGTTGCACAACCCGCCGGAAATGAAGAAGCCGCAGCCGTTCAGCTTGGCGGTGAAGAAATAGTCGCGCAGCGCGCCAAGCTCGGTCACGTAAACCTTGTCGGTCGCCCAGGGCAGCAGATACGCGACCTTGGCGGCGTCGGCGGCACCGCTGCAGGCGACGGTGAGGGATGCGCCTTGATTGGCGTCGATCGTCGCGCTGCCGTCGGCGCCGACGCCGCCTTTCGAAAAGTAGCGCACCTGATAGGTCCCGCCGCCGGCGGCCAGGTCCCAGCCGGAGCCTTTGTCGGCCACATTGGCAACTGTCGGCCGCATCGGCAGGTTCAGGGTCGCCGGTTGCGTCTTGAGCTTGTCGAGCGTCCAGGCCATCGAGGTCTCCAGCGGAACGATGGCCCATCCTAGCCGGCAAGATGTTCCGCTTGCCTAATCACACGTTCGTGTAGTCCGCGCGCTCGGGCGGGGCGCCACCGGCGGTGGCGGCACCCGTCACCCGTGCGCCGCCTGATCGGCCTGCCCCAGCGCGCGCCAGCCGATGTCGTGGCGGCAGAAACCCTCCGGCCAGTCGATCGCCCGCACCGCAGCGTAGGCCGCGTCATGCGCGGCGGCGAGCGTGGCGCCGGTGGCGCACACCGTCAGCACGCGTCCGCCGGCGGCACGCAGCGTGCCGTCCGCGTTGGCCTCGGTGCCGGCATGGAACACCTGCACGCCGGGCAACCCGGCGGCACGGTCGAGGCCACGGATGACGCTGCCGCGCTCCGGCGCGTCGGGGTAGCCGCGCGCCGCCATGACCACGGCAATCGCTGCCGCGTCCGACCAGCGCAGGTCGAAATTCGCCAGCTCGCCGTCGCAGGCGGCCTGCAACGCCGGCAACAGGTCGGATTTCAGCCGCGACAGCAGCACCTGGCACTCGGGGTCGCCGAATCGGACGTTGAACTCGATCAGCTTTACGCCGTCCGCGGTGAGCATCAGCCCGGCGAACAGGATGCCACGGAACGGCGCGCCGCGCCGCGCCATCTCGGCCAGCACGGGCCGCACGACCCGGTCCATCGCCGCTTGCTCCAACGCGGGGGGAAACATCGGTGCCGGCGCATAGGCGCCCATGCCGCCGGTATTGGGGCCGGTATCGCCGTCGCCCACCCGCTTGTGGTCCTGTGCCGAGCCGAGCGGCAGGGCCGTCTCGCCGTCGCATAGGGCGAAGAGCGAGATTTCGTCGCCAGCCAGATATTCCTCGATCACCACCGACTCGCCGGCCTCGCCAAAGGTACGCGCGTCCATCATGGCGTCGATTGCGGCCAGCGCTTCGGCCTCCGTGGCGGCGACCACCACGCCCTTTCCGGCCGCCAGGCCGTCGACCTTCACCACGATCGGCGCGCCGCGGCGGCGGATGAATTCGCGGGCGGCTGCGGCGTCGTCGAACCGCTCCCACTGGGCGGTGGGGATGCCGGCGGCGTCGCAGACCTCCTTGGTGAAGGTCTTGCTGCCTTCGAGCCGCGCCGCGGCGCGCGACGGACCGCAGCAGGCGATGCCCGCGGCCTCCATCGCGTCGGTGATGCCGGCGACCAGCGGTGCTTCCGGACCCGGCACCACGAGATCGGCCGCGTTGTCCTGCGCGAAGGCGACCAGGGCCGGAAAGTCGAGCACACCGATCGGCACGCATTCGGCGACCTGGGCGATGCCCGGGTTGCCGGGCGCGCACCACAGCTTGCTCAGCAAGGGACTGGCCGCGAGCGTCCAGCACAGCGCATGTTCGCGTCCGCCCGATCCGATGACCAACACGCGCATGAGCCGTCTCCACTATCGCGCCCCGTCACCAAGGGCCGCCGGACGCAGGCTGTAGCACAGAGGTTTCCGGCACACGATCCGCGCCCACCTGTCGCCGCGCCGGGATTCCGCTTGACCCGGTGCGCCCGGCCATGCCGACCTTGCACGCGCCGCCGCGGTGCCAATGGCGGAAGGGGAGAGACCGTGCCGCACTCCGAGCCCGAGCCATCGGTCGTGCTTCGCCCGCGCCTCTATTTGGCCGGACCGATGGTCTTCTATCCCGATCCGGCGACGATCTTCGCCGAAATGAAGCGCATCTGCTCTCGGTACGGCCTGGAGGGCGTGGCCCCGCTTGACAACCAGTTGTCCCTGGCCGGAGTGCTGCCAGGCCGCGCGCTGGTGCGTCGCATCGTCGCGGCCGACCTGGAACTGATGCGCGACCTCGATGCCGGCATCTTCTGCCTGGACGGGTTCCGCCGCGGCCCGGAGATGGACCCAGGGACCGCGTTCGAGATCGGCTACATGCACGCGCTGGGCAAACCGCTGGTCGGCTGGACAGCCGATCCGCGCGATTATCCGGCGCGGGTTGCCGGCTACTTCCGCGACGTGTTCCAAACGACGCTGTGGCCGGCGCCGCCCGGCGCCCTCGGCGCCACCTCCGGCAGCCTGCGCGATCCGGACGGCATCCTGGTGCACTCGGAATCCTGTTATCAGAACGCGATGACGGAGATCGGCATCGAACTGAGCGGCGGCCTTGTGTTCGCCGATCGGGACTGGAACCGAGCTTTCGCGGCAGCGGTGCGCCATCTGGCCGGGAGGCAGCACGGCAGCGGATAGGCGCGATCATCGGAGGGAGACATTGGAGAATGCCCTTGCATGCGAACATCGTTGTCGAAAACGCCGACAGCGTGGCCAGGTCGATCCAGCGCCAGCGCGAGCGCACGATCGACAATCTGAAGCGACTCTATGCCGTGACGCTGTCGGTGAGTTTTGCCACCGCGGTCGGCGAGCTGGTCGCCACGCTGCATGACGAGCACTGGGATTACAGGAAACCGGTGGATGGCAGCGGCATCGGTGTGCGCATCACGCTGTTGGTCGTTCTGCTCACGACGGCGGCGATCTTCTTCTTCCAGTCCGACCGGTTCCTGGACATCAAATACGGCATGCCGCGGCCGGACCGCCGAGACGATGCCGCGGCGACGGATGAGCTGCCGTACTGGGGACCGATCGGCCTGTCCATCGACGCACTGACGGTCATCGTGACGGTGCTGCCGTTCCCCCTGATGGCCTATGCGCTGGAACCGCACCTGATGCAGCGCGGCGGCCCCGTGCCGTTCTTCTTGAGCTACCTGCTGCTGCTCTACCTGGCCGTCATCCCGATCTTCCTCGGCTGGGCGGTTGGCGTGTGGAACCGCGTGTGCAACGGTATCGGCTCGTTCCACGGGCTTCGTCCGGGCGGGCGCGAGACCGTGTTGACCGAAGAGCAACGCAGCCAGGTCCTGTCGGTCCATTGGGTCCTGCTGGACAGCGGCACGGCGCTGATTCTGCTCGGGCTGTTCTGGCGGATGGCCGGAAGCGGGGCCGCCAGCCTTTGCCTGCCGAGTGCGCACGTGCATATCGGCCGGTTCACCCTGCTGTTCACGATTGTGGCCCTGTTGAGGAACTTTACCGACGGACTCGCGGTGTGGCCATTCCTCTACCTGAACAAGTGGACCGTTTCCCACCGCGACCTTCCCTGGCATGCGCGCTGGCTGGAGCAGGAGTTCGCCTATCCGTTCCCTTGGAAGTTGAACGAAAGTCTCTGCGTCGCGCTGTTCATTGCCGCAATGGTGGCCGGTTTTTTCGCCCTGCCGCGGTTTTACGCGGTGATGACCGCCTGCCTGGCGTCCTGACCGGATCGCCGCGCCGCGTGAATCGCGACCGGAATCGTGTCGGAACCGGCTGCGGTCTCCCCGGCGGCGGCGTGATCGCCTAGTCTCCCGCCATGAACGACCTGCCCGCCCCCGCCGTTTCCAACCTGCCCGAATACACCGTGTCGGAAATCTCCGGCGCGGTGAAGCGCACGCTGGAGGGCAATTTCGGCCGTGTCCGGGTGCGCGGGGAAATTACCGAACTCAAGCGCTACCCCTCCGGCCACATCTACTTCTCCCTGAAGGACGAGGGCGCCAGGCTCGCCGGCGTGGTGTGGAAGACCGCCGTCTCGCGCCTCGGCATGGTGCCGGAGAACGGCGTCGAGGTGGTCGCCACCGGCCGCGTCTCCGCCTATGGCGAGCGCTCGTCCTACCAGCTCATCGTCGAGCGTATGGAATACGCCGGCGCCGGCGCCCTGCTGGCGCGGATAGAAAGGCTGCGACTCCGCCTCGCCGCCGAGGGCCTGTTCGACGCCGGCCGCAAGCGCCAACTGCCGGTGCTGCCGACCGTGATCGGGGTGGTCACCAGCGAACGCGGCGCGGTGATCCAGGACATCCGCACCACGCTCGCCCGCCGCTTCCCCCGCACGCTGCTGCTGTGGTCCGTGCCGGTGCAGGGCGAGGGCGCCGCCGAGCGCATCGCCGCCGCCATCGCCGGGTTCGACGCGCTGCCGGCGGGCGGCCGGGTGCCGCGCCCCGACGTGCTGATCGTCGCGCGCGGTGGCGGCAGCCTGGAGGACCTGATGGCGTTCAACGAGGAGATCGTCGTCCGTGCCGCCGCGGCCTGCCGCATCCCGCTGATCTCCGCCGTCGGGCATGAGACCGACACCACCCTGATCGACTTCGCCTCCGACCGCCGTGCGCCTACGCCCACCGCCGCGGCGGAAATCGCGGTGCCGGCGCGCGCCGACCTGATAGCCGACCTGGAACACAAGGCGGCCCGCCTGGTCGGCGGCCTGAATCGCCTAACGCAGGATCGCCGCCTTCGCCTGTCCCGCGCCGAACGCGGCCTGCCGGACCTGCCGGCATTGCTCGGCACCGCGCGGCAGCGGCTGGACGATCGCGCCGAGCGGCTGGTGCTGGCGTTGCCCAACCTGGTGGAGAAGCGCCGCACCGCGCTGGTCGCGGTCGAGCGGCGGCTGCCGGACCTGCCGGCGACGATCATGGCGTGCCGCGAGCGGGTGCACGAACGCGGCGTGCGGCTGATCCTGGCGTTGCCCAACCTGGTGGCGACTCGACACTCCGCACTGGACCTGTCGGGCCACAAGCTGGTCGCCTGCCTGCGCCAAACGGTGGCGGGCATCCGCAACCGCGCGAACCGCACGCTGGGCCGGCTGAGCGACGCCCCGCTGCGCGCCGGATTGCGTGAGGCGCGCGCGCGGCTGGAAGGGACCGGGGCACGGCTCGAGTCGGTGTCGCCGCTGGCGGTGCTGCAGCGTGGCTACGCGCTGGTGTCCGACCCCTCCGGGCATCCCCTGACCAGCGCCGCCGCGGTGCAGCCGGGCGCAAGGCTGAAGCTGCGCTTCGCCGATGGCGAGCGGGGCGCGACCGCGGATGGCGGGCGCAAGCCGGACCGGCAGGGGAAGCTGGGATTGTAAGGCGGCGGTGCTGTCCGCCCGCGGCGGATCGTTGCACCGAGCCCCCCGGCAACCTCCCGCGTGACGCGCGGCGCTCTCCGGCGGGCGATTGCGTCGTCGCTCCAATGCTCGCCGCCACAGCGGCCTCGGCGGTTCCAGGCAGCGCGGACATGCTCTATTTGTCGATGATCGCGGCAAGTACGTCCGCGGCGTGCCGGCACTGCGCCGCGCTGACGTTCAGATGGGTGACGGCCCGCACGGTGCGCGCAGCGAAGGCCGATACCAGCACGCCACGTTCCTGCGCGTGCCGCACGATGGACGCGGCGTCGGGCAACGGCTCCGGCAGGTGGAAGATGATGATGTTGCTCAGCGCCGCCGCGAGGTCGATCCGCGCGCGCGTGCCGGCGACGCGTTCGGCCAGGATCCGCGCATTGGCGTGATCCTCTGCCAGCCGCGTCATGTTGTGGTCCAGCGCGTACAGGCCGGCGGCGGCAAGAATGCCCGACTGGCGCATCGCCCCGCCGAACATCCGCCGCGCCCGCACCGCGCGCGCGATGTCCGGCTTGCGCCCGGCGATCAGGCTTCCGACCGGGCAGCCGAGACCCTTGGACAATGCGACCGAGACCATGTCGAACGGCGCGGCGAGCTCGGCCAGGGAGCGTCCGCCGGCGACCGCGGCGTTGAACAGCCGCGCGCCGTCGAGATAGCTCGCCAGCCCGAGCCCGCGCGCCGCGTCGCAGATCTCGACCGCCGCGTTCTGCGGAAACACCACGCCGCCGCCGCGGTTGTGCGTGTTCTCGATTGCCACCAGCGTGGTGGGCGGGAACACGATGTGCCCCTGCGGCTTGCAGGCGGCGCGCAGCTCGGCCGCGGTGAACAGGCCGCCGTGGCCGACCGTGGTGAACTGCACGCCGGAATTGGCGGCGGCCGCACCGGATTCGTGCCACACCACGTGGGCTTCCTCGCCGACGATCACGTCGTCGCCGGGACGAGTCAGCAGCTTCAGGCCGATCTGGTTGGCCATCGTGCCGCTGGGCACGAACAACGCGGCCTCCTTGCCGAGCAATTCGGCCACGCGCTCCTGCAACTGGTTGACGGACGGGTCCTCGCCGTACTGGTCGTCACCGACCGGCGCCTGCGCCATGGCCGCGCGCATCGCGTCCGAGGGCAGCGTCACCGTGTCCGAACGCAGGTCGATGCGGTCCATGGTTGCGGCCTCCGATTGGCGAGGACGTGCATGTGTCATTGCGAGCGGCGCGAAGCAATCCCGGTGGGGTGAGCAGCGTTGCCCGGCCCAACCGGCCATGGCCGTGCGCGGCCATCGACAGGCCAGCGAACCAGCCACGGCGCCCGTGCACTCAATCGGTCCGCGGTGGACGACTGGACAGGCCCCTCCGGCGTCGCGCCAGGCTTGGCGCCGCGGGCAGTCTTGTCTCACGGTCGTCTCAGAATCCCGATTCGTGCGATGATGCCCCCTGTTTCCGCGGCGATCCCGTCAGGCGGCTTTGCCCAGCGGGCTGCGCCCGGCCTTGTCCGCTGGGTTCGGCCCGGCGCCGGCGCCACGGAGCAATGCGTCCAGCACCGCCGGATGCGTGGGGAAGGCCGACGCGAGGAGAGCCGCCTTGGTGTTCGGCGCGGCCCCACGGTGGTTGCGGATCGCCGCCGCGGCATCGTCCGTCGCCGGGCGACGTGGCGGGACCGGTTGCTGCGGGCCAGGGGCGGCGTGCGGCGGCGTGACGGCGGCCCGGGTGGGAAGCGGCGGGGTGGCCTGCGGTTCGGCCGGCCGCGTCGAGGCCGACTCCGCCGCCGCCGGCTGCACCGGCGCGCTGCAAACGACCGCCGCCACCGCGAGCCGCAGTTTTTGCTCCTGCGCCAGCATGCGTTTGGCCGCGCGTGCCTCGCGCATCATGCTGGCGGCCTGGGCGCGGCAGCGCGTCATTTTGGCGAAGTCGTCCTGGCGGAGGCCGGCCTCGCGCAGGTTGTCGGCGGCGTGGGCGCCGCAGAGCACGACCTGCACCGCGAGGCGCCCTTCATAGGCGTCGGCGGGGTTCAGGGCGTTGAAAGCCTCGATGGCGGTGGTCATGCGGCGTTCGTGGTTCTCACGGTTGCGGGCTGGCGTAGGCGGCAGGCTTTTGCCGAGTTCGCAGTAATATTCGTGCCTGGCGGTGGTGGAGAGGACGGGCATGGGTGCGGCTCCGGGCCGGTTAATGGGACAAACGGGTTATACTAACATAGCTAACGGGCATGTTCAAGGGGTTGGGGAGGCGGGCTGGCGATTGTGCCGCGATACGGCGTGCGGTGGAGGAACGCCGCGGCGCCGCGGCGGGTGGGCGCTGGTATTGGCAGTGCGCTGGTGGCGGGCGCTGCGGTCCATTCGACACCGGCCCATTTGCGTTCATTTGCGCTATGATTCTGCTCTCCATCTCCAGCCGTTCGGGTGATACCAACCGCCCGAAAGGCTGCCTCGTCAGGCGGCCAGCCGCGCGACCTCTCTGTCATTGCGAGGGAGCGGAGCGACGAGGCAATCTCCCGCCCGATGAGCCGCGGTCCTGCGTCATCGGGC
Organism: Acetobacteraceae bacterium; assembly: GCA_035535035.1. Classification (GTDB taxonomy): domain Bacteria; phylum Pseudomonadota; class Alphaproteobacteria; order Acetobacterales; family Acetobacteraceae; genus JASHVB01. Next base: position 77,315 of record DATLQW010000073.1, read on the forward strand.
GGGAGATTGCTTCGTCGCTCCGCTCCTCGCAATGACATGGTGCTCGCAATGACACGGGCGCGTCGGGCGTCACAACGCGGGCGTCAGCGCCGCCAGCGCATTCAGCGCGGGAGGAAAACCGCTATGCGGCGCGGTCTGAATCACCGCTTCGATTACCTCGGTCCGCGTCAGCCCGACATTCAACGCCGATTGTCCGAACTTCGCCACTTGCTCTGGCAGGCGCAGCGCGGTGAACGCTGCCACCGCGACCAATGCCCGCGCCCGCCGGTCAAGCCCGGGACGGAACCAGAGTTCGCCATAGCCATACTGGATCGCCACCGGGTACAGCGCGCCGGTCACCGGATTGTCCGGCGCGGCATAGCCGGACCGGGCCCGGTCGCCGTGCAGCTCGCCCATCAGCGCGCGGCCCCGCGCAGTAAGTTGTTCGAGCGAAACGTCGGCCGGCGGCTCCGGCGGAAACGCCATGCCGCGCGCGGCGAGCACCTCCGCCAACACCTCCAGAGTCTCTTCCGTGGCGGAGAACCCGGCATACAGCCCGGCCTGCACCAGCACCTCGCGAATCGCCCCCGGAGTCAGCCCGATATCGAGCGCCGCGCCGAGCAGCCGCCGCAGCGCGCGCAGACGCGGAAACACCGCCAGGGCGGCGAGCGTGCAGATCATGCGGTCGGCCAGTGCCAGCCCGGGCCGCGACCAGATCGCGCCGAACACGGCCTCGGTCAGCAGGGTGCCGAAGCCTGGCGGCAGATCGGGACCGTCGCCGCGCAGCCGGTCGCGCATCGCTTCTCCCTGGCGGCGCAAGTCGTCTCGGGTCATCGCGCTTTCCTTCGTGATCGGCGTTGGGCGCAGTCTGCCCCGGTTCGCGGCGTTGCCCAAACCCCGGTCTGCTCATCCGCGCGGCGTCGCGGGCCAGCGAGCGAGAACAGCCCGGGCGACACCTCTAATGCCCAGTCCCGATCACCGCCCCCAGGGGGAACGACCGCAGCTCCGATTGTGCGGTCTTGAACACCGCGTCCTGGTCATGGCCCTTGCGTCGCGCCAGCACACCCACCCGCTCCGACACATACTCCCCCAGTGACAATGCGCTGATCACGTCGTCCGAGCTGTGCGGCGCGCGCCCGTCGAATGCCTCGTGCAGCGCATACACGAACACTCCGTTATGGCCGTCGTAGCTGTCCATCGCCTCCTGTACCGAGGAAGACGCCGCCAGCACGTATCGTCCGGTCTCGTGTCCCACATTGGCCAGCGCGTCCGCCGTCACCGCACCCGAATGACAGGTGTCCAGGAACAGCAATGCGTCGCGCGCCCGGATGCGCGACAGCGCGCCGATCAGCGTCGTCTCGTCGATCGCCTGCCGAGCGATGGCGTCCCACGACGTCACGTCCGCCACGTCCTGCGGGATCAGCAGGAACCGTCCATCGCCGTGCAGCACCACGCCGTGGCTGGCCACGTAGAACAGGAACGTGTCGTCCGGCCGTATCTCGCCGGCCAGACGATTGAAGGCCGCCAGGATGCCGGCCTTGGTGGCCTGCGCGTCGGTCAGCAGCGTCACGTTCTCCGAGCGGAACACCTTCGCGCCCGATCGCTTCACCAGTTCGGCGAAGGTGGTCGCGTCCGCCACGGCTTCGTTCAGCGTCAGGCTCGGCGCGGCGAAATGGTCGATGCCGATCGACAGCACGAACAACCGTCCGGTGCCGCCCGCCGCCGCCTCACCGGACAGCTCCAGTGGCGTGGTCTCGGCGAACACCGTGTCGGACTTGTCATAGACCCGCAGTTGCACGCGATCCTCGCCGGGATCGAGCGGCACCTCCATTGCGACCTCCGCCTGACCGTTGGCCAGCCTTGGCGCGGGAGTGCGCCCGACATTGCGCTCGTTCACGAAGGCGTCGATGTCTCCGACGCCCAGCCCGTGGCCGGTCAGCCGCAGCGACATGCGCAGGCTGGTGGCGCCCGGCGGCAGCGGCACCGCGCCGGCCGCCCGCGGATCGATCGGCGTGCAGCCGGACGCGGTGGCGGCGCAGGCCCTGGCGATCTCCACCTCCGGCTGACGCGCCAGGCGGTCGCGCAGGTCGCCGATGTCCTTCAGCCGCGCCTCGGCGGGGCCGGGATCGCCGGCCAGCGCCGCCCGCACCGCCTCCGGCGCATACAGCGCGCGATAGGCCTGGGAGAAGCTGGTCCATTCCGGTGGCTGGTCACTGCCGCGGTTGAGCTGGATGCCGACCAGGTCCTTGCCGCCGCGATCGGCATGGTCGAACAAGCCGTCCGGCGTGAACAACACCCAGCGCACCCCATCGGCATGGGCAAACAACGCGACGCGCGGGGTGATGGTGTTGCCGGTCAGCCCGTACCAGCGCAGCGTGCCGTCCAGCAATGCGGCCACCACGATGCGGCCGTCGGGCGTGACCGTCACCGCCCAGGCCGCCGCCGGCACCGGCACGGCGGCGACCGCGCGCCCGTCGCGGTCGTACAGCCGCAGTTGCGTGTCGGTTCCGAGCAATACGCCGCCGTCGGGCAGCGCCGCGGCGCTGCGGCTGAACTCCGCCTTGTCCAGCGCGAGCGCCACGCCGTTCAGCCGCGGCGCCGAGCTGTCCTTCCACCCGGTCAAACCCGCCGGCAACCGCGCCACCGCCAGGGTCGGGTCCGGCGCGATCACCGCGCTCAATTTGCCGAGGATGGCATCGAACCGCAGCAGCCCGGTGCCGGTGGCGAACTCGACCACCGCCCCCGACCTGGACACCGCCAGGCGTTGCTCGCGCGCCGGGCGCAGGTCGGCCAACGGCGGCGTTGGACGTATCGCTACCGTGCCGTCCGGCGCCAGGCGGCCCCAGCCGGGGTCCTCCGTGGCATAGACCGCCCCGCCGCCCGGCACCGGCCTGATGTCGAGGATCGTGTCGTGCGACGCGTCGATGTCCGTGGCAGGGCCCAGCCCGAAATCATCCCAGCGGCGGATCACGTAGCCGTCCGGCCCGCGCGCATAACCGCCGGCCAGAAGCTGCACGCCGCCGCGCGCGTCGGCCGCCCAGGCGACCGCGAGCAAACCCTCGCCCTTCAGCCCCGACGTGTCGGGCGAAAACACCGGCATCAGGGTGCGCGCCGACAGCACATCGACCCGCAGGTGGCCGTGCCGGTCCGGCGCGTCGTAGGTCACCGCCAGCAGGCTGCCGTCCGGCGACACCGCCAGGCCCCAGGGCCGCAGCCCAGGCGCGGGCTGTTTCTCCAGTTTCCGGCCGTCCGCCTCGTAGGCGCGCACCTTGCCGTCGGCAGCCGCGACGAACAGCCTCCCCTGGCGGTCGAACGCCACGCGCCGCACCGGGCCGGCATAGGCGGGGTCCTCAAGCAACGGTTTGCCGGTATGGGCGTTCCATTCCCGCACGCCGCCGCGTGCCAGACCCGCGGCAAAGCGCGTGCCGTCCGGCGACACGGCCAGATCGTTCACCGGCGAGGGCAGGCCGGGCAGCCGCCCGATCAGGACACCCCTCGCCACGTCGAACAGGTAGATGCTGAACGTGCCGTCCCAGGATCCGCCGGTCGCGCCGGCGGCGAACACTCGCCGGCCGTCCGGCGTCACCGCGACCGCATAGATTTCGCCCTCCTGCCGGGATCCGATCGGCAGGCGCAGCACCTCGCGCAGCTTGCCGTCGGGCAGCGACCACAGGCGCACCGTCTTGTCGTAGCTGCCGGACACCAGGAGCTTGCCGTCAGCGTCCACGGCCAGGCGTGGCACCGCGCCGATATGGCCACCCGCCTCGATGCGGAGAAAGGGTTGCTGCGGCGGGGTTTGCGCCGCGGCCGAGAGCAGGCTGGCGAGAAGGAGGAAAAGCCCGGCAAGGGCAAAGCCGGGGATCCGCACGCTGAGCCGACGCCCGGACGCAGGTGAGCCGGTTGTCATGGGAGAGCCGCGACCCCCGTCATTCCCGCGACAGCGGAGCCCCGTGCGGCATCGGTCCCCGGTTTCGCGGAGATGACGCGGAACGACGCCCCGAGTCATGTGATTCGCCTGTTTCCGGCCTGCGCGACCTCACCCCGCCGTCAACTCGAACCCGGACGCTTGCGCGCTCTGCGTCACCGCGACGCTTTGCGCGAAGTCGTCGCGCCGGGCCGCGTTGCTGCCGGCGAGCGTGCGCACGTCGCCACCGTTGCTGCGCGCCACGGACGACACGATGCTGACGGAGCGGCGTGCTCCCGGCGATTGCAGATCGCTCGCCGCGAGATAGCCGCGTGAACCGTTGGGCGTCTCCACCAGCGCATAGCCATTGCGGCCCCCGGTCACCTGCACCCGTTCGTGCGGGTGCAACCGGGCGATATCGGGAGCGGATGGGTCGGGCCGAATCTTCAGCGCAGCCGACCTGCGCAACACCGCCGGCTGTGGCGCCACTGCCGGCGGCCGGGGCGCCGGTCCCGGTCCCACATTGCTCACGGCCACCTGGAATTGTTGGCCGCGATCCTGGATCTGCCGGCTGATCAACTGCGCCAGTTGCAGGTCGCGCCGCGCGCGGTCGCGGACCTGGTCCATCGCCGCCTCGGCCTGTGCGCGGCCGATGCGGCCGGCGTGGTAGTCGGCGCGGATTGTCTGCGCCTGGCGGAACCGGCAGTCGGTCAACTCGTCGAAGGCAAGTTGGGTCTTGTCGATCTGCGCATTCTCCCGCTCCAGGTCGGAACTGACCCGCTGGTACAGCGCCGCCTGGTCCATCTGCTGCTGCTGCAGTGCCGACCAGTATGCCGTGGTGCCGCCGGCCACGCCGCCGGCCAGGGCGCCCAACGCCGCGCCCCGCCAACTGCCGCTGATCAGGCCGCCGAGCGCCGCCCCGCCCAGAGCGCCGATCGCGGCCCCGGTGACAATCTGCGCCCCAAAGAAGTTCCCGGTGGAATCCAGCGCAACGAGATAGGTGCGGCACGCATCGGTGCCGTCATCCGGGCCGATGCGTTGTGCCTGCGTGGAGAACTGGCCAGGCGCACAGCCGGCCAAAAGGCCGGTGAGGGCCACGGCGGAGACGCAACGCCGAGCCCAACCAGCAAGCCGCGATCTCCGCATGGTGTTCCCCCACCGGTCGTTACCGGGCGACTGCGCGCAATTGTTTACCTACAGAAACCACGATTGTATGCACATTTCCGCGAGGAACTGTAAGCCCAACCCGCGGAATTTTTGTGGCCTGCGGGATTCGACGAACCGGGGCGCCATGCCGGCGAAGACGCCGGTTTATCAGTCCCTTCGGAAGTCGCCGATGCGGGCTCGTGCCGTACGCCGGAAGTTCGATCGCCATGCTCTACACGGACACGCTTGACAGGGACACGTCGCCTCCCCGGCCGCGCGTCCCCAAGGCGCGGCGCCCGGTCCATTCGCCGAGTGTGGCCATTCGGACGCACCCGCCGCGGACGCTCCCGCTATGGAGTCGCCCCTTCCCGGCCGCGCCGGCAATCGGTTTGGGGCGGCCGAGCGAGGTCGGGGATGCTCCGGTCGCATCCGTCATCCGGGCGGCTCCGCCGAAGCGAGGTCGCGCACCTACCGCGATGCGACGGTCCTGCCCGCCGGCACCCTCAACCCCGCGCCGGCCGCCCTTGCCAGGCCTCAACCAGCAGACACAGGATCTCGAACAGCACCGACGCCCCGTTGAAGGCGGTGAGCCCGCCCACGTCGAACGGCGGCGACACCTCCACCAGGTCGCCGCCCACGAAGTCGATGCCGCGCAACGCGCGGAGCAGTCGCAGCGCCTCGAGCGCGGTGATGCCGCCGGCTTCCGGCGTGCCGGTGCCGGGCGCCTGCGACGGGTCCAGGCTGTCGATGTCGAAGGTCAGGTAGGCCGGGCCGCTGCCGACCACGCGCCGCGCCTCCTCCGCGGCGAAGCGCCAGCCGCGGTCGGCGAACTCGTCCATCGGCAGCACCCGCATGCCGCTGCGCTGGCTAAATCCCCACATGTCCGGGTCGTTGGTGGTGCCGCGGATGCCGATCTGGATGACCCGCGCGGGGTCCAGCACCCCTTCCTCCACCGCGCGGCGGAACGGCGCGCCGTGATGGAAACGCGAGCCCATGTAGTCGTCTCCGGTGTCGCAATGCGCGTCGATGTGCACCATGCCGACCGGTCCGGCGCCCCCGACGGCGCCCCCGACGGCGCGCAGGATCGGCAGGCTGATCGAATGGTCGCCGCCCACCGACAGCGGCACCACGCCGGCGCCCACCACCCGCCGGTAGAACACCGCGATCTCCTCCAGCGCGGTTTCCAGCGCGAAGGGTTGTTCCAGCCAGCAATCGCCCAGGTCGCGCACCCGCGCCGAGGCAAACGGCGCGACGCCGGTCGCGGCGTTGATCCGCCGTAGCAGCGCCGATTGCTCGCGCACCGCCCGCGGACCGTGCCGGGCGCCGGAGCGGTTGGTCACCCCGCCGTCGAACGGCACGCCGATCAGGCCGATATCGGTCTCGGCAAGGGCCTGGCTGGGCGGCGCGCGGAAGAAGCTGGCGATGCCGGTATAGCGCGGCTGCGCCTGCGGATCGGCCAGGTCGTGATAGCGGACCGGCGGCTTCAGGTTTTCCATGGGACCCTCCTCGACACGCCGCGCAGTGGTAGGCGTTCGCGGTGGCGCGCCGCAACCGCGGGCGATCGCTTGCGTGGAAGGTCCGGGCTTCGGGATGGCCGCGCGGCCGACGGCCCGGCGTGGCGGCGGTCCGGGGGCGGCAGGCCGGCGTCTCACGGTGCATCGGGTGCTGCCGCCGCGCGGTGCGGGGCTGGGTGCGGCTTCAAAGACCGTGGGCAAATCGATGGATCTCAAGGCGAGACTTGCCGAAATTGAGCAACAGGCACAGCGGCATGCCAGTCGCCTTCAAGCCCTCGACCAGCGGATCGACGACGTACTCCCCGACAACGATGCCGTCGTAGCGAACGGCGACGCCATGCTGCGGCGCAACGGCCAGGCCGGTCTCGCGCAACTCATGGGCCAGGGCGTTCTCGTAAACCTTCTCCAGGAATCCCGCCCCGAGCGTGTTCAGGACCCGGAATGCGCAGCCAATGATGCGCTCCGTCAGAACGTTGGTCCCGGTTTCATCTGCGTGCATCTGTGGCTGAAAATTCTTGCCTTGCGGTACTGCCCATATCTCCGGCCCTGCGGACCGGAGACCGGATTGAACCAGCCAACGGTTACCATCCAACGAAGCAACCCGGCCGGGCACCAGGGACGTCCCCACCCGACCGCGCGCCCACATGGGGGCGCAACCAGGCCCGACCGGCCATGCGAGCAGCCCACTGCGGCCCCGAGACCGCAACATCCAATGACCAGCCGCCGCCGCGCCAGCGCCGAGGGCCAAAACCGCGTCTCGGCCATCACGCACGGGACCGGGCGCCGGTTCGTGGCAGCCGCGCGGCCGGCGCCGGGCACGCACGCTCCCGCGCGGCCAAAGCCTGGCCAGCCCGCCGCGATGCCGGCGCCAGCCCCGCGCCATCCCCGCCAAGATTGACGCCCCCCGGTCCCGCCCCTATAAGCCGCCGCCTGCGACGAACCGCCCGCCCAGGCGCGGCGGCGCGCGCACGCACCGCCCCGACCGGAGAATCGCCTCGTGAAGCGCACCTATCAACCGTCGAAGCTGGTCCGCAAGCGCCGGCACGGATTCCGCGCCCGCATGGCCACCGTCGGCGGCCGCAAGGTCCTGGCCAACCGGCGTGCCAAAGGCCGCAAGCGCCTGTCCGCCTGAGCATTGGGCAGGCCAAACCACCCCGGCCGCGGGCCAGGAGGAGGCCGTGCCCATGCCGACCCGCCCCATGCCGACCACCCCCATGCCGACCACCCCCAGGCCGACCAGCCCTGCGCCAACCACCCCCGGCCGCCTGACCCGCCGCGCCGAGTTCCTGCGCGTCGCCGCCAAGGGCCGCCGCGCGCCGATGCCCGGGCTGGTCCTGCAAGCCCTGCCCCGCGGCGACGCCGCTCCCGTCCGGCTGGGCTTTACCGTGACCAGGAAGGTCGGCAACGCCGTGATCCGCAACCGCACCCGCCGCCGTCTGAAAGAGGCCGCCCGTCTGCTGCTGCGGGACCAGCCGCTCGCCGGCGCCGACCTGGTGCTGGTCGGCCGCGCCGCCACCCGCTCACGCGAGTTTGCCGCCCTCCAGCAAGACCTGCGGCGCGCCCTGGCCAAGGCCGGCGTGCTGTGACGCCGGCGGCGCATCTCGCGGTCGGCGCCGTCCGCGCCTATCAATGGACGATCCGGCCGGTGATCGGCGCCAACTGCCGCTTCTGGCCGAGTTGCAGCGACTATGCGATCGAGGCAGTCCGGGCGCACGGCGCCGTGCGCGGCGGTGCCCTGGCGGCGCGGCGCATCCTGCGCTGCAACCCATGGTGCGACGGCGGCTACGATCCGGTGCCGCCGGCCGCCCAGCGGGCGATGACACGCGGCGACAACACGAGGGTTTGATGGACCAGAAGCGCCTCATGCTGGCAATCGCAGTGTCGATCGCCATCCTGCTCGGCTTCCAGTTCCTGGTCGAGCCGCATCTGCCGCACCCGCCGGCACCGCCGCCCGCACACGTCGCCGGCAATCCGGCCACGCCGGCGAACTCCCCGTTCGCCCCGTCCGAAGGCTCCGCGTCCGCCGGCGCACGGGCGGCCGCGGGGACCGTACCCAAGAACGTCCCGCGGCTGAACATCGCCGCCCCGAAGCTGCGCGGTTCGGTCAGCCTGCTGGGCGCGCGGATCGACGACCTGACGCTGAACGATTATCGCGAAACCCAGGCGCCGAATTCACCGGACGTCCGGTTGCTCGAGCCGCTGTCCCGCGCCGACCCCTATTTCATCCAGTACGGCTGGGCGGATGCGCCGGGAGAGCAAGCGAAGGTGCCCGGCAACGATACCGTCTGGACGGCATCGGACGGCACGCTCGGCGCCGGACACCCGGTCACTCTCTCCTGGAACAACGGCCAGGGCCTGACCTTCCAACTACTGCTCTCGATCGACGACGACTACATGTTCAACGTGACCCAGTCGGTGAACAACGCCACCGGCCAGCCGGTCAAGCTGTTCCCCTGGGCCCGCATCCGCCGCGACTACACGCCGAAGACCGCCGGCTATTACATCCTGTTCGAGGGCTTGCTCGGCGTGGTGAACGGCACCCTGCACGAAACCACCTATGCCAACACCAAGTCCGAGGGAAAGAAGGCGAACGGTGTTGCCTACGACGCCAAGGCGACCGGCGGCTGGGGCGGCATCACCGACAAATACTGGCTGACCGCGCTGATCCCGGACCAGTCGCTGGCGACGAAGCTCACCTACCGCTACATCGGCGAAGGCAGCGGCGAGTACCAGGTGGGCTACATCGCCCGGGACGCCGCCACCGTCGCCCCCGGCGCGACCGCCAGCTTGCCCTGGCACACCTTCGCCGGCGCCAAGGTCGTCCACCTGCTGGACCGCTACGAGGCCGAGTATCGCATCCCCAATTTCGACAAGGCGGTGGATTTCGGCTGGTTCTATTTGATCACCAAGCCGATCTTCTATTGCCTGGACTGGCTGAACGGCATCCTGGGCAATTTCGGCCTGGCCATCATGGCGTTCACGCTGGGCGTCAAGCTGCTGTTTTTCCCGCTCGCCAACTATTCCTACCGCTCGATGAGCAAGATGAAATTGCTCGGGCCGAAGATGACCGCGCTGCGCGAGCGCCTGAAGGACGACCCGTCGAAGATGCAGTCCGAGATGATGGCGATGTACCGCGCCGAGAAGGTGAACCCGGCCTCGGGTTGCCTGCCGATGGTGGTGCAGATCCCGGTGTTCTTCTCGCTCTACAAGGTCATCTTCACCACGATCGAGATGCGCCAGGCGCCGTTCTTCGGCTGGATCCACGACCTGTCGCAGCCGGATCCGACCAACGTGTTCAACCTGTTCGGACTGATCCCGTTCGATCCGGCCACCATCTCGCCCTATCTGCACCTTGGCCTCTGGCCGCTGATCATGGGCGGCACGATGTTCCTGCAGCAGAAGCTGAACCCGCCGCCGCCCGACCCGGTGCAGGCGCGGCTGTTCCAGTTCATGCCGATCATCTTCACCTTCATGCTGGCGCGCTTTCCGGCCGGGCTGGTGATCTACTGGACCTGGAACAATACGCTGTCGGTCGCCCAGCAATGGTTGATCATGCGCCGCACCCGCCTGGCGCGCCCGGGATTGGCACGTACCTGAGCACCTCCCTACAGGTTGGCGGCGATACGGACGCGGCCGATGTCGCGCTGGCCATCGAGGCCGGCCGCGTGCTGTTCGCCGGCGCGTGCCGGTTCGTGCAGGCCGCGCAGGCGCTGGATCATCTGCCGCCGCCGGCCGGGCCGGAGATCGCCTTCGCCGGCCGTTCCAATGTCGGCAAGTCGTCGCTGCTGAATGCGCTGACCGGGCGGCATGCGCTGGCCCGAGTCTCCGCCGCGCCCGGCCGCACCCGGCAGCTCAATTTCTTCGACCTGGCCGGCCGGCTGACGCTGGTCGATATGCCGGGCTACGGCTATGCGCGCGCGCCGCGGGACGTGAAGGCCGATTGGCAGGGGCTGATGTTCGACTTCCTGCGCGGCCGGCCGACATTGCGCCGCGTGATGCTGCTGCTGGACGCGCGCATCGAACTCAAGCCGGCCGATACGGCGGTGCTGGAGTTGCTCGATCGCGCCGCGGTGGCGTTCCAGCTCGTGCTGACCAAGATCGATGCGGTGAAGCCGCCGGCCCTGGCGCGCAAGCGGCAGGAGGCGGAGCGCCTGGCGCGGGCGCACCCCGCGGCGCATCCGGACGTGCTGCCGACCAGCAGCGAGACCGGTGAGGGCATGGCGGAACTACGTGCCGCGCTGGTGGGGCTGGCGTTGTAGCGGTTCTCCGCGACATGGCCCTGCGTTGAACTCCGCCGGTCGCCGCCATAAGCTTGGTCACTCGTGAGGGAAGGAAGCGCGCCGATGCTCGGCATGGCGGGAAAGGTCGCGATCGTCACCGGCGCCGGATCGGTGGGGCCCGGCTGGGGCAACGGCAAGGCGACCGCGACACTGTTGGCCCGCCAGGGCGCGGCGGTGTTCCTGGTCGATATCAACCAGGCGGCGGCCGAGGAAACCCGTGGCATCATCGAATCCGAAGGCGGCGTCTGCGCGGTGCATTGCTGCGACATGACGCAGTCGGCCGCCGTCGCGGCGATGGTGCGGGCCTGCGTGGCGCGGTTCCAGCGGATCGACGTGCTGGTCAACAATGTCGGCGGCTCCGCACCGGGCGATCCGGTGTCGATGACCGAGGAGGTCTGGGACCGCCAGATCGACTCCAACCTGAAGACCGCGTTCCTCGGCTGCAAATACGCCATTCCGGTGATGCTGCTGCAGGGCATGGGCGCGATCGTCAATATTTCGTCGGTTGCCGGACTGCGCAACGACTTTGCGTCCGGCCGCACCCATGTCGGATACAGCGCGGCGAAAGCCGGGGTGATCCAGCTTGCCCGGTCCACCGCGGGTGCCTATGCGAAACAGGGCATCAGGGTGAACACCGTGGTGCCGGGCCTGATGCACACGCCGCTGGTGGCGACGCGGCTGGCGAAAACCGTCGGCAACAACGACCTCGCGGCGCTGATCGAGGCACGCCACAAAGCGGTGCCGATGGGCCGCATGGGCGACGCGTGGGACGTGGCGCATGCCGTGCTGTTCCTCGCGTCCGACGAAGCGCGCTACATCACCGCCACTGAAATCATCGTCGATGGCGGGTTGACCGCCGCGATGCCCTGACCACCAACATGGGAGAAGAGACCGATGGCCAACGAGGGACGCCTGCCGGCGATTCCGCCGGAACAATTGACGCCGGAACAGAAGAAGGTGCTGGACGGGATCCAGTCGGGGCCGCGCGGCGCCGGCGTGCGCGGGCCGTTCCACGCATTGCTGCGCAGCCCGGAGCTGTGCGACCTGGTGCAGCGCGTCGGCGCCTATGTGCGCTACGGCACGTCCCTGCCGGCAAAGCTGAACGAGCTGGCGATCTGCATGGCCGGCCGCAAATGGACCGCGCAATACGAGTTCTACGCGCATCGCCGGCTCGCCATCCAGGCGGGGCTGAAGCAGGAGATCACCGACGCGGTCGCCGCCGGCACCCGGCCGGCGGGCATGGATGCCGACGAGGCCGCGGTCTATGACTTCGTCACCGAACTGCTGCACTCCGGGCAGGTGTCGGACGCGAAATATGAAGGTGCCAAGCGCAGTTTTGGCGAGCGCGGCGTGATGGATCTGGTCGGCGCGGTGGGGTACTACAGCTTGGTGTCGATGGTGCTGAACGTCGCGCAGGTGCCGTTGCCGCCTGGCGAGGCGCCGCCGCTGAAGCCGCTGTAGCGCTCACGCCGTCGCGGACCACGGCCCTGCCACCGGCACCGCCTCGTCCTCGCCGGGCCAGGGCGGCGTGGTCACGCCGATCGCTTGCAGCGGTTCGGCCGAGTCGGAGCGAAATTGGAACGCCGTGCCGACGGGGATGGCAACGGACATCCCCGCCGCGACGTTGATGGTTGTCTGCCGGTCGCCGGCGCGCAGCCACATGCGGCCACTGCCGGCCAGGAAGTACCACAGCTCCGCAACGGTGCGGTGCGTCATCGCGCGCGAGACGGCGAACGGCGGCAGGCTGAACCGCGCCATGCTCGCGCTCGGCATGCGCACCAGCACGCGCACCGCCGAGCCGTCCGGGGCGGGAACTTCCGGCGCGTCGTCAACATGCACGACCGCGAACGTCATGGGCGGGTTCAGTCGTAGGCCAGGTTCAGCGTCTCGGCCACCAGCGCCGGACGGGTGCTGCCCTCGACCTCCATCGTGCTTTCGAAGGTCATCCGCACGCCGCCGTCGATGGCCTCGACGTTCTTCAGCGTCTGGTGCAGCCGCACGCGCGATCCCACCGGCACCGGCGCGGTGAAGCGCACCCGGTTCGAACCATAGTTGATCCCGCGTGAGCGCTGGCGGATCGCGTAAACCTGGTGCGCCAGCCCGGCCAGCAGCGACAAGGTCAGGAAGCCGTGGGCGATGGTCTTGCCGCCGGGCATCTCGCGTTTCGCCCGCTCCACATCCACGTGGATCCATTGGTGGTCGCCGGTCGCGTCGGCGAACTTGTCGATCATCGCCTGGTCCACCGTGACCCAGTCGCTACTGCCGATCCGCTGGCCGATATGCGCCTTCATGTCGGCCGGCTTGTCCACCTCCAGCATCGCCATTCCCCTCCGGTTGCCTGCGCGTCGCGGCGACTATGGCGGCCGGCGCGCCGCTTGTCGCCGTCCGGCCTTTCGTCCTATCACTTGTGTCCTGGAGGAGACCGCCATGGATCACGCCAGGATGTCGCAGCGGCAGGCAGCGTTCCGCGCCGATTTTCGGGCCCGCATCGCCCCCGCCTATTCCGGCTGGGCGCATGTCGCGCTGATCTACGCCCTGGGCCTCGCCGCCATCTGGTACTGCGCGCGGCAGATCGTGCAGCCCGCATGGTATGAGTTCCTGGTGATCCCGCTGGCGTTCTGCATCTCCAACGTCTTCGAGTGGTGGATCCACCGCTACGTGATGCACCGGCCGGTCAGGGGTTTCATGGGCATCTACAAACGCCACACCCTGGCGCATCACCAGTTCTTCACCGATATCGAGCCGAGCTTCGACAGCAGCCGCGACTTCCGCATCGTGTTCTTCCCGCCCTATGCGCTGGTGGCATTCATGGCGCTGTCGCTGCCGCCGGCGGTTATTCTCGGGTTGCTGGGGCTGGCGAATGCCGGCTGGCTGCTGCTGATCACCAACGTGGCGCTGTACCTGAATTACGAACTCTTCCACTATTGCTGTCACGTGAAGGACGACCGCATCGTGCGGCACCTGCCGCTGGTGAATTCGATCCGCCGGCACCACATCGCGCACCACAACACCGCGCTGATGATGGAGCGCAATTTCAACCTGACCTATCCGGTCGCAGACTGGTTCTTCGGCACCTCCGATCTCGCCTGCGGACTGCCGCGGCACGTCTTCAATGGCTACGATTCGCGCTACGTGCGCCGCGACCTGAAGCGGGTGCGCAACTCCTCCGACGATGTGCGCGCGGGCCACGTGCGGGCGGCGGCGGAATGAGCATGCGCGCGCGCATCAAGCAGGGGAAGGCGAGCCTGGTCGGCGGCATTGCCGTCGGGGTTGCGGTGTTAGTGCTATGGGCCGCGGTCGCGCATGAGCTGGGCGCGGACAACGTGCCGGTGCTGATCGCCGGGGCGGTGGCGGCGGCCGGGATTGCGGCATGGATCAGGGTGGCCGATCTGTAGCGACCGCAGAATATGATCTTACAGACATAGTAGCTTCGTGTCATTAGTGCCCCATGGCGTGACGCGTCGAGTTTCATCCTGATTCCGCACCGGAATTCGCGGCGCTGTCTCTGGGGGTCGGAGAGAGTTTCTGGCACAAGCGACGCTGCTGGGTGTCGCCGGCCCTACCCTGGGTCGTCCAACGGTGGACACGCTGAAGGGCAGCAGAATTCCGAACTTGAAAGAGTTGCGCTTCAGGGCCGAGGCGGGCGTCTGGCGAGTCGCCTTCGCATTCGACGGTCAGCGCGTTGCGGTGTTGCTGGTGGCGGGCGACAAGCGTGGGGTTGCACAGGACCGTTTCTATCGCCGGCTGATCGCGGTGGCTGAGCAACGGTTCGCTGCATGGCGGTGAAGGACACGGCTATGGGAATTGCGTTGGAAGACATGATTGCCCGGTTGCCTCCAGAGGAACAGGCAAAGGTCCACGCGCGAGCGCAGGAGTTGATCGCGGAGGAGATGAGCTTGCGCGACCTGCGCAAGGCGATGGGCAAGACCCAGGTGGCACTGGCGAAGAAACTGCATCTCAAGCAGGAGACCATTTCGCAGGCGGAGCAGCGGACTGACATGCTGCTGTCGACGCTCGACTATTATTTGCAGGGTCTGGGAGGGCGGCTTCGGTTGGTTGCCGAGTTCGAAGGACGGGCTCCGGTGACCCTGGCCGGTTTGTCGTCGATCGGTTTTGACCCGCCGGGCATAAGGCGCCGCGCTGCGGCGGTGTCCAGCAAGGCGCGGCCGAAACGGTAGTCCGAGCCAAGTCGGCTCACATACCCGAGGACACCCGTGACATTCCTCTGGGCCTGCGGTTTCGCGTACCGGGCCGCGACCATTCCGGATGTGTGCTGTGCGGTGACAATCCTCCACACAACAGCGCATGCGTCCTGCACGTCGATCACATTATCCCGTGGTCCCGCGGGGGCAAGACGCGGGACGACAAACGGAGTAGTGGTATAATTCGGTGTCCTGGGATAGGAAGGAGCGATAACCTATCGCCAACAAGAGAACGTCCATGACCACCGAGGGGGAATCCTACGACTTCATCGTGACCGGCGCCGGCAGCGCCGGCTGCGTGGTTGCCGCCCGCCTGTCGGAATCCGGCCGCCACCGCGTGCTGCTGCTGGAAGCCGGGCCGCCCGACAGCAATCCCTGGATCCACATCCCGCTCGGCTTCGCCAAGACCTACGTCAACCCGCGGGTGAACTGGAAGTTCGAGAGCGCGCCGCAGCCGCAGCTCGCCAATCGCCGGCTGTACCTGCCGCGCGGCAAGACGCTGGGCGGTTCCAGCTCGATCAACGGCATGGTGTACATGCGCGGCAGCCACGCCGACTACGACGAATGGCGGCAGCGCGGCTGCGAAGGCTGGGACTGGGATTCCGTGCTGCCCTACTTCAAGAAGGCCGAAAACCAGGCGCGCGGCGCCGACGACTTCCATGGCGTCGGCGGCCCGCTCCACGTCTCCGACCAGCCCGGCCGGTTCGAACTGGCGGACGCGGTGCTGGAGGCCAGCGTGCAGGCCGGCATCCCGCGCAATCCGGACTTCAACGGCGCACAGCAGGAAGGCTGCGGCTACTACCAGACAACGAGCAATAACCGGCGGCGCTGGAGCACCGCCAAGGCGTATCTGCAACCGGCGCGGCAACGGCCCAACCTGGTCGTGCGCACCGGCGCCCAGGCGACCCGCGTGCTGTTCGAGAACCAACGCGCGGCCGGCGTCGAATACCACACAAGCGAAGGCCGCCGCACCGCGCGCGCGCGCGCGGAAATCATCGTATCCGGCGGCGCCTACGGCTCGCCGCAACTGCTCTTGCTGTCCGGCCTTGGACCCGCACAGCATTTGCAGGACCTGGGCATCGACGTGGTTCGCGACATGCCGGCCGTGGGATCGAACCTGCACGACCATTTCAACACCTATGTGAGCTGGCGCTGCAGCAAACGGATCACGCTGAACGACCTGGAGAACAGCCCGTTGCGCAAGGTGGCGGCGGGCCTGCGCTACGCCCTGTTCCGCTCCGGCCCGATGGCGAGCAATGGCATCCATGCCGGACTGTTCACCCGCAGCGACAAGCGGCTGGAACGCCCCGACATCCAGATCAACCTGTTCGAATGGAGCACGCTGCAGCGCGACAAGGATCGCGTGGTGCCGCACCCGTTTCCCGGCTTCACGATGAGTCCGGTGCATCTGCGTCCGGACGGGCGCGGCACGGTGCGCCTGGCCAGTCCCGATCCGCTGGCCCCGCCGTCGATCCTGTTCGACTTCCTGCGCACCGACTACGACATGCAGGCGGCGGTGTTCGGCCTCCGCCTCGCGCGCACGATCGCCGCGCAGCCGGCGCTGCGGCCCTATGTGGTGGAGGAACTGGCGCCCGGCCCGGCGGTCGCCGGCGACGCCGCGCTGGCCTTCTATGTGCGCCAAAGCGGCGTGTCCAACCAGCATCCCACCAGTTCCTGCGCCATGGGTCATGGCACCAACACCGTCGTCGATCCGCGGCTGCGCGTGCATGGCATTGCGGGGCTGCGGGTCGCGGACGCCTCGATCATGCCGGTCGCGGTCGGCGGCAACACCAATGCGCCGACCATCATGATCGGCGAGAAATGCGCGGCGATGATCCTGGAAGACGCCGCCGCAATGCCCGCCCGCGCGGCAGCGTGACCGGTCGCCGCAGCCGGCCGCGACTCCCAGGCGTGCCGCCTGTCATTGCGAAGAGCGAAGCGACGCAGCAAGCTCCCGCCTGACGAGCAGTATCGGCTCGTCAGGCGGGAGATTGCTGCGGCCCTGCGGGCCTCGCAATGACAGAGGGACGCGGCGTTCTCGCGGCGGCAAACAAGGGGGAACCATGTCCGCGGAAGAAACCTACGACTACATCGTCACCGGCGCCGGCTCGGCCGGCTGCGTGCTGGCGGCGCGACTCTCCGAGTCCGGCCGCCACCGCGTGCTGCTGCTGGAAGCCGGGGGCAAGGACAGCAATCCCTGGATCCACATCCCGCTCGGCTACGCCAAGACGTTCTGCAATCCGCGGGTCAACTGGATGTTCGATTCCGAGCCGGAACCGAACCTGCACGACCGCGTCATGTACCAGCCGCGCGGCAAGGTGCTGGGCGGCACCAGCTCGATCAACGGCATGATCTACATGCGCGGCAACCACGCCGACTACGACGAGTGGCGCCAGCGCGGCTGCGAAGGCTGGGACTGGGAATCCGTGCTGCCGTATTTCCGCCGCGCGGAGGACAATGAACGCGGCGAAAGCGAATACCACGGCGCCGGCGGCCCACTCCGCGTTTCCGACCAGCCGTATGAGTGGGAGATCGCCAAGGTCCTGCTGCAAGCCTGCATCCAGGCCGGCATCACGCCGAACCCGGACTTCAACGGCGCGCAGCAGGAAGGCTGCGGCTACTACCAGACCACCACCAAGGACCGCCGCCGCTGGAGCACCGCCGCGGCCTATCTGCGTCCCGCGCGCCAGCGTCCCAACCTGGTAATCCGCACCCGCGCCCATGCCACGCGCGTCCTGCTCGAGAACGGCCGTGCCGCCGGCGTGGTGTTCCGCTCGCCGCGCGGGCTGGAGACCGCGCGCGCCAACGCCGAGGTGATCGTGTCAGGCGGCGCCTACGGCTCGCCGCAGCTTCTGCTGCTGTCGGGCATCGGCCCGGCGCAGCACCTGCAGGACATGGGCATCGGCGTGCTGCACGACCTGCCAGGCGTGGGGTCGAACCTGCACGACCATTTCAACACGTATTGCGCCTGGCGCATCTCGCGCTCGATCTCGCTGAACGAACTGCACCATTCGATCCCGCGCCAGATCGTTGCCGGCGTGCAATACGCGCTGTACCGCGGCGGGCCGATGTCCGGCAACGGGCTCTATGTCGGTGCCATGCTGCGCAGCGACAAGCGGCTGGAACGGCCCGACCTGCAACTGAACATCTCCGCCTGGAGCACGATCGACCGCACCCGCGACGGGATCATCTCGCACCCGTTCCCCGGCTTCGCGATCAGTCCCGTGCACCTGCGGCCGGAGGGCCGCGGCACGGTGCGGCTGCGCAGTCCCGATCCCTTCGCTCCGCCGGAAATCCGGTTCAACTTCCTGCGGTCGGACTACGACATGCAGGCCGTCATCACCGGCATGCGCATCGCGCGGCAGATCGCCCGCCAGCACGCCCTGCAGAAGCTGCTGGTGGAAGAGACGCTGCCGGGACCCGCCGTGATCACCGACGAGCAATTGGCCGAGGACGTGCGCCGGCGTGGCGTGTCCAACCTGCACCCGGTCGGCTCCTGCGGCATGGGGCACGGACCGGGCGCCGTGGTCGATCCGCGCCTGCGTGTGCACGGCATCGCGCGGTTGCGCGTGGTGGACGCCTCGATCATGCCGTCAATCATCGCCGGCAACACCAACGCACCGACGATCATGATCGCGGAAAAAGCATCGGCCATGATCTTGGAAGATGCGGCGGCGCAGCCCGCGCGGCGCGCGGCGGCCTGATCCTGGCGTGCAGTGGTCACCCGATACGGGGGTTCACCGCGAAGCCCGCCGCCGGTGCGCGTTCTACGCCACCATCCGTTCGGCCTGCGCAACTTCCGCGGCGCGCGTCCCCCAGGCATCGGCCTCCAACCAGATGATCTTCTCTTCAGAGGCCGCGATCTCCTCGCCGCCGGTCAGCGCGCGCTGAGTGCCCAGTCCGTACCGCCGCTCGATCTTCGACCGTAACTGCCGCGCCGCGAATTGCTCATACGGCACCACGTTCGACGCCGCCGCCAGGCTCTGCCGCGCGGCGTCCAGATCGCCGTCCGCCGCCTCCGCGTGTGCCTGCATCAGGTGCAGCACCTGGCGCTCGCCCGGTTCGAAATCCGCCCGGGCGAGCAGACTGCCCACTGCCTTGCGCGCCTCCGCGGGGTCGCGTAGCGCAAGCTGCACCACGGCGAGCGTCGTCTCGAAATAGCGTCGATGGCTTGGATAAGGGCAGGCCAGCACCAGCCGCCGCAGCCGGTCCGCCAGCGCCGGTGAGGCACCAGCGCGCAGATCGATCATGCAAAGGATGTGCGCCGCGACCCAGTCGTCACGTGTCCCCGGCTGGCTGCCGGCTGGCGCCAGCAGCAAACGCGCTTCGTCGGTCCGCCCAAGTCCGGCCAGAATCGTCGCCCGGCCGTTGCGTGCCACCGCGTTGTCCGGGAACCGCTCCACCGTGCGGTCATAGGCGGCGAGCGCCTCGGGCAACCGGACGGACTTCCAGGCCGAAATCGAAGAAGAAGCGGATGTCGTTGGCGCTCGGCCGGCGGCGCTCCCGTCCCGACTGATACAGCCAGGTCTCGCCATCGACGACAGCCAATGCCTGACCGAGCGGGCCGGACACATGGGCGGTGCCAATCGATTCGCTCACGGCGCCGTATGGTCCTCGATGGCGACCCCGCGCCGGGCGAGGTGCTGACGCGCCATGTCCCATTCCTCACGCGCGTCGGCGTCGGCGAGGGGGCGGTCGAGCGTTGCGCGGGCGAGTATCTGCCAACGCAGCGGGTCGAAAATATGCACCTCGATATAGCGGTCTTCCCGCCGGGTGGCGCCGACCGAAAGCATCAGCCCCGGCAAGGCGCCAGCGGACATGGCCGGTGTCAGCGCCGCTGCCAGATGGGCGACGCCCAGCCTCACCCGGTCGGCCCAGACCGCACGCCAGCCGAGTGCCTCCTGCGCATCCCGCTTGCCCAGGTCGTACCGCTCGTAAAAGTCGAAAGCGTTCTCCCGCAGCACGGACGCCCGCCGTTCGACCGCATCCTCCCGCAACCGCAACGTGATCTCCCCGTACCCGGTCAAGCCCCGCCCGTCGGGGCTGAGCGCAGCATCGATGATGTCCTTCTCGTACCCGGGATGGATCTTGGCATCCACCGCGAGGCGATGGGAATGGTAGATATCCTCGGCCTTGAAACGTAAACCCTGCTCCAGCGCCCGATGGTAACCAAGATAGTGCTCCCCGAGCGACATCTTCGCCAGCATCACGGGCGAGACGTTGATGGTCGCCACCGCGTTCTTGAGCAACTGCTCCAGGGCGTCAACCAGAGCCGACGTGTCGCGGGCGAGGGCGCCGCCTCAACCGCTGCGTCGCCGAGGATTTCGCCATGGCCGACCCGAACGCGCTGACCCAAGCGCCGGCCCGCCGGGCAACCCGCGAGCAGCTTGGCTCGCCGGAGGTGGAGTTGGCTTTCGGCCCAGGGAGTGATCTATCTGGGGACCGCTTGGAAATGCGCTGCGCACAACACTACCTGTCACGCGGCGCGGGCGCTGCCAAAGGCGACCGGCACCATGTTCGGACGATGCAGGGGACATCATGAGCGACCTCTATGATGACGACATCCTTGCCTGGTCGCAGCGACAGGCGGAATTGCTGCGCCGTCTCGCCGCCGGCGAGCGGGTCAACGACCAGGTGGATTGGCGAAACGTCGTCGAGGAGGTCGAGAGCGTGGGCCGCAGCGAACTGCATCGGACCGAGTCACTGCTGATGCAGGCGCTTCGTCACCGGCTCAGGATCATGGCCTGGCCCAACTCGTCGGAGGTGCCACATTGGCAGGAGGAGGCAACGCTGTTTCAAATGGATGCGGCGCGCGCATTTCAGGAATCGATGCGGCAGCGCCTTGACCTGGCACTCATTTGCCGGCGCGCCCGCCACCGCTTCCCGCGGCAGATCGATGGCCAGCCGCCTCTGCCCCTGCCCGAGACCTGCCCGATGATGCTGGACGAACTGCTGACCGAGCCGTGAGCAAGCCGTGCGCGGAGGGTCAGCCATAAGCGAAGAGTAAATGGGTTCCGGTTCGCATCTACCCCACAGCCGCACTATCTTCCATCGGTGCCCGCCAAATCCGCATCCGATCCCGATCTGTTTGTCCCGACCGAGGAACCCGGTCGCAGCACGACCACCGCGCGCCCGCTGGCCGATCGCCTCCGTCCCCGCGCGCTCGGCGAGGTCGTCGGCCAGGACCATCTGCTCGGCCCCGACGGCACGCTCACCCGCATGCTCCAGCGCGGCTCCCTCGCCTCGCTGGTCCTCTGGGGACCGCCCGGCGTCGGCAAGACCACCATCGCCCGCCTGCTCTCCGCCCGCGCCGGCCTGCATTTCGTGCAGCTCTCCGCCGTCTTCTCCGGCGTCGCCGAACTCAAGCGCGTGTTCGAGGAAGCCGCCCGCCGCCGCCGCCTCGGCGAGGGCACCCTGCTGTTCGTGGACGAAATCCATCGCTTCAACCGCGCCCAGCAGGACGGTTTTCTGCCGGTTGTGGAGGACGGCACCATCACCCTGATCGGCGCCACCACCGAAAACCCCTCCTTCGAGCTGAACGGCGCCCTACTCTCCCGCTGCCAGGTCCTGGTGCTGCGCCGGCTCGACGACGCCGCGCTGGAACTCCTGCTCGCCCGCGCCGAAACCGAACTCGGCCGCCCCCTGCCGCTCGACCCGGAGGCGCGCATCGCCCTGCGCGCCATGGCCGACGGCGACGGCCGCTACATCCTCAACATGGCCGAACAGATCGCCGCACTGCCACCCGACACCGCGCCGCTGGACCCCGCCGCGCTGTCCGCATTGCTCGCCCGCCGCGCCGCGCTGTACGACAAGGACCGCGAGGAGCACTACAACCTCATCTCCGCGCTGCACAAATCGCTGCGCGGCTCGGACCCGGATGCGGCGCTGTACTGGTTCGCGCGCATGCTGGCCGGCGGCGAGGACCCCCGCTACATCGCCCGCCGCCTCACCCGCTTCGCCGCCGAGGACATCGGCATGGCCGACCCCAACGCACTGACCCAGGCACTGGCCGGCTGGGAAACCTACGAACGGCTCGGCTCGCCGGAGGGCGAACTGGCGATCGCGCAGGTGGTGGTCTATCTCGGCACCGCACCGAAATCCAACGCGATCTACACCGCGTTCGGCGCGGCGAAGGCGGCGGCCAAGGCGACCGGCTCGCTGATGCCGCCGGCGCATATCCTGAACGCGCCGACCAAGCTGATGAAGGACATCGGCTACGGTGCCGGCTACGCCTACGACCACGCCACGGAAGACGCATTCTCCGGCCAGAATTACTTTCCCGATGGCATGCAGCGGCAGCGCTTCTACCACCCACGCGACCGCGGCTTCGAACGCGAGATCGCCAGGCGGCTGGAATACTGGGACAAGCTGCGCCAGGAGCGGCAGGGGGAGTAGGGCAGGGGACACTGCTACCGCCGCTGTGGGTGGAAAGCGGGCACGCACCCATTACCTACGGAGCACTCCCAGGGCGCACGAGTCCGCTTGGAAAGGAACCGTACCGGAAAACCGACGGTTCCAGCTACACACGACCCCTCCCTGTACAGATCGTGGCAATATGGTCCGAAGCCCGAGCCCGACACCATGATGCCCGCCATCGGTCGAGAGCGGAGGTTTCGTTGCGTCAGATGCTGCTTGTCGGCTGCGATGCCAACAAAAAGCGCCGCCTGATCGAATTCAAAATTCCATCGAACGTAAAGCAAGACATCCTGAATTGACCAAGAGAGATGTGATTCGCACGCCACCTCAGCCCCGTCAAATCGCCCTTTCCCAGGTCGGCATCACGTCCCACGACGAGAAGGAGATGGATGGCAGGGTTGTCGTCACCGAATATCCTGCGGAAGGGGGCAGACGACCCTCCTTCTGCCGAGATGCGCCAGGCCCAATCCACAAGCTGCGAAAATCCATGCTCGAACCGCCTTGACCAGCGTTTCATGGATTTGCCTTTCTCCAGATTGGTAAAAATGCTGTACTCACGTGCGTCTTCAAATTCTATCAATGTACAGGCATTCGACTCGCTATCGCCAGCGGCGACGTCACAAACAAAATCGCCGAACAGATCCAGCTCCCTTGCCCATCGGTCCGCCACTTCGATCGAGCTGTTGGTCAACCCAAGCGTGGCGCAAAGGTGACGCCGCCGCTTGAAGAAGGGGATGATGTGAGCTCGCTCTTTCAGCTCCTCCCCTGCCGCCAGGAGCGTCTCCAGCGCAACGAGATCGGCGGCAAGGACATCGGTATCGAGCCCGGTCGCCTCGAAAGACTTTATTCAGCGGCGCTTTGGCGTTGCGTGTAGAGCTTGCGCAGGCCCTCCACCTGGCTCCGTCGTACCACGTTGACGACGGTGATGGCGCCGTCGCGCTTGCGGACCAGCCAGCTTCGCTAGCGGGGTTTCGCTCGAACCACCCGGGGAGGTAGTGGACAGCCTTTGGACGGCATGAATGACCTTCGCCCGCTCCTGCGACGAAAGCTGGTCAAGGAAAGCCTGTGCGGTAAGGTCCCAGTCTATGGTCATGCCATATTGCTACCATGCGGTGGCCATGCCGCGCCAGCGCGGGCACCTCATGAGCGCGCCATCAGCCATTCATCCGATGTTCGTTCCGGGTCGATCCCGCCTGTTATGCCCAGGCGACCGGGCCACCCCTGTTTTGGGTCGGTGGGTGGCGTTCAAACCGACCCACCCCCGCAGCCTGGTCTGAGACCCGTGGCTTACCACCGCAACGAACCACCGGTCCGTCCCGGTAGCCCCCGCCCGCCACCACCTCCCCGCCCGGCCACACGCCGGCGGCCCGCCCCACCCGCGACCGGCCCGGCACCTCCGTAACCCCCCTTGACAACTTTCCCTATCTGTGCTTTTATTCCCCCCATCAAATGCCCGCCACCGCCGCCCCTCCCGAGCCAACCCCCCACCCCGATCCCGATCGGGCCCCCACCAGCGCGCCCACCCCCCACCGCTTCGCCAATCTGCTCCGCCGCGTGTTCAACTACGGCAAGGAGCTCCTCGTCGCCGTGCGCCTGCGCGCCGTCTGCCCGGAATTCCCCCGCCTCGCCAAACCCTTCGGCACCACCGACCTCCAGCGCATCCTCGCCCGCATCTCCTCTGCCATGGGCCGCGCCGTCTTGCTCGAGGCTGACTTCCTCCGCCAGGCCGGCCTCGGCCACCACGCCGTCCCCCCACCCGTCCGCACTCCCGCCCCGCGCAAGCCACGCGCCGCCCGCCCGGATGCCACGCCGCGCCAGGACCCGCCGCCCGCCCAACCCGCAAGACGGAGCGACGCTTCGCCGTTCCCCACCGCCGCGCAGCTCACCGCCGAGCTCCGCCGCCACCCGGTCGGCGTCGTGCTCGCCGGCATCTGCCGCGACCTCGGCATCACCCCGCACCACCCGCTATGGGAGGAAGTGTCGCACGCCATCGTCGCCTGTGGCGGCAGCATCGCCGGGCTCCAGCAGGACGCCGATACAAGGTGGTGTTCGAAGCGGTGGCTGGAGATCCCCGTCGCCCGCCCGGCCTCCATCCCGGCCTACCTATGGCCGAAATGGTGGCCGCAACCGGAACCACAAACAGCCGCAGCCAGCGCCACCGGCCCGCCCTGAGCAAGGACGGACCACGGCATGCAACCATATGCACGGGGCCGTTCCAGGGCGGTCCCGCCGTCGTGATTCGCCCGTTTTCGTTGCGCTACCGTCCTAACCGGCCGCCGGCGATGCCCGCCGGCCATGCTGCTGCTCCAGGTTGAACCGAAACAGCGCCGCAGGTCCTCGCGCCGGTCCGCGACAGCAACCCGCCGCGACCGCGACTGCCCCGGACTGTGCCACCGCCACCTTGACGCCGGCCCACCAGCCCTCCACAGCCCGCGTCACTCCCATGACCCAATCCACCCGCGCCGTCACCCCCGACGAAGCCGACATCCGCCTGGACCGCTGGTTCCGCCGCCACTTCCCCGGCCTGCCGCAAAGCGCCATCCAGAAACTGTGCCGCACCGGCCAGGTCCGCGTGGACGGCCACCGCGCCGACGCCGCCACCCGCCTCGCCCCCGGCCAGTCCGTGCGCATCCCGCCGCTGCCCGCCGCCCAGCCTCGCACCCCAAAACCGCCCACCGAGATCGACCCGTTGGTGCAGCAGGACCTGCAACGCCTGGTGCTCTACCGCGACGACCACATCATCGCGATCAACAAGCCGCACGGCCTGCC
The DNA here is from genome assembly GCA_035535035.1 of Acetobacteraceae bacterium. GTDB lineage: Bacteria > Pseudomonadota > Alphaproteobacteria > Acetobacterales > Acetobacteraceae > JASHVB01. The sequence goes on from DATLQW010000073.1 coordinate 102,525, forward strand.
GGTGCAAGGCGGCCCCGGCATCACCCACCACCTCGACGCCTTGCTCGACGCGCTGCGCTTCGGCGCGCCGGACCGCCCGCGCCTGGTCCACCGCCTCGACCGCGACACCTCTGGCGTGCTGCTGCTCGCCCGCACCCCCGGCACCGCCGCCAAACTGGCCGCCCTGTTCCGCGGCCGGGACATCGAGAAAACCTATTGGGCCGTCACCGCCCGCCTCCCGATCCCGCTCCAGGGCCGTATCGACCTGCCCCTGGTCCGCATCGGCGGCGCCCGCGGCGAGCGCACCGCCATCGCCGAGCCGGGCGATCCGGACGCCGCCCGCGCCATCACCGACTACCGCACGCTCGACCACGCGGGGCAAAAACTCGCCTGGCTGGAATTACAGCCGCGCACCGGCCGCACCCACCAGTTGCGGGTGCACTGCGTCGCCATCGGCGCCCCCATCCTGGGCGACATAAAATACGCCCGGCCCGACCAGAACGGCGCCTTCGCCGGCACCATCGAGGGCCTGTCCGATGACCTGCATCTGCATGCCCGCGCCTTGGCTTTGCCGCATCCCGATGGCGGCATGCTGCTGGTGGAGGCCGACCTGCCGCCCCACATGGCGGACACGTTCCGCACGCTCGGGTTTCACGCGCCGTCGGCGCGCACCCCGCGGCGCGACACAGGGCGGTAATCCGAGGGCCGGGACCGGCGGCGGGCAAGGCAAGGCAAGGCGAGACAAGGTGTCCTCCCCCTCCCTTGAGGAAGGGGGCTCGAGGGAGGGGAGAAACCAAACCGACGGGAGCGAATCAGCATGGCGCGACGCGCCTGGCGTTATGGCTTGCTCGGGCTGGCGGCGGCGGTGGTGTTGGCGATAGGCGCCGGCGCGGTGTTCCTCGCCCGTTTCAACCCCAACAGCCTCAAGCCGCGCATCGAGGCCGCGGTGAAGCAGGCGACCGGACGCGACCTGGCGCTGAATGGCCCCATCGGCCTGAAATGGTCGCTCTGGCCGACGGTGGAGTTGCGCGACGTGGCCTTCGCCAATCCGCCCGGCTATTCCCGCCCGCAAATGGCGACGCTGGGCCGGCTGGACCTGCAACTCGCCGTGCTGCCGCTGCTGCGCGGCAGGTTCGAGATCGCCCGCCTGATCCTGCTGCGTCCCGACATCCTGCTGGAACAGGACGCGCAAGGGCGCCCGAACTGGCGGTTCACCCCAGCTCCCGCTCCAGGCGCCGCGCCGCCGGCCGGCGCCCCCCCGTCGGCCGGCAGCAAGTCCAGCACCCAGATCAGCTTCCACGACGTGCAGATCGAGGATGGCACGCTGGCCTGGCGCGACGACCGCACCGGCAAGACGGCAATCCTCGCGGTGAAGCAGCTGACCGCGCAATCCGCCTCGCCCGGCGCACCGCTGACCCTGGCGGCGGACGCCGCCTATAACGGCGTGGCGTTCAGGCTGGGCGGCCAGGTCGGTCCGCTGGCCCGCCTGCAACAGCCGGATGCCGGTACCCCATGGCCGGTGAAGCTGACCCTCGCCGCCGCCGGGGCGACGCTGTCGGTCGATGGCGCGCTGACCCACCCGCTGCAAGGCAGCGGCTACAATCTCACGCTGGACGGCACCATTCCCGACCTCACCGCGCTCGCCCCCCTGCTGCCCGGGGTCCGGCTGCCGCCGCTGCACGACGTGCATCTCGCCACCAAAATCTCCGACAGCGGCGGACCGGTGCCGCATGTCGCCCGCGCGACCCTGCATCTCGGCGCCGCCGATCTGGGCGCCTATGTCGGCGGGCTGCGCATCGTCTCGGTGGACATCGACGCGCCGAAACAGAACCAGCCGGTGCGGATCAACGCCCGGGTGACCATGGCCGATACGCCGGTGACCCTGACCGCGACGGTCGGCGCGCCCGCCGCTCTGCTGACCGGCCAGCCGGCCGCGCCGGTGCCGGTGGACCTCACCCTGCAAGCGGCCAATGCCAGCCTGACCGTGAAGGGCGCCGTGGCGCATCCGGAAACCCTGTCCGGCGCCGACCTCGCGCTCGACGCCTCCATCCCCGACCTCAGTCTGCTCTCGCCGCTGGCCCACCGCAGGCTGCCGGCGGTGACGCGGATCGCCTTCCAGGGGCAGCTTACCGACGCGCCCGGCGGTTTCCTCCACGGCGCCGCGCTGCACGACATGACCCTGACCACGGCGGATGGCGACCTGTCGGGCAATATCGCGGTGGCGTCCGGCCCACCCCCCGCGCTGACCGGCACGCTGCACGCCGCCCGCATCGACGCCGACGCCCTGCTGGCCGCCGCGGGCAGGCCGGTGACCGCCCCGCCGCCGCCCGCCGCCGGCAGCCCGGCTCGCCCCGCCGCGCCGCCGCCGCCCAGGGCGGCCAGTGCTGGGCGGCTGTTCCCGGACACCCCGATCCCGTTCGCCCTGCTGCGCCAGGCCAACGCGGACCTCGCCGTGTCGGTCGTCGACCTCAAGAGCGGCGGTGCCGACTACCGCTCGATCAACCTGCATGTCGTGTTGCAGGGCGGCAAGCTGCGCATCGACCCGCTTTCCGCCACGCTCCCGGAAGGCCCCCTCACTGCCAGCCTGAACGTGGACGCCACCGCGCCGGCCCCACCCGTCGCCGTAACGCTGCATGCGCCCGGGCTGGAGGTGGCGCCCCTGCTCGCCGCCGCCGGCCTGCCCGGCTATGCCAGCGGCAAGCTGGAGATCTATGCGAACCTGCATGGCGCCGGCAACACGCCGCACGCCATCGCGGCGGGGCTCGACGGCACCCTGGGCCTGGCGATGCAGAACGGCACCATCGACGCGCAATTGCTCAACCGCTTGCTCGGGCCGGTGCTGCAAAAGGCCAATCTGCTAGGGATGCTGTCGCATGGCGGCTCGACCAGCCTGCGCTGCTTCGCCCTGCGCGCCGACGCGCGACACGGCGTGGCCACGCTGCGCACCCTGCTGCTGGACTCGTCGCTGCTGACCATGGACGCCACCGGCAGCGTGAACCTGGGCGAGGAGACGCTCGCCTTGCAGTTGCGCCCGCAAGGCCGCATCGCGGGCACCGGCATTGTCGTGCCGTTGCGAGTCACCGGCCCCGTCCGGTCGCCCAACGTCGCGGTCAATGCGCTCGGCACCGCCGAGTCCAACGCGGGCACCGTGGCCGGCGCGGTGCTCGGCAGCGCGACCCCGCTGGGTTTGCTCGGTGGCTTGGTCGGCGCCGACAAGCTGCTGGGCGGCGGCTCCGGCGACCCCTGCGCCGGTCCGCTGGCCTTGGCCCGCGGCCAGGCGCCGCCGCCGGCGCGCGCGCCGAACGCGGGGGGAAAGCCGAAGCCGAGCAGCCCGGGGGCCTTGCTGCATGAGTTGTTCCATTGAGCCGAGCACGCTTCCTTCGCGCTGCGGCGGAAGCCGGCGGCAGGCGCCGGGTGAGGGGCGCAACGCACCAGCGCCACCCTTGGCGCCCTCGCAAGAATCAAACTCCCCCTCCCGTTGAGGGCTTGAGCCGCGAAGCGGATCAAGGTTGGGGGGAGGGGGAGCCTCGCACGCTCCCGCGACCTGCGCGGCTTGATTCAAGGTGGGTCGGCCACCGCCGACAGGTGGTCAACCCGCGCCTCGACCCGCGCGCAGCACAGGAGGGGTAGCGTGCCATGAAGCGCTTCTGGGTCACCGCGACCGTTACCCCCACCGACGAAGGCCACGCCGTACTGCTCGATGCCCGCCCCATGCGCCTGCCGGGCGGCACCGAGCTGCGGGTCCGGTCCCATCCACTCGCCGCGGCGATCGCCGCCGAGTGGCAGGCGGCGGGTGGCGCCAAGGGCGGCGAGATGTCGTTCGCCGACACCCCGTTGACCCGCCTCGCCGGCACCGCGCAGCAGCGCATCGCCCCCGATCCAACCGCCGCCATCGACGCCGTCGCGCGTTACGGCGAGCATGACCTGCTGTGCTACCGCGCCGAAACACCCGAGGCGCTGGTGCGGCGCCAGGCCCGCGCCTGGCAACCCTGGCTCGACTGGGCCGCACTGACCCATGACGCGCCGTTGCGCGTCGCCACCGGGGTCGCGCCGATCAGCCAGCATCGCGACAGCGTCGCGGCACTGCGCCGCGCGGTGGCGGCGCTGGACCTGGAGGTGCTGGCGGCGCTCGGCATCGCCGTGCCGGCGCTTGGCAGCTTGGTGCTGGGCCTCGCCTTGGCGGCGGGCGAGTTGGACGCGCCGGCGGCGCACGCGCTTGGCGCGCTCGACGAGTTGTTCCAGGCTGAGCAATGGGGCGAGGACGCGGCAGCCGCCGCCCGCCGCGGCGCGGTCGCCGCCGACATCGCCCTGGCCGGCCAGTTCATTGCGTTGTCAAAAGAGCAGCCGGGATGAACGCGAAGCGTCTGGTGATTGCGGGACGGGTGCAGGGCGTGGGGTTCCGCGCCTGGATGGTGGTCCAGGCCCGGACGCTGGGAGTGTCCGGTTGGGTGCGCAACCGGACAGACGGCGCGGTGGAGGCGCTGGTCGCCGGCGACGTGGCGGCGGTGGAGGAACTGCTGCGCCTGTGCCGCCGCGGTCCGCGCATGGCCGAGGTGGCCAGCATCGACGAGGAGCTGGCCGACCCGCCGGATGGCCCCGGCTTCCACCAGGCGCCTATGGCATAGGGCAGCCCGCGCCGGCGGCGCCGAACACGTCCTCCCACGCATCGCGCAAGGCGGCGTCCGCATCCGCCATGGTCGCGGCGACGCCCAGCGCGGCGAGGCTGGTGACCCCGTGCTCACGGATGCCGCAGGGCACGATGCCGGAGAAATGCGCCAGGTCGGGCGCGACATTCAGTGCCACGCCATGCCAGCTCACCCAGCGGCTGACCCGCACGCCGATCGCGCCGATCTTGGCCTCGGCGCCACGACGGCCCCCGGGCCCGACCCGTGAATCGGTCACCCAGATGCCGATCCGCCCCTGCCGGCGCTCGCCGCGCACCCCGAACCGATCCAGCGCGCGGATCAGCCACGCCTCCAACCCGTGCACATAGCAGCCGATGTCGCGCGCGGGCACGCTGCCGTGCGGGCGGGTGAGGTCGAGCATGACATACGCGGTGCGCTGGCCGGGGCCGTGATAGGTCCACTGCCCGCCCCGTCCGGCGGCGAAAATGGGGAAACGCGCCGGTTCGGTGAGGTCCTCCGGCCGTGCCGAGGTCCCGGCGGTGTAGAGCGGCGGGTGCTCCACCAGCCACACGTTCTCCCGTGCCGTACCGGCACGGATCGCCGCCACGCGCTGCCGCATGGCACCCAGTGCGTCGGGATAGGGCGTGAGGCCCTCGGACACCTGCCATTCCGGCGCTGCTGGCGGGCGGTCGTCATGGGGGCCGTCCCCGAACCCGGCCCGGGCATCGACCCGACCCTCCGCGCCGGCTGCGGCAGCAATTGAACCGGGTGCGGCAGCAATTGAAGCGGTGTCGTTCATCGGCTATACCCCGCCGCCTTGCTTACCCCACGGGCGGTCGTGGCGGAATGGTAGACGCGCAAGCTTGAGGTGCTTGTGGGGGCAACCCCGTGGAAGTTCGAGTCTTCTCGACCGCACCAATTTATCCACCGAAGGGCTCGGTTCCGCCGTGCGGTCGCCGGACCCGGGCGCGTGATCGGTTTTCCCCCATTTCGCGACCGCGGCCTCCGGCGCTACAACGCCTCCGCGCCATGCCGCCGCCATCCCCCAACGCGCCCACACCGGTCCCCTCCTGGCTGCCCAGCTTGCTCGGCTACTTCATCGCTGTCGGCCCCGCCGCCACCGACATGTACCTGCCCGCCTTCCCGGCGGTGGAGCATACCTTCGGCACCGCCCCCGGCACCGCGCAGCTCACGCTGGCGACCTGGTTCGCCGGGCTGGCGGTGGGGCAGATCACGATGGGCACGCTGTCGGATCGCTTCGGCCGCCGCACGCCGCTGGTCATCGGCACCGCAAGCTTCACCCTGGCCGCGATCGGCTGCGCCCTGGCGCCGAGCCTCACCTGGCTGGCGATCTTCCGCGCGGTGGCGGCGATCGGCGCTTCGGCGGGGATGGTGGTGCCGCGCGCCATGGTGCGCGACCTGGCCGAGGGCCACCATGCCGCAATCCTGATGTCGCGCCTGACTCTGGTGATGGGCGTCGCGCCGATCCTGGCGCCCAGCATCGGCGGCGCGGTGCTGACCTTCGCGCAGTGGCGGGTCATCTTCTGGATCCTCGCGCTGTATGGCGCGGTCGGCTGCGCCATGGCGTGGCGCCTGTTGCCGGAGACGCTGCCGCCGGCCCGCCGCACCCACCTGGGCCTGGCGAAGCAGCTCGCCCGCTATGCCGGCATCCTGCGCGACCGAGGCTTCCTGACGCATGCCGCGATGGGCGCCGGCGGCAGCTTCTGCATGTTCGCGTATCTGGCGGGTTCTTCCCCGGTGTTCATCCTGGGCTTCGGCCTGGCGCCGTGGCAGTTCGCGCTGATCTTCGGCCTGTGCTCCTGCGGGCTGATCGCCGGCTCGCAGGTCAACGCGAGGCTGCTGCCGCGGGTCGGCCTGTCCTTCATGCTGCGGGTTATCGCGAGGGTCTCGCTCGCTGCCACCGCAACGTTGACGGTGCTGGCGTTCGCCGGCGTCCATGTGCTGCCGGTGATCGTCGCTCCGATCTTCGTCGCGTTGAGCTGCCAGGGGTTCAGCAACGGCAACACCACCGCCGGCGCGCTGCAGGGCCACGCGAGGCATGCCGGCAGCGCCTCGGCGCTGATGGGGATGGCGCAATACACGCTGGGCGCCACCAGCGGCCTGCTGGTCGGGCTGCTCACCGACGGCACCCCGCGTGGCATGGCGGCGCTGATGCTGTGCGGGGCGCTGGGCATGGTGATTGCGGACCTGCTGCGCCCGCGGGCATAGTATGTGCCCATGACCCCCATCGTCGGCATTCCGGCCTGCGCGCGGCTGGTGAACGGCCTGCTGCGCCACGACACCCCGGCCCGCTACGCCGCCGCTGTGCTGGGCGGCGCCGGATCGGTGCCGATCATGATCCCCCCGCTTGGCGAGCCGCAACTCGCGGTTCTGGACCGGCTCGACGGCCTGCTGCTGTCCGGCAGCCCCAGCAACGTGCATCCCGACCACTACGCCGGCGGCGAATCCCGCACGCCCGACCTGCACGACCTGGAGCGCGACGCCACCACCCTGCGCCTGATCCCCGAGGCGATCGCGCGCGGCATCCCAGTGCTGGCGATCTGCCGCGGCATCCAGGAGCTGAACGTCGCGCTGGGCGGCACGCTGTTCCAGGCGGTGCACACCGAACCCGGTCGCTTCGACCATCGCGGCGCCGGCGACACCATCGAGCAACGCTACACCCCGCGCCATCTGGTGGCGCTGTCCGGTGGCCTGTCCCGCGTGGTGGGGGCGTCCAACATCCTGGTGAACTCGCTGCACGCGCAGGCGGTGGACCAGGTCGCACCCGGGCTGGTGGTGGAGGCGGTGGCGCCGGACGGGACCATCGAAGCCGTCCGCGCGCCCGACACGCCCGGTTGGGTGCTGGGCGTGCAATGGCACCCGGAATGGGGTTACGCGGACGATACGGCGAGCCTGGCAATCTTCCGTGCGTTCGGGGATGCGTGCCGGGCCTGGCAGGCGGGAATGCGAAAGGCGGCATGAGATATGGACCTGGGATTGCAAGGCAAGACGGCGCTGGTCACCGGCGGCTCGAAGGGCATCGGCCGTGCGTCGGCGCAGGTGCTGGCCGACGAAGGCTGCAACGTCATCCTGGTGGCGCGAGAGCAAGGGCCGCTGGATGCGGCGGCGGAGGGGATACGGGAGCGGCGGCAGGTGAACGTGCGGACGATCGCCGCCGATTTGTCGAGCGACGCCTCGGTGCGGCGCGTGGCGGCCGAGGCGGGCGCGCTCGACATTCTGGTGAACAACGCCGGCGCCATCCCGCCCGGCGATCTGCTGTCGGTGGATGACGAGCGCTGGCGCCGCGCCTGGGACCTGAAGGTGTTCGGCTACATCTCGTTCTGCCGGGTGGTCTATGCGGCGATGAAGGCGCGGCGGGCAGGGGTGATCGTGAACGTCATCGGCTCGGCGGGCGAAAAATTCCCGAGC
>DATLQW010000074.1:0-49928 GCA_035535035.1 Acetobacteraceae bacterium
TGGTGATGAACCTGCTGCGTGCGACCAAACCAGGCAAGAGCCTCAAGGTCCGCCGCAAACTGGCGGGATGGGACCCAGACTACCTCCACGCCGTCCTGCAAGGCACGGCCTGACTTTTTCGAGCGATTCCCCTGGGGACCGCGGCACTTGAGGCCAGCGAGCCGTCCGCGCAAACTCCCGGCCACCATGCCAGACGCGCATCACGGCCCGTATTGCCTGCGCCCGCCGGCTTCGCCGGAAGATTGGGAGGTCTATCACCGCATCCACCGGGACGTGCTGCTGGAATCGCGCAAATACGCCATCGAGCACCCGGACGACCACGCACCCGGCCACCATGCGCTGCTGCTGTGCGCGGCCGACCAGCCGATCGGCACCATTCGCATCGACATCGCCGGGAACGGACAAGCCGGACTGCGCCTGGTCGCGATCGAGCCCGCCTCGCAGAGCAAGGGCTGCGGCCGCGTCCTGGTGCGGCTCGCCGAGGACTTCGCACGCCGGCATGGTTGCTCCAGGACCGTTCTGTACGCCACGCCGGATGCCGTGGGCTTCTACGCCAAGGCAGGGTACGCCGAGGAAGACTGGGATGACGTCTATATCAGCGGCATCGTGCAGATGGCGAAGCCGCTGTGTTAGCGTGGCCCGAACGCCGCCACCTCCGGCCGGTGCGTCGGCGGCGGCATCGTGCTGGTGATGATGTGCGACCTGATGGCCGCCGCGGAAAACACGATCTTCTATTATCCCGAGGCGAAGCTGGGCACCACGGTCGGCATGATCAGCTCGCTGGCCGCGCGCATGCCGCACAAGCTGGCGATGGAAATGATGCTGTTGGGCAGCAAGGTTTCCGCGCAGCGCGCCTATGAGGTCGGCTTCGTCAACCGGGTGGTGCCGAACGGCACGCACGAGGCGGAGGCACTGGCCATGGCAGAGCAGATGCCGGAGTCCGCGCCGCTGGTGATGGCCGCGCTGAAGCGGCTCGCCGCCGAGGTGCTGCCGGGCGGGCCGGTCGAGCGCATGGTCGCGGTCAGCCAGGTCCTGGGCGCGGGTGCGCGCGAGCGAGGACATGCCGGAAGGCATCCGCGCGCACAAGGAACGCCGCAAGCTGGTGTTCCGCGGACGCTGAACCCCGCCTGTGCCGTGGCGCCGGCCCGTCCCGGACGGCTGACAACGGCGCGCGATGTCGTTGCCGCCGCGCTTGCCAGTCCGGGCAACGTCGGCGGCCGGCCGCTTGCCGCGCGCGCGGGCAATCTCTACGGTCCGCCGCATTCGCGACAACACGGAGACGCGCCATGCCGGAGATTCCGAACCGCCCGGAATACCAGAGCGATCTGTTCAAGCAGGGGCTGAACGTGCGGCGGGAGGTGCTCGGCGCCGACTATGTCGATGGCTCGATCGCGCGCGCCGACGACTTCAACGCGGCGTTCCAGCAGATGACCACCGAGGTCGCCTGGGGCATGATCTGGACCCGCCCCGGCCTGCCGCGCAAGACCCGCAGCATGATCAACCTGACCATGCTGGCCGCCTTGAACCGCGGCGCCGAGTTTCGCCTGCACCTGCGGGCCGCGCTCAACAACGGCGTGACGCGGGAGGAAATCAAGGAAATCCTGCTGCAGATCGGCGCCTATTGCGGCATTCCCGCCTGCCTGGAGGCGTTCCGCATCGCGACCGAAGTGTTCAAGGACGTCGATAGCGCGAAGGGTTGAGCGCCATGACTGAAAAACCCAGCGTCGGATTTGTCGGCGTCGGCAATATGGGTTGGCCGATGGCGGCCTGCCTGGTGCGCGCCGGTTTCAACGTGCGCGTGAACGACTCCCGGCGCGAGGTCGCCAACAATTTCGTGCAGCAGATCGGCGGCGACGCACCGGATACGCTGCGCCAACTCGCCGCGGACTCCGACGTGGTGGTGACCATGCTGCCGACCAGCGCCATCGTCGCCCAAGTGCTGGCGAACGGCGACGACAATGTGCTGGCCGGCATGCGCCCCGGCGCCGTAGTGATCGAAATGAGTTCCGGCGTGCCGTCGGCGACGCAGGAACTCGCCGAACGCGTGCATGCGCTCGGCGGCTGCCTGATCGACGCACCCGTCTCCGGCGGCGTGCCGCGCGCGAAGACCGGGCAGCTCGCCATCATGGTGGGTGGCGACGCGGCGGTAATCGACCGCGTCATGCCGGTGTTGTCGGCGATGGGCACCTCCGTGCTGCGCACCGGCGCGGTGGGTTCCGGCCAGGCGATGAAGGCGCTGAACAACCTTGTCTCCACCGGCGGCTTTCTCATCGGGATCGAGGCGTTGTTGATCGGCCAGCGCTTCGGTCTTGACCCTGCCGTCATGGTGGACGTGCTGAATGCGGCGACCGGCATGAACAACTCGACGCAGAAGAAGTTCAAGCAGTTCGTGCTGTCGCGCTCGTTCGATGCGGGATTCACCATGGGCCTGCTGGCAAAGGACGTTTCGATCGCGTTACAGGTCGGCCGCGAGACCGGCACGCCCACGCCGGTGGGCGCCTTGTGCAAGGAATTGGTGCTGGCGGCACAGACCATGTTCGGCCCGGACGCCGATCACACCGAAATGGCCAAACTGTGCGAGCGGCTGGCCGGCGAAGAGCTGCGCAGCCACTGATGGCCATCCTGTTCCGCCCCGATCCCGAGGACGACAGCGAGGGCATCGACCAGACCGATCCCGGCGAAGCAAGCCGGCTGATGCCGGCCGTCCCGCGGTTTGCCGTGATCGTGTCGGAGGTCTCGACCGACGGCTGGCACCTGGCCGCGGTGATCGGCGAAAGCGCCAACCCGAACTTCTATGTTCGCGCCGTCGCTGTCCGATGGCCGTTCCTGGTCGCGCGCCCGGTCCGCAGCAACCGGTCCATCGATAAACCGATGGACCGCGACTCGCTCTCGCCAGCAGCCACCACGCCGGCCCGCAAGCTGGTGGTCAACTGGGGTTGGGTGACGGCGGACGGCTCGGTATCGCAACTGCGCTTCTACGTGAAGCGCTTCGGCCGGACCCTGTTCCGCGGTCCAGGCCACGTGAAAGTCCGCCTGACGCTGAAGGAATCGGCGTGGCCGCAACGCAGGATCGTGGTTGCCATGAAAAGCAACCGCATCATCTGGACCCCCCCCTCCGCAAGAATGCCGGCATCACCGCCTCCGAAATCCACCTGAACTGCTCTTGCATGATCGCGAGCGGCGTGCCGATCGGGGTGGACAGGTTGATGTGCTCCAGGCCCGGATAGCGCGACTCCAGGTCACGCAGATAGGCTACCAGTTCCTCCGGCGGGCCGGTGAACCAGGCGCCCATCTTCATGTAGTGCTCTACTGTCGGCACGCCCGCCGCATACCAGCCGCCCCGCTGCCCGATGGCCGCGATTTGCTCCTTCGTCACGCCAGGCAGGAAGCCGAGCGGCGCGAACATCTTGGCATGTTCTTCATAGAGCGGCGTGATCTCTTGCAACCCCTTCGCCTGCGTATCCGCCAGATGCACGAAGATCCCGATCATCAGGTTTTCGCCGAGCTTCAGGTCCTTGCCGGCGCGGTGCGCCGCGTCCTGGTAAGCGGTGATCGGCCCGGCCTGCATCGTCGCCGCGCCGCCGCCGACCGCGCCCTTGATGCCGTGCTTCACCATGAAATCCAGCCCGCGCGCGCTGGCGCTGACCACCGGCTGCCAACATTCCACCGGGCGGCGGATCGGCCGCGGCACCAGCGTCAGCTCCTTCAGCGTGTAGCCGCGATACGGCACCTCCGGCGGCAGCGTGTAGTGCCGGCCGCGATGCGAAAACCGTTCATTCTCGAACGCCTTAAAAATGATCTCCACCTGCTCTTCGAACAATTCCCGGTTGGCCTCCTGGTCGAGGATCGGCGCGCCGAACGTTTCCACTTCGCGTGAGTGGTAGCCGCGGCCGACGCCGAACACCGTGCGGCCCTTGGTCATGATGTCGGCGCAGGCATAGTCCTCGGCGAGCCGCAGCGGATGCCACATCGGCGCGATGTTGAAGCCGCAGCCGATCTTCAGGTTGTGCGTGAGGTGGCAGAGATGCACCGCCGCCATCAGCAGGTTCGGCAACACCTCGTAGCCCTCGTACTGGAAATGGTGCTCGGCCAGCCACAGCGTGTCCCAGCCGGTCTCGTCCATCACCTTGGCGACCGCTTCCGTCTTGGCGAACACCCCGGCAAGCTGGTCGTTGGAAAACCGCCGCTCGTTCGCCGGCGTCGCATCCTGGCCACGATCGGGCATATCGACGTGACCGGGATAAACCGTGGCAAATTTGCTGATCATGATTGGCTCCCTGCCTCCCTCTGCCGCTGCGCGGGCGAGGTTTTGTGGTCAGCCCCCGTAGTACACGTTGTCGCCGAGATCCTTCATCTCCAGGATCGCCGCGTCCGGCCGGCCGTCCAGCGGCTTCGGCAGATGCGCCTCGGTCACCTCGCCCACCACGATGTGGTGGTCGCCCAGTTCGACGATCGTCTTCACCTGGCATTCGACCGCGCCGATAGCCGCATCCAGGATCGGCGTGCCGTTGGCGCCAAGGTGGAACGACTGGCCGGACAGCTTGCCGTCTTCCAGTTTTGCCGGCTTGAAGAAGGTGAACGCCAGCCCCCTCTGGTCCTTCCCCAGCATGTTCAGCGCGAATTTTCCGGTGCCCTTCACCACGGTGTGCGCACCGGAATCCGCCTTCACCCCCACCACGACCAGCGGCGGCGCAAACGAGGCCTGCGTCACCCAGTTCACCGTCGCCGCACCGATATTGCCCTTGCCGTCATCGGCGGTCAGCACGTAGATTCCGTAAGGGATCATCCGCAGCGTCGTCTTCTTGGCATCGGCGTCCATCATCCGTCCTCCCGGTCAAGCTCCTGTTCCGGGCGATCATGCCCTGTCATGCGCGCGACCGCCATCCCGCTACGCCGCCAATCTCGATCGCCCCGGGATCCCCCAACGTCCATCCCGGAACGTAACGATGTACCGCGAGCGGATCGCGTCGGCATCGGTAAACAGGAAACGGCCCGTCCCACAAGGGAGGGGGGGAGTCACACCAACCGCCCGAAAGGCTGACGTACGTCCGTGGGCACCGGGGAGCCTGTCATTGCGGTCGCTGGCAATGACATGGCGGTCGCTCGGCTGGCCTCCTGACGAGTCAACCTTTCGGGCGGTTGGCATCAGTTGCTTGCGCGCCTGGCAACGACAGGGGGGCCGGCTATACGTCGCCCAGCAGTTCCTTGGCCAGCGACCGCCACTCGGTCTCCAGGCTGCCGGTCGGCGGCACGCGGCCGGCGCGGCTGTACCAGCCGGCGGCATTGCTCATGTCGCCCTCCTTGCGATGCAGGTAGGCGTGCACGCTCGATCCGCTGCGCTCGCGATCCTGTTGCACGCAATGATGTGCGCGGTTCCAGTCGCCCTTGGCATCCCACCACAAAGTTTGCAGCGCGTCGCTGAGGCCTTCGGGCGGGGTGGGCTCGGCCACGGTGGCGCAAAATTCGTCCAGGGTCATGTCACGCTGCCTTTGCTGACGGGATCAACAGGCGTCGCAATTTACGCACCGCGGAATCCGGCGTGGTGAGCACCGTCTTGCCGGTGGCCACGGCGACCAGCGGCGCGGCCCGCGCCAGGCTGAACTGGCCGAGCACCACCACGTCGCAATCCCGCAAAGCAGCCGCCGCCTCGGCCGCGGCGCGATCATGCGCGGCCGGGTCGCCGCGGTCCAACGCCGGCAAGGCTGCCGCGGCCAGGCACGGCACCACCGTCACCAGCGGCGCGACGGCGGCGAATTCCGCCGGCATGGACACCAGCGTCGGCGCGAACGTCGCCAGCAGGCCGATGCGCGCCGATGGCCCGGCGAGCGCCACCGCCTCCTCGATCATGGCCTCGTTCGGTTTCAGCACCGGCAGCGGCGCGAGATCGTGAACGCAGGCTTCGATGCACGGACCGAACGCGGAGCAGGTGAACAGGATACCGTCGGCCCCGCAATGTTTGGCATAGCGGGACAGCGCCAGGAAACGCTCGGTCATCGCCGGCGTCAGCGCGCCGTCGCGCGCCAGGTCGGCGGACAGCGAGTCGTCGAGCAGGTTGGCGAGCGTGGCTTCGGGCCATTCGCGGCCGAAGGCGGCGACGATCGCCGGCACCGAGTGGCTCAGCGCGTGGATCAGGGCGATGCGCATCGGGGCAAGCCCCGCTCTGCCGTTACGGCAACCGCTCCCCCTGATACCGCCGCCACGCGCTCATCTGGATTGCCGAGGTCAGGCAGTGCACCACCACGGGTTTGGTCTTCACCGCGAAGGCCCGTGCGATGCCGCCGGCCACTTCGTTCTCCTCGCGGATGGTGATTCCCTCGGCGCCGAACGACCGTGCCCAGGCGGCGAAATCCGGGTTGGTCAGCCTTGTGCCGTCCATGAACGGCCGGTCCGGATAGCGCACGTAGCTGTGCATGCCGATCGTGCCGTACATCTGGTTGTCGGAAATCACCATGATCGGATTGCCGCCGTATTGGCAGGCGGTGGCGATCTCGTTGCCCATCATCAGCGCACCGCCGTCGCCCATGAACGCCACCACCTGCGTGCCCGGCCGGCGCAGCGTCGCGGCGACCGCCATCGGCATGCCGGAGCCCATCGCGCCGACGATCGACGACAGGAACACCTGGCCCGGCTTGAAGCCGATATAGCGATGGATGAACGAGCCGAAATTGCCGGCATCCGACGTTACCGTCGCGTCGAGTGCCAGGTGCTTGTCAACTTCGCAGACAATGGCGGCAAAATTCACGCCGTCGGTGGTCGGCTCCCAGGTCTTTTCCAGCAGCTTGCGGTGGATCGCGTGCAGCCCGTCCACCCAGCCCTTGCGCTTCGCCGCACCCGCCGGGGCTCCACGCGCCAGCAGCGCCCGCAGCACCTCGTGCGGGTCCGCGGCGATGCCCAGATCGGGGCGGAACACGCGCCCGACCTCGTTGGCATCCGGCCAGACATGCACCAGCGGCAGTTGCGGCTGCGGTGCCGAGGGAAAACTGTACGACTGGCTCACCGTATCGGTCAGCCGCTCGCCCAGCGCGACCATCAGGTCAGCGCGTTTCATCTCCGCGATAAGTTCGCGAGGCACACGGATTCCCATATAGCCGCCATAGTTCGGGTGCCGCGCGTCGAACAGCGTCGGGCGACGATGCGTCGGGCAGATCGGCAGCATCCATTCCTCGGCAACCCGGACAAGATCGCCGTACACCGCGTCATCATACAGCGCGTCGGCCAGCAGCGCGCCGCCCACCAGGATCAGCGGCCGTTCCGCCTTCGTCAGCAGATCCGCCAACCGGTCGAGATCGGCGGCGCGCGGCCCCGCCAGAACCCGCGGCCGCGGCAGGTCCGGCTCCACATCGGTGGTTTCGTCAAAGATGTCCTCCGGGAGAATGACCGCCACCGGCCCGGGCGTGCCGCTCTCCGCCACATGGAAGGCGCGCGCGATCGCTTCGGACGCCTGTTCCGGCTCGTTCACCTCGATCACCAGCTTGGTGACGTCGGACAGCAACCGCGAATAATTCTGTTCCTGCAACGCCAGTCGGCCGAAATCCTTGCGCTCCACCTGGCCCACCAGCATCACCATCGGCGTCGCGTCGTGATAGGCCGAGTGCAGCGACACCATCGCATTGGACAGGCCGGGGCCGCGCGACACGATGCAGCAGCCGGCGCGGTTGCGCAGCCGGCCGTCGGCCACCGCCATGTAGCCCGCGCCGCCCTCGTGCCGGCACACCACCATGCGGATGGTGTTGCGCTGCAGGATGGCGCTGGTGAAGCCCACATAGCTCTCGCCGGGGACGCAAAAGATCTGGTCCACGTCATGCGCTTCCAGGCTTTCGGCCAGCAGGCGGGCGACGGTTCGGGTCATTGGCGGGACATCTCCTCGGTAGTGGCCGCGCGGCGCGTCAGCGCGTGGCGCAGCGGATCAGCGGAAAGGGAAAATCGGTGCAGCCGGGAAAGGCGATCTCATTGTCGCCGCGCCGTTGCACCGGCAGCACGTCCGGATTGGGGCAGCCGAAGCCCGAATCGGCGGCCGATCGCGGCGGCAGCAGCCGCACCTGGAAACCGTTCGCCGTGGCGCGCGCCGTGTCGATCAGCCGCTGCACATAGGCGGGACTGGTCATCACCGCGCGCATCACCACGTCGCGCGTGAAGATCACCATCGGCTGCGCCAGGCACTCGCGCGCGCTGAGCGTCACCGGCGGGGGAAACATGCCACCGATCCAGGCGCCGAACAGCCACGCATGCGGCGGCGGCTCCGCTGCCTGCGCTGCGAGCGGACCGGTCATGGCGAGCGTCAGCATGAGGGCGACAGTGGCGGTTCGGCGCATCCGGGATCCTTGATGGGTGGCGCGGGACAACGATAGGGCTGCCGTCCGGCAGTGGCCAGACCGCCGTGCCCCGATGGCGGCGCTCCGCCATCGCGGTCCGGTCGCCGAATTTGCGCTAGCGGCGCCGCAAGCGGTGCCAAACGAACCAGCCGAGTCCCGCGAGCACCAGGACGACGATCGCCGCGTCCGCCCGATGCAGCGCGGCGCCCAGCCGGAGGTCGCTGTTCCAGCGCGCGCCGAGCTGCTGGCCGACATAGGCGAGCACCAGACACCAGACAAAGGAACCCAGGAAGGTGTAGATCTGAAACGGCACCTGCGGCATCCGCGCGACGCCTGCGGGCAGCGCGATGAACGTCCGCACCACCGGCAGAACGCGCCCGATCAGCACCGCCGGCCTGCCGAACCGGAGGAAAAACCGCTCGGCCCGATCCAGGTCGCGCAGGTCGAGCAATATCCACGAGCCCCAGCGGTCCACGAAGCGGCGTCCGCCGATCGCGCCGACGTAATAGGCGACGGTCGAGCCGAGATTGCTGCCGACCGCACCCGCCAGCGCCGCCCACCACAGGTTGAAGCGCCCGGTCGAAACCAGATAGCCGGCAAACGGCATGATGATTTCCGATGGAATCGGGATGCAGGCGCTCTCGATCGCCATCAGCAGGGCGACGCCGGCATAGCCACCAGCCGAGATCGCCGCGACGATCCAGCCCGCCAGGAGTGCGACCACGTCAAGGCTCCGACTTGTGCGGGCGACATGATCGCCGCGATGTGCATCGACCTAGGCAGCATCGGTAGAGCCTAGTCAACAACGCAGACCCGGTCTTGCCGGTTGTGCGCCCGATCAAGAGCGGATGGACGTTCTCCCGATTTTGCTACCGCACGTGACAGTGACCGCCCCATTGCCGGCACGATCTTGCCGTGATCGTGCGGCATGCTCGCAGCCTCACGGATGTCAGGAGACGCTGGTGCTTCGTCGCGAACTGTTGGGGACCAGTGCGTCAGTGCCGCTGCTGTTGGCGCTCGGCCACCGCGCCGTCGCCGATGACGCGCCCGCGCCCATGGCGTTTGACAATGACACGGTTCCGGCGATGGCGCGGCAATGCGCGGCTCAGCCATTCAAGCCGCCCGACGCTACGCTGCCGGCCGAGCTGACCAACCTTAAGTACTCCGCCTATCAGACCATCCGCTTCAAGCCGGACCGGGCGCTCTGGCGCGGCCAGGGCACCAATTTCACCGCGGAGTTATTCCATCGCGGATATCTCTACAAGGATCGCGTGGATATCTTCCAGGTCGCCGACGGTCACGCCACGCCGGTGCCTTACAGCGCCGGCCTGTTCACCTGGGACAAGCTGAAGCCGCCCACTGCGGATCTCGGCTTTGCCGGGTTCCGCCTGCAATTTCCGCTGAACAGGGTCGATTATTTCGATGAGGTCTGCGCCTTCCTCGGCGCCAGCTATTTCCGTGCGGTGGCGCGCGGCCAGGGTTACGGCTTGTCGGCACGCGGCCTGGCGATCAAGACCGCCGACAGCTCCGGCGAGGAGTTCCCGCTGTTTCGCAGCTTCTGGCTGGAACGCCCCGCCCCTGGGGCCGATTCCATCACCATCCACGCCCTGCTCGACAGCCAAAGCGTCGCCGGTGCGTTTCGATTTGTCATCCGCCCTGGCCAGGAAACGGTGTTCGATGCCGAGGCCAGACTCTACCCACGCGTCGATATCCCGCAGGCCGGCCTGGCGCCGCTGACCAGCATGTTCTTCTTCGGCCCGAACGACCGCGGCAGCACGGACGACTGGCGCGCGGCGGTGCATGATTCCGGCGGGCTGGCGCTGCGCACCGGCCACGACCAGCGCATCTGGCGCCCGCTCGACAACCCGCACGATTTGCAGATCAGCGCGTTTTCCGACACCGGCCCGCGCGGCTTCGGCCTGATGCAACGCGCCAGGAAATTCACCGACTACCAGGATCTGGAAGCGCTTTACCAGAAGCGTCCGTCGCTCTGGGTAGAGCCGCGCGGCGACTGGGGACAGGGGATCGTCGAACTGGTGGAGATTCCGTCCGACAAGGAAGTCAACGACAACATCGTCGCGTTCTGGCGGCCACGGATTCCGTTGAAGGCGAAAAGCGAGTTCAGGCTCGCCTACCGGCTGCACTGGTGCTGGTCCGAGCCCGAACCCGGACCGTTCGCGCATGTGGTGCAAACCCGCAGCGGCAAATCGTGGAACGGCGACAACCGGCAGTTTGTGATCGACTTCGCCGGCGCCGCGCTCGACGCGTGGAAAGCCGTTGCGCCGCCCAGCCTGGATGTCGGCACCGATAAGGGCAAGATCGTGAACGCCGTCGCCGAACGCAATCCGGATCTTGGCGGCTGGCGTGTCAGCATCGAACTCGACACCCAGAAACAGAACGTGGTCGAGCTGCACGCCCGGCTGATGGACGGCGACAAGCCGCTGACCGAGACATGGATCGCCCGTTGGACACCATCCTGACAAACGCCGCACCGTTTCGCGCGCTGCCGGACGAGGCGCCGCTGGCGATGCCAACCCAGTCGCTGCGCTCCGCCCCCGTGCGCCGCGGCCGGCCCGCAACGGAGCCGCGGTTGATCGCATTGCGGCGCACGCTGGTGATCGGCAGCGCCGTGGCGATGACCGTTGCGGCCACCCACGAGATGTATCGCGTGCTGGCCGTGAACGGGCCGACCGTGCTGGCGATCGTCATGCTGGCGCTGTTCGTGGCGCTGTTCGCCTGGATCGCGCTGTCGTTCACCAGTGCCCTGGCCGGATTCTTCGCGCTGTTGACGGGCGGCGGCAGGCGTCTGCTGGCGCACGCCATCACCGTGCCGGCGACGCGCACCGCGCTGCTGATGCCAACTTATAACGAATCGCCGCGGCGGGTGACAGCGGGATTGCAGGCCATCTGGGAGTCGTTGCGGGCCGCCGGACCGGCCGGGGAAACCTTCGACATCTTCATGCTCAGCGACACCGCCGACCCAGACCTGTGGATCGAGGAGGAGGCTGCGTTCCTCACATTGCGCGTGCGCACCGACGGCGGCGACCGCATATTCTACCGTCACCGCCAGCGCAACACCGCGCGCAAGTCCGGCAACATCGCCGACTGGGTCACCCGTTTCGGCGCCGCCTACGCGCAGTTCCTGATCCTGGACGCAGACAGCGTGATGGCCGCCGCCACGCTCATCCAACTTGTGAATGCAATGGAGCAGTACCCCGGGGTCGGACTGATTCAGACGCTGCCGGTGGTGACCGGAGGCAGCACGCTGTTCGCACGCCTGCAGCAATTCGCCGGCCGCGTCTATGGACCGATGATCGCGCACGGCATCGCCTGGTGGCACGGCGCCGAGGGCAATTACTGGGGTCACAACGCACTGATCCGCACGCGCGCCTTCGCCGAGGCTGCCGGGCTGCCGGAACTGCGCGGCCGCAAGCCGTTCGGCGGCCTGATCATGAGCCACGATTTCATCGAGGCCGCGTTGCTGCGCCGCGCCGGCTGGGCGATCCACATGGTGCCCGCGCTGTCGGGCAGCTACGAGGAATGCCCGCCTTCCCTCACCGATCTGGCGATCCGTGACCGCCGCTGGTGCCAGGGCAATCTGCAGCACGCCGCCGTGCTTCCAACGCGCGGCCTGACATGGACCAGCCGCCTGCATCTGCTCACCGGCATCGGTTCCTATGTCACGGCGCCACTCTGGCTGCTGTTCCTGTTGTGCGGGATCCTTATTGCCGTCCAGGCGCGCTTCGTGCCGCCGAACTATTTTCCGGCGGGGCGCTCGCTGTTTCCACAATGGCCGGTGATCGACCCGGTGCGCGCCATGTGGATGTTCGTCGGCACCATGGCATTGCTGCTCATCCCCAAACTTCTCGCCGCGATTGCGTTGCAACGCGCCGATCGTCGCGGCTGTGGCGGCACGCCTCGGCTGCTGGTGAGCCTGGTGGTTGAAACCGTGCTGGCCGGGCTGATGGCACCGGTGGTGATGCTGACCCAATCATTGCATGTCGCTACCATTCTGTTCGGCCGCGATTCCGGGTGGAACGCGCAGCGGCGCGACGACGGCAGCGTCCCGTTTCGCGTTACCGCGGCGCAGTATCGCTGGCACACCCTGCTCGGCCTGGCATTGGGCGGCATCGCCTGGGCGGTATCGTCGTCGCTCGCGTTGTGGATGATGCCGGTGGTTCTGGGCTTGGCGCTGGCGATTCCGCTGGCCGCACTCACCGCGCGCCGCGGCGCCGGAATGGCAGCGCGGCGCCTTGGCCTGCTGTGCACGCCCGAGGAAACCCACCCGCCCGACATACTGGCGCGCGCCAACCGCCTGGCGCGGGACATGCCGGCCACGCCAGGCGCCGCGTGGGGCATAGCGCGCCTGCTCAGCGATTCTGTGCTGCTTTCCGCGCACCGGCGCATGCTGCCACGACCAGTGCCGGTGCGTCCCGACACGATCGACGTTGCGTCGGCGGTCGGACGCGCCAGGCTCGATGTCGCGGAATCGCCGGACGAGGCCATCGCGGGAATGACGCCGGCCGAGCGGCTCGCGTGCCTCGCCGACCCGATGGCGCTCGACAAGTTGGTCGCGCTTGCGGCGCCACTCGCTCCGCTCCGTCAAGCCCGGATATAAAGAGCGAAGCTCCCTCCCCAGCCGATCAGCCGGGCGCCTGCTCCGTCTCCAGCGCCGCAGCTATCTCGGTTTCGGGATTGGCCACCGGGATCGGTTGCTCCGCCATCTGCCGGAAGGCCGCGAGCGCACGGCGCAGGCCGATGGAACGTTCCGCCTCCGGCTCCAGCACCAGCAGCAGGAACGAGCGCCCGGTCACGGCGTAATTGTCGCCCGACCGGAACTGCTTCTGGCCTTCGACCTCCGGTGCGTTGGTGTCCACCAGACAGCGCCAGACAGTGCCGCCGACCACGTCCGGGAGGCGAAAATTCACCACGTCGTGATGGGCGTTCAAAACCAGCAGGGCGGTTGCGTCCATCGCCGGCCGCTTGATGCCGGTGGCCTGCGCGCGGCCATCGATCAGCATGCCGAAGCAGCGCGCATTGCCGTCGTGCCAGTCTTCGATGTCGGCCGCGCTGGGCGTCAGCCAGCGCACGTCCTTCACGTCGAGCTCGGCATTGTACTCCTCGGTGAGGAAGCGCGAGCGGCGCAGGATAGGAAACGACTTGCGCAGCGAGATCAGCTTGCGGGCGAATTCCGCCAGCTCCAGGCCGCCCTCGGCGACATCCCAGTTGACCCAGCTTATCTCGTCATCCTGGCAATAGGCGTTGTTGTTGCCTCCCTGGGTGCGGCCAAACTCGTCGCCGGCCAGCAGCATCGGCGTGCCTTGCGCCAGCAGCAGCGTCGCCAGCAGGTTGCGCTTCTGCCGGTCGCGTAGCGCGTTGATCCCGGCATCGTCCGTCGGTCCCTCCACCCCGTGGTTCCAGGACAGGTTGTCGGAGTTTCCGTCGCGGTTGTCTTCGCCGTTCGCTTCGTTGTGCTTGTCGTTGTAGGAAACCAGATCGTGCAGGGTGAACCCATCATGCGCGGTGATGAAGTTCACGCTGGCCCAGGACTTGCGCCCGCGCTTGTTGAAGCAATCGGCCGAGGCGGCGAGCCGCGTCGCCAGGCCGGCGAGCTTGCCCTCGTCGCCCTTCCAGAAGCCGCGCACGGTATCGCGGAACTTGTCGTTCCACTCGGCCCAGCCCGGAGGAAATTCGCCAACCTGGTAGCCGCCCGGACCGATGTCCCAGGGCTCGGCGATCAGCTTCACCTGCGACAGCACCGGGTCCTGCACGCAGGAGTCGAGGAACCCGTGACCGGCGTCGAACCCATCGGACGCGCGGGCCAGAATCGTGCCGAGGTCGAACCGGAACCCATCGACGTGCATATCCAGGACCCAGTAGCGCAGGCTGTCGGTCACCATCTGCAGCACGCGCGAATGGGACAGGTTGAGCGTATTGCCGGTGCCGGTATCGTTGACGTAGTAGCGCTTCTGGTCCGGCATCAGCCGATAGTAGGAGGCATTGTCGATGCCGCGAAACGACAGCGTCGGCCCGCGCTCGTTGCCTTCCGCCGTGTGGTTGTACACCACGTCCAGGATCACCTCGATGCCGGCGTCGTGCAGCCGCGCGATCATCTCCTTGAACTCGGAAAACACGAAGGCGGGAACGGCGGAATAACGTGGGTCCGGCGCGAAGAAGCCGATCGTGTTGTAGCCCCAGTAGTTGGTGAGGTTGCGGTCCAGCAGATGGCTGTCATTGACGAAGGCGTGGATCGGCAGCAGTTCCACCGCGGTGACGCCGAGCGCGCCGAGGTAGTCCACGACCTCCTTGCGGCCCAGGCCGGAGAATGTGCCGCGCAGCTTCTCCGGCACCGCCGGGTGCCGTTTGGTAAAGCCGCGGACATGGGTTTCGTAGATGACCGTGCGGTCCCACGGCACCCGCGGCGAGCGTTCCCGCCCCCAGGTGAAGGCTGGATCGATGACCCGGCATTTCGGCACGAATGGCGCGCTGTCGCGCCGGTCGAAAGTCAGGTCATCGCCCTTCGCGCCGACCGTATAGCCGAAGCAGGCGTGGTCCCAACGCAGGGCGCCGACATACGCCTTGGCGTAGGGATCGAGCACCAGCTTGTTGGGGTTGAAGCGATGGCCGTGTTCCGGATCGTACGGCCCATGCACGCGGTAGCCGTAGATGGTGCCTGGCCGCGCATCGGGCAGATAGCCGTGCCAGATCTCGTTGGTGTACTCCGGCAGTTCGATGCGTTCCAGCTCCGTCTGGCCGGAATCGTCGAACAGGCACAACTCCACCTTGGCGGCATTGGCCGAGAACAGCGAAAAGTTGACCCCGAGCCCGTCCCAATGCGCGCCGCGCGGATCGGACGCACCCTCGCTGATGCGCGACTTCAGGATGGCTGCCGGCATGCTTCGATCTCCCCCAATGCCGCGGACCCGGCGGCGCGCGGCATCCTGACCGGATCGCGGCGGTGGGCGCGCGCCGGCCGCATCAGCGGCGTGCTCTCGCGCCGGAGCAATTGTCCGTGGGTCAGGTGGTCAGCCGGCCGAGGATGTAGCCGAGCCCGAGCGCGACGGCCGCCGCGACCAGGGGTTGCGCGCGGATCGCACCGCTGACCTGGCCGGTCGCCTCTTGCGCCTGGCCCCATAGTTGCTGCGCCGTGCCGGCGGCCTGGTTGCACAGGCCCTCGGCCTGCAGCTTGGCGTCGCCGGCAGCCTCGCCGGCATTCTGCTGCACGCGGCCACCTGTCTCGGGCGCCGTGCCTGCCAACCTGTCGCTCATGCCGGTCGCTCCTTGCAATGGCTGGGAGTGGGGTATTTGAGAGCGACCCCACGCAGCCGCAAGATCCGTAACGCCAACATGAGCAGGAGGTCAGGCGACGGGTACCGCCTGGCGTTGCGTAACCAGGGAAGCAACAGCCCCTATGTGCAATGCAGCTTCAGCCCCGGCTCCGGCCACGGCATCGCGCCGAGCCGGCCGGTATCCGACAACGTGATATAGGCAGTCCGCAAATCCGCTCCGCCGAAGCAGATATTGGTGGGATACGTATCGGGCATCTTCACTTGCTGCAGCACCTCGCCCTGCGGCGAGAACACGGTGATGTGGCCGGTGCCCAGGGTGGCGACGCAGATATTGCCGCTGGCCGTCACCGCCAGGCTGTCGAACCGCGCGTGGCCGGCGATGCTGCCCGCCAGCCGCCCGCCATGCGCGGCGTGGCTGGTGTCCCGCTTCACCACGCCCGGCGAAACGATGTCGAACGCCCACAGCCGCGCGTTCTCGGTATCGGCGACATAGACCGTCCGGTTATCCGGTGACAGGCCGCAACCGTTCGGGCTGAGGATCGGATAGGCCAGTTCCATCACCTTGGAGCCGTCCGGCAGCGCGTAGTACAGCCCGCCGTGATCGCGCTGCCGTGCGTAACGCTTGCCAAGGTCGGTGAAATAGAACCCGCCATGTTCGTCGAACACCAGATCGTTCGGTGCGGACAGGCGGTTGCCGCCGACCTCCGTGTACAGCCTGCGCGTGTCGCCGGTCGTCGCATCGATCCGCTCGATCCAGCCGCCGGCGTAACCTTCCAGCGGCCCCTGGCCCATCGACGAGCCTGCCACGTAACGGCTACCGCCATTGTTGCAGCCGTACAGCGCGCCGTCCGGGCCGATCGCCAATCCGTTCGGACCGCCGCCGGTGTCCGACAACATGGTCACCGTGCCGTCCGCCGCGACGCGAGACACGCGCCGGTTGCGTATCTCGGTCAGGATCACCGAACCGTCCTGCATCGCCACCGGTCCCTCGGGGAAGCCGAGACCGGTCGCCATGATCCGCACATCCGCCATTGCCGTTTCCTCCACATCTGGTTGGTCCCATCCTGTTCCCTGCGCCGCACACGTCAAGGCGGCCGGCGAACCAGGGCGCCGCCAAGGTTTCCCCGCCGCCGGCTTTGTGACAAGCTGCGCTGGATGTGAAGGGGGAGAAAACGCCATGGCAACAGTGGGCAGCGGCGAATACACCTACGAACCGGTCGAGAACTGGGCGAAACTGCCGCAAGGCTGGTCGTTCAAGGAGATCGGCTCGGTCGGCGTCGATCGCAGCGACAACGTCTATGTGTTCAACCGCGGCGAGCACCCGATGATCGTGTTCGATCGCGACGGCAATTTCCTGCGCTCCTGGGGCGAGGGCATTTTCCCCCGCGCGCACGGCGTGTTCATGGCGCCGGACGACACGATCTGGCTCACCGACGACGGCGACCACAGCGTCCGCCAGTGCACGCTCGAGGGCAAGGTGCTGCTGACGCTCGGCATTCCCGGCAAGCCGGCACCGTACATGAGCGGCGAGCCATTCCACCGCTGCACCCATACCGCGATGTCGCCGCAGGGCGATATCTACGTGTCGGACGGGTACGGCAATTCCCGCGTGCACAAATACTCGCCGGCGGGAAAACTGCTGATGTCGTGGGGCGGTCCCGGCACCGATCCGGGCGAGTTCAATATCGCGCACAACATCACCTGCGACGGCGACGGCTGGGTGTATGTGGCGGATCGCGAGAACCACCGCGTCCAGGTGTTCGACGGCAACGGCCGTTACGAGACGCAATGGAACAACCTGCATCGTCCGTGCGGCTTGTTCATGCCGCCGGGAAAATGCCCGATCTGCTATATCGGCGAGTTGGGCGCGGTGCAGCCGGTGAGCCGCAACGTGCCGAACCTCGGTCCCCGCGTGACGATCGTGGACAACACCGGCAAACGCGTCGCGCGGCTGGGCGGCATGGGACCGGGCATCGGGCCGACCGAGTTCCTGGCACCGCACGGGCTGACGGTGGATTCGCGCGGCGATCTGTACGTGGGCGAGGTGTCGTGGACCAACTGGCCGCAGACTTGGCCGGGCCAGCCGCGGCCAGACAACCTGCGTTCGCTGCACAAGTTCCGCAAGCTGGGGTGACTAAATGTTCGGCTGGCCGTCAGCGACGTCGTCGTTGGCGGCTGCCTGAATGTTCAAGTGTTGCATTACAGCCGATGCGCGTCGGGTGGTCGTTGCGGCCTCCGAACATGGCCTCAATGCCAGTGCTTCGATGAGAAATCTCTTCGCCGCTTCTGAAGCCATCTGGAAATCTCGGATGAACCGGGGCTGCTCGACAGAGCGCACATGCGGGATGCCGATGGCGTTGGCAGCTTGCACGGCTGCCCGCACGAACACTTCTCCGGCAAGGTTGAGCAGCCGCGGACTTCTGGTCCATGTGGGTACTGCCGTAGCCTGATTTTCGCTAACGGCGCTCAGGATAGTAGTGTCTCGATATTTAAGGCAAACCTCGGCGGCACGGAGGAGATCACTGTCGCTGAGCGGCGTCTAGCTGGCCCGCACAAGCAAACGGACAACGACATCACGAAATCGCCTGGCGATTTGTGTAACCGCAATTTGGCTGATCGGACAGGTCAATGAGCAATCAGATCATTTTTCGACAAGCGGATCGAACGCATCGGCGAACCCACGCCGGCCCGCCGGGGTCTCCTCGACGGCCCGTGTTCCGTCAAGCCGCCTGAGCCAACCTTGCGCGAAACAGCATTTGCCAAGGGCAGCCCCCGCGATGGCGATCAACGACGCGGGTGGAAGTGCTCCAGGGCAGGCAGTCCATCAATTGGGCGAACCGTGCTTTGCCGGAGTTCATAGCGGCGCTCCACGGGATTCGCGCCAGAACTGCCGCATCGCGATCAAATCGGCACCACTCGTTTTTCGCGGAAAATCTTTGTGGGATAACGTGCTTCAGATAGGTCGTTGCAGATTGACCGGACAGCAGCGGCGGCAAGCACGCCGCCGCACGGAAACCCGCGCGGAGACGCCATCACACAAACACGTCCTCGAATCCACGCGCGCGCTTCGTCGCGCAACCGCAGCGCGCGGCCGATGCGCTACACCCCCGCCGTCGCCGCCACTTCCGAGGCGAAATCCGGTCCCTGCGGTTTGTCGATGCCCTCGCCCAACTGGAACCGCTCGAACCCGGCCAGCGTCACGCCGGCCTTCTGCAGGACCGCCCTCACCCGGGTCTCACCGTCATGCACCCAGACTTGCTCCAGCAGCACGACTTCCTCGTAGAACTTGCGGATGCGGCCCTCGACCATCTTCTCGATGATGGCGTCCGGCCGGCCGGACTGGCGCGCTTGCTCCACCAGGATCGCCTTCTCGCGCTCCAGCGCCGCCGGATCGACGCTGGAGGTGTCCAGCGCCATCGGACGGCTGGCGGCGATGTGCATGCCCATCTGCCGGCCGAGCACCTCCAGCACCTCCAACTCGCCGGGCGCCTGCACCGCGACCAGCACGCCGATCTTGCCCAGGCCCGGCCGCAGCGCCGCGTGCACGTAAGTCGCCACCGCCCCGTCCGTCACGCTCAGCAGCTTCGCGCGGCGCAGGGTGATGTTCTCGCCGATCGTGGCGACGAGTTGCGTCAAATGCTCCGCCACGGTCACGGTGCTGCCGGGGTATTGCGCGGCCTTCAGCGCCTCGATGTCGTCGCCGACACTCAGCACCAGGTTCGCCGTCGCCTCGACGAAAGCCTGGAAGCTCACGTTGCGCGCGACAAAATCGGTCTCGGCGTTCACTTCGACCATCGCGGCGCGTTGCGGGGCGGAAGCGACGCCGATCAATCCCTCGGCGGCAACCCGGCCGGAACGCTTGGCCGCCGCCGCCAGCCCCTTCTTGCGCAGCCAATCGACCGCGGCCTCCACGTCGCCGCCGGTCTCGGTCAGCGCCTTCTTGCAGTCCATCATGCCCGCGCCGGTCTTCTCGCGCAGGTCCTTCACCAGGGCAGCCGTGATCTCCGGCATGGTGTGCTCCCTCCTGTCAGGCGTGCGCTTCGGCCGGAGCCTCGACCTCCGGCATGGATTCCGGAGGCAGGTTCTCCGCGCCGCCGATATCCGCGCCCGAGGCTTGCATCTCGGCGCTGATCCCGTCCAGCACCGCGCCGGACACCAGGTCGCAGTACAGCGTGATCGCGCGGATCGCATCGTCGTTCCCCGGCACCGGGAAGGTGACGCCGGTCGGGTCGGAGTTGCTGTCGAGGATCGCCACCACCGGGATGTGCAGCTTGTTGGCCTCCTCGACCGCCAGCTTCTCCTTGTTGGTATCGATAATGAACAGGATGTCCGGCAGGCCGCCCATCTCCTTGATACCGCCCAGCGCGCGCTCCAGCTTGTCGCGGTCGCGGGTGATTTCCAGCACCTCTTTCTTGGTCAGGCCGCCGGTGTCGCCGGCCAGCATCTCCTCGATCTGGCGCAGCCGCTTGATCGAGCCGGTGATGGTCTTCCAGTTGGTCAGCGTGCCGCCGAGCCAGCGGTGGTTGACGTAGTATTGGCCGCAGCGCTTGGCGGCTTCCGCCACGTATTCGGCGGCGGCGCGCTTGGTGCCGACCAGCAGCACG
Organism: Acetobacteraceae bacterium; assembly: GCA_035535035.1. GTDB lineage: Bacteria > Pseudomonadota > Alphaproteobacteria > Acetobacterales > Acetobacteraceae > JASHVB01. Next base: position 20,206 of record DATLQW010000074.1, read on the forward strand.
CGCCCGCCGGCGGCGGTGGTGTCGCGCACCGCGCGCAGCGCGCGGTCGAGCAATGGCACGGTCTGCTGCAGGTCGATGATGTGGACCTGGTTGCGGATGCCGTAGATGTATGGCCCCATGCGGGGGTTCCAGCGGCGGGTGTGGTGGCCGAAATGCACGCCGGCTTCGAGAAGCTGGCGCAGGGTGAATTCGGGCATCGCCATGGGGGCGGGTCCTTTCGCGCGTCCGGTTGTGCCTCCGCGGGGCTGCGTCTTGCGACACCGGAACCCGGAGCCCAGGGCAGGTGAGTCGCGGACGACTCAGGTGCCTGGCCGGGAAAGGCGCCCCGCGTGTGAATTACCGGGCCGCTTGCGGCGGCCCGGCGGCCGGGGATATGGCGGATGCGCGCATGGAAGGCAAGAGGGCTGATGTCCTCCTATGGCATATGTTCCTTGACGGCATAGTCCGGTCCGGCTAATCGGGAGCTCCGACGGTGGAATGGGTTTGCCATTCGGTCGTGCAGGTCAGGGATGCCGAAAGCCTCGCCGATCCTGGACTACCGGCTAAGCGTTTCGGGCGGGTTCATTGTGACCGTCAAAGTCTGGCGGGTTCCTGATCCGGTGCTGGGATCGTCGCATTCGTTCAAGTACTCGCTGTTCTTCGGTCGCGCGGGCGAGCGCCTCGTCGGCTACGACAATGAGCGTGGCAAGGGCGATCATCGGCACTACGGCGGGCGTGAAGAAGCCTATGCCTTCGTGTCGATCGAGCGCCTGATGGCCGACTTCGGGGCGGATATCGAGCGTGCAAGAGGAAACCTGTGATGGGCAAGGAGCTGCAGGTCCACGTCGGCGACGATTACGCCGCCCTGTCGAAGCGGGTGGTTGACGCATGGCATCGCGCGGAACGCGGCGCGCTGAGCGAAGCCAATGCCGAGCGGCACGTCGGGTTCGACTCGTTCGACTCGTTCGCCAGGATCATGACGCCGCGCCGGCTTGAACTACTGCGCCATGTGCACCGTTACCCGCCACGCAGCATCCGTGCCCTCGCATTCGCGCTCGCCCGCGATTACCGGCGTGTGCACGAGGACGTCGAAGCGCTGGTCAACGCCGGTCTGATCGACAAGGACGAAACCGGCCTGCATGCGGACTATGACACCGTACGGATGGATACGCGGATCGCGATGTAACGCATCGCCGCCTCGGGGCAACCCGGCGTGGACCGCAGGCGGGCCGTATGCCCCCCGCTATGGCCCGGGCGTCAATGTCACCGCGACGCCGACGCCAGCCGGCATGCGGGAGGCTTTCGGCAGTTCGCCCACCGTGCCGCCGGCCACTGGCTGGATCAACGCGTCGAACGACAGCGGCAACCTGTGGGGCGGGTATCCGGACGAGATCGCGACGGCCGGCAATTCCTATTTGTGGATCGAGGCATTGAACGCGGGTGGCGCAGTGATCGGGTTGCTTGTCACTGGACCCTACACCGTCACCTGACCGGGGCGTCCTCGGTCAGCACGGCGGAGCGGCAGCTTGCCGAGCGTCCGCTTGAAGGCGCGGAGCGTGTCGGCCGGATCGTCGTGGTGGATCACGTTGTCGAGCAGCCAGACCAGCTCGCCGATCTCCGGGTCGGAGAGGCGGGTGCGGCCGGCCTTCCTGCGGCGCAGCTTGGTGCGAATCGAGGCGAAGAGTTGGCCGACCGGAGTGTCGCCCCAGGCCTCGAACCGGTATTCGACGGCCTCGCTGGTGAACCTGTTTTCGCTGGCGGAGAAGGCGATTTCCGCGGACCTCGTCATTGAGGCGCGTCCCGTTGCTCAGTAACTTATTATTGCATAAATGCAATGGATATGCTACAAGTAAATTACTTGCAAACACAGATTGCCCGTGCTAGGCGACGTACATGGGCAGACCAGCAATCGCACCGAACCGCAGACAAGTCGGCCTCGACGACGAGCTGTGGAAGCGCGTCACCGACTATCGCTTCGAACGTCGCCTTGACAGCGAGTCCGCCGCTCTCCGCGAACTGGTGGTGATGGGCCTGGAGGTGGCCGAGCGAAAGCCGACTCCAACCAAAAAGCCGGTGACCGCGCGCGGATCTCGTCGAAAGTCGCGCGGCTAGGGGCACGATCGAGCCACCGGTGCCGGGATTTCGGGCGATACGCATCGAACGGGCAAGCCTTAGTCGCATTCGGAACCTATAGGTGCTCGATCTCTACGTCACCCCATTTGTCCCTTAAGTATTCGGCAACGAGTCGGCGGTGGCAGTGATGTGGCTTATCCTCGCTGCAAAGCAGGCATCCGCCATCCAGGCGAGAGCGATCGATATTCTCGATCTTACGTCGTGCCATAAGATCGAGAAACTTCTGGGTATAGATCGACCAGGCACCTTTTGACTTCTTGTAGTCGTCAAGAATGTCCTGGGTAGGTGCGAGCTCGGGGAGGTGCTCGTAACCGATACCGCAGATTGTCTCAGCAAAATAGCGGAGGTCATCCTTCTTCGCGAATCCAGCCAACTGGGAGACGTTGTTCAGCCGCACGTCGATCAACTTCTCGACGTGAGCCCTGGATAGTCTCGAAAAAAAGCCTTCCGCCGACGTCTTCGTGAAGCCAATGGTAAACAGCTTCATTCTGCGGCTCCGGCAAGTTGATCCGCCGCCGGTGCGTGTTCATGAAAGGCAATCTCACTACCCTGGCGAGCGTAGGCTTCGGCTACAACCTCTTGGGGCGAGCGGAACATATCGCTTCCCGGCACGCGGAGACGTTGCACAAGCCGTTCGATCGTTTGCTCATGATCCTCTGTGCTGCCATCCGCGAGGATGTGCTTCACCTTCAGACCTTGCTCGACTAACCTGCGGGCAACAAGGATCGTGCGGTGGCACTCAAGAGGCTCCTTCTCGGCACACATGAGTGCGATGCGGAATGACCGTGCACCTTCCTTCACACGTTCGGTGCCTTCTCTGAATAGTTCCGTCTTAGCCAGCAGGTCGTAGTGGACTTGCCCATTGCGATAGCAGCTTCGGTCCTCCGAGCGCGCACCTAACTCCTTTCCGAGGAAGACGTACTTTACGTCTTCGGCGCGAAGGGCTTTTCTCAAGGGCTCACGGTTGAACTGCGGGTTCATTCGGCTATAGGGCCGCGAACGCACGTCGCTCACAGCGGTGATCGAAGCTGATTTGAGCAACTCAATGAACCGCTCAATCGAGTGGGTTGAGTGACCTATGGTGTAGACAATATCCGTCATTCTTCGACCGCTCTATCGGGCGCGATTACCGTCGCAACAAGTTTTATAGCGGACCCATTGATTATCTCGGAAAGGCTAACGCAAATCCTAGCATTTCCGATCTGGAAGTCACCATCGGCCCCCGCAAAATATTGCGCCTCAATCCATGGATCAGTCACTACAAAATTATAGTGAGCGTTTTTGAAGGTGAAGGACGCACGGATCCTCCTACGGCTTCCCCCGCCGTACAAGGACTCCGGTCCGACAATGAGGGCAAGGGTAGCCGGCTCAATCAGCACAAGCGAGTGATCGAGACTCGCAGCCAACGCTTCGGAAACCTTATCATTTTGCCCGTGATAGCTCGAGTCGCCGTTCGGCCAGAGCGTCCCGCTAACCGCGTCGGTCGCCTCGACGACCTGTCGCCAGGTTGCACGCGATTGTTTTGTCCAGTAGTAGTCCGGCGCGATCAGATGGTTCTCCGTTTGATGCCCCTTTGGGCTCGGCAGAACCATTGGAATGGTTAGAACATCCAGCACATCGGCGGCGATGCCATTTTCGAATTGCATGTCCGATTCTGAGATGGCATTGTCGTTCTGCGCGTTGACCGGCCTTATCCAGGCGCCAAATTTGTTGCCTGAAACCTCCTTCCCCGCGACACACCTCCCGCGAGGCCTGCGCGAATTTGCGAGGCAAAGGATCGTCTTGGTGTATTTCGGTTCCTGGGACATGAGCTAAAGATATGGGCATCCGACACAAAGCGGAAGAGCAATCTTTGGCGGCCCAAAATGGACGCGGTGTCAGACACTTAGACGCTCCCGCATGCACAGGGAAGATGTGTCGGAGCACCCCGCCATGGGGCCGGCCGAGTCTCCCCCTCAGCGGCCCCAACTCTAGTGAGATAGGGTTCAGCAATCGCGGGACCCGCGGTGAGTGACCGCTTGTGGCATGGGACCTTTGACTAAGCCAACCAGGAACGCCCGCTTTCCATCCAAACCGGGGGCAGCAGGCTCAAAAGCGGCTACAGCCCGACTCCACCCAACCCCGTCGTAGCTGGCGCTGCAACCAGCGACGCCGACATCGCGCCTCAGACCGTGATGGCCAGGACCGCGACCGTCCTGGAGCCGCCACCCCGGCGGCCGGGAAGGCCGCGGCGCCGGCACCCCTGACTCGGCGGAGCGATAAACCACGGCAGTTTCTCTCGGGTCCGGCCCGGATGACGTAACCATCCAGGTCGGCTCCAACCGCTTCGTCGGCTGGCAGAACGTGACCATCAGCCGGTCGTGCGAGTCGATGCCGGACAACTGGTCGCTGACCGCGAGCGCCGAGTTCCTCCAAGGGGCGGCGCTAGCGGGAACGCGGCCGGGGCAGTCGTGCCTGATCTATACTCTGGCCGCGCGAGAACCCGAAAACCCGAATCGACTGGAATGGCGAAAACACTGGAGTCCGGTCAGTCCAGTTTTTCGGGTTCTCACGCGGCCAGAGTATATATCGGGTCGGACCTCGTCGTCACCGGGAAGATCGACCGCCACTCCATCCCGATCGACGCGCGCAACCACCAAGTCACCTTCTCGGGCCGCGGCATCACCCGCAACCTGGCCGATTGCTCGGCCGATCTGCTGAACGACCCAGGTATAAGCGGCGGCCAGATCAACGGCGCGAACGCCCTCGATGGTGCGGCCAAGCTCTGCAAGGCGTACGGCATCACGGTCAGGTCGGCCGTCTCCGACCTTGGCATCGCGATCCCGTCGTTTCAGGTGAAGCTGGGCGAGACGCCTTACCAGATCATCGAGAGTGTCGTCCGCTACGCCGGTTACCTGGTCTATGAGGACGTGTTCGGCCGACTCGTGCTGGAGACCGCATCGGCACCTCGCAGCACGCCTCCGGTTTCTCTCTCCCGGGCAATGTCGAGGCGATCAACGGGGAGCGGTCCGCCGATGGCCGGTTTTCGACCTACGTGGTGGTCACCTCGGGCGCCGACCAAACTTCCGACCTGGGCGGCCTCGCCAATCGGCGGGCCACCATCCTGGATGATACGCTGGGCGAATCGCGCGTCCGGTTGTGCCTCCGCGGGGCTGCGTCTTGCGACACCGGAACCCGGGCCGCCCTGGGTTCCGCGCGGTCTTCCCTGCCCTGCCGGCGCGATTGCTCCACCGCCAAATGTATGCAGGCGAGCCAGGCGGTCCTGGGAATATCGTGCGTTCAGGCCGCGTAGTATGTCAGCATGCATTTGCCGATGCCCAGCGCCTCAGCCGCCTAAGCGAAGGACCGGCCACACTCCCGCAGCCGCGCCGTGAAGTTCGCCGCCGACATGAATTCCGCGGCGGAGGACCGGCGCGTGCGCATCGTCCCACAGGCCGTGGGCGCTGAGTACGACCTCGGTGCCCGGCCCGACGATCCGCCAGCCGTCGTCCTGAAATTGCACCGTGCGGAAGACGGCGGGGTCGCGCAACGCGGCGGCCCAGGGCGGCCGGTGATCAAGGGCGACAGGTCGCGGCTGCCGTCCTGTCAGGTGATGCGCAGCACGAACGGCGGCCGCGCGGCGAAGCGGGCGATCCGGGGTTCCGGCGCGGCTGGGGCGATCATAAGTGGCAGGCCGCCCAGGCCTCGGCAGCGTGGTCGCGGTTCCGCGGCAGCCAGGTTCTCGCGGCGCGCAGGACGCGCGGGGCAAAAGCCGGCAGCCTGATCGAACAGTATGGCGTCAGTAATGCGCCGGCGCACGGCGGCACCCTGGAGTCCGCCACCGTCCCCCCGCCGATAACCCCGCCCCGAACCCACATGATAACCCCGTGACAGCGCCGCCATTACGGCGCAGGATCGGCCGGTGAACATCCTCGCCCCACCGAAGGCCAGGCTCGGCATCGAGATCGTCTATGATCTCGTCTGTCCCTGGTGCTTCCTGGGCGCCCGCCGCCTGATGCGCACCCTGCGCCGCCGCCCCGACCTGCTGTTCGATCTCACCTGGCGCCCCTTTCTGCTCAATCCCGACATGCCGCGCCTCGGCATGGCCCGCCCGGACTACGTGGTGCGCAAGTTCGGCGGCGAGGACCGGGCGCGCCGGCTCTACGCCTCGATCGCCGATATCGGCCGGGCCGAGGGCGTGCCGTTCCGGTTCGAGCGCATCCGCCGCACCCCGTCCTCGGTCGATGCCCACCGCCTGGTGCGGCACGCCAGCCGCTTCGGCCGCGCCGACGAGATGGTGGAGGCGCTGTTTTCCGCCCATTTCACCGACGGCCGCGACATCGGCGACCACGCCGTGCTGCTCGGCATCGCCCAGGCCTGCGGGCTGGACCCGGTCACGGTGCGCCGCTTCCTCGCCGGCGACGCCGAGGCGGACTCGGTGCATGCCGACAATTTGCGCGCCCACCGGCTGGGTATCAACGGCGTCCCCTGTTTCGTCATCGCCGGCCGCCACGCCATCGCCGGCGCCCAGGAGCCGGAAGTGATCGAGCGTTTGCTTGATGTGGCGGCGCTCGAGGCGACCGAGCTGTAGCGCCCGTAACCTCGGCCAAACGCCCCTTCCGCGCCGCGCCGCTGGTTTTCGAAGAAATTTCGCCTATCTTTGTTCCTGGCAGGCGCCTGCCCGCGGAAGACAGCCAGGAAACGGAGAATAAAATGGCAATACAGCTCGGCCAGACAGCACCCGATTTCACGCAGGACAGCACCGAGGGCAGGATCAGCTTCCACCGATGGCTCGGCGATTCCTGGGGCGTGCTGTTCAGCCACCCGAAGGACTACACCCCGGTCTGCACCACCGAACTGGCGGAGGTCGCCCGCCTGAAGCCGGAGTGGGACAAGCGCCACGTCAAGCCGATCGGCCTGTCCGTCGATTCCGGCAGCAACCACGCCGGCTGGGCCAAGGACATCGAGGAAACCCAGGGCCAGGCACTGAATTTCCCGGTGCTCGCCGACGCCGACCGAAAGGTGTCGGACCTGTACGGCATGGTGCATCCGGAAGCCGACCCGTCGATCACGGTGCGCACCGTGTTCATCGTCGATCCGAACAAGAAGGTGCGATTGATGCTGACCTATCCGCCCAGCACCGGCCGCAACTTCGACGAGGTGCTGCGGGTGATCGACAGCCTCCAGCTCACCGACGCACACAAGGTGGCCACGCCGGTGAATTGGACTGACGGAAAGCCGGTGATCATCGTCCCTTCGCTCTCCAATGAGGAGGCGAAGAAGCGCTTCCCCGCCGGCTGGAAGGAGCTGAAGCCCTATCTGCGGATCGTGGAGCAACCGCCGCTGCCGCGGTAACGCGCCGCCTGTCATGCGAGTTGACCTCCGGCCGGCGGCCACCGACCGGCCCTGAATGCAACCGCGCAGGTCGCGTGTGGCGGGCACGCTCCGCCTCCCTTGGGGGGCGGTCGGTGCGAGCCTCCGGCCGGCCCGCTCCCCCCAACCCCCCTCCCGCAAGGGAGGCCGAGTTCGTTCCTTGTCAGGAGCGGAGCGACGCCACGGAGACCGCGCAGATCGCCTTCACAGCGCAGCCTTTGGCCGCAACCAAACATTGGGTACCGCGTTCCCCTCCAGCCGACCTGGTATTGCTCGCACAAACCAGCTTACGCAGCAGGTAGAGCGGAACGCCGTACCTGTGTTTGTTGCGGCCAAAGGCTGCGCGTGTGCATCTGCGGTTGAAATTCCTCGCTTGCGTCCATCCGCAGCCAATCCAACCAGTTTGCCGCGACAGCCGAACGGTCAGCCTCGCCTGATTGGCTCCGCCGGTCCCGGGTTCGCCGAGGAACGTTTCGCGCTCGTCGTTGCCCGGCGACCACATCCACCAAGCCTGCCAGGCCGGCACGCGTGCCGGGCCGCCTTCGGTTTTGCCTTCCATATTAACATACGTTATTATAATTACCAGAACCAGCCCTCAGGATCATGCGCATGTCTTCCTCGCTGCAACCTGCCACCGCCGTCCCGACCACCCCGCCAGCGGTCCAGGCCGACGCGCGCCCACCGACCACCAAACACCGCGGCAACCCCAGCCTCGCCCTCGCCCCGCGCTGCGGCGCCCGCACCCGTGCCGGCTGCCCCTGCCGCGCCCCGGCGATCCGGGGAAAACTTCGCTGCCGCATGCATGGCGGACGCAGCACCGGCCCGCGCACCACCGAGGGCCGCGCCCGCATCGCCGCCGCCCGCACCATCCACGGCCGCACCGACGCCAAGTGGCGGGCCTTCAACCGTCGCGTCCTGCGTTTCGCCCACCGCGCCCGGGTGTATCGCGACGCGCTGCACCACCTCGACCGGCTGCCGCCGGACCTCGCGGCACGTTTCCAGCAAAATCCGCCGGAACTGCGGATGCCGCCCTATCCGACCGGCGGCATCACCGCGGCCGCGGACCGCGCCATGCAGCGTGCCGAGGCCGTCTCCCTTGCACCATCGAAGCAGGCCATCGCGCTGGCCCGGCAGGCCAGGCGAGCAAATCGCGCCGGTCCGTCCGCGCCGTTCGGCGCGCTGACGGCAGGGCAGCCAGAACCCCGCACCAATTCCGCCGGCTCAGGCTGCGCCGAACCAGGCACCGGCGGGCGCCGTCGCGCAGCCGGCGGCAAGACCCCTATGCACCAAAAAGCGTCGCATGTGGGGCGAACCGCGCCCCGACCCCTGCGCCGGCCCGCTCAGCGGCGCAGCCAAAAGCCCATAGACCAGAACGCGCGCAACAAGCGCATGGCGCCAGCCGAACGATTCCGGTCGGCCGTGCGGCACGCCGCTGGCCGCGCGACCAAAACTCACGCACCAGAACCAGCCCGAAGACCCCCGGCCATGACGCCGGCGCTCATTCCAGCCGCCAACGTGAAACCATAACCCGTCCCGGCCGGATCGAGTTGCCAGACGCGGGGAAGCACAGCAAGCTCGGCACGAATGCCCAACATCGCAGGCGACTGCTTCGCCTTCGGCTCGCAGTGACAGAAGCCGTGGCCGCACCCCCTGGACCACAAGGAAAAATCGTGTCCGCCACGTCAACCAGCGCCACCCTCTCCCCCGCCGGGCGATGGATCGCCTTCATCGTATTGCTCGCCGGAGGCTTCATGCCGCCGGTCGATTTCTTCATCGTCAACGTCAGCCTGCCGTCGATCCAGACCACGCTCGGCGCCACCCCGGCCGAGTTGCAGCTCGTCATCTCCGGCTACGCCGCGTGCTACGCCGTCTTCCTGATCATCGGCGGCCGGCTGGGCGACCTGTACGGCCGCCGCCGCCTCTTCCTGCTCGGCATGGCCGGCTTCACCGCCACCAACCTGCTGTGCGGCATCGCCGCCTCGCCGCTCACCCTGGTCGCCGGCCGCATGCTGCAAGGCGTCGCCGCCGCGGTGCTGGTGCCGCAGGTGCTCGGGCCGATCCGCACCCTGTTCCCGACCGAGCGCGACCTCGCCCGCGCCCTGAGCAGTTATGGTATCATGATGGGGGTGGCTGCGGTGTGTGGCCAGTTCCTCGGCGGCGCGCTGGTCGAATGGAGCCCGCTCGGCCTCGGCTGGCGCGCCGTCTTCCTGCTCAAGGTCCCGGTCGGGCTGGCCGTGCTGCTCGCCGCCTGGCTGGTGGTACCGGAAACCAGCGCGTCACAGCGCGTCCGCATCGACACCGCCGGCGCCGCCCTGCTCTCCCTCGCCTTGGCCTGCCTCGTGCTGCCGCTGTCCGAGGGCCGCCAGCAGGGCTGGCCGCTCTGGACCTTCGTCATGCTGGCCGCCGTGCCGCCGCTGATCGCGCTGTTCCTGCGTTTCGAGGCGCGGCTCGCGGCGCGTGGCGGTATGCCGCTGCTCGACCCGAACCTGCTGGCGATCCGCAGCTTCCGCCGCGGCGTGCTGGTCGGCACGTTGTTCTTCTTCACCACCGCGTTCTACGTGACGTTCAGCCTGTACCAGCAGGAGGGCAACGGCACCGATCCGCTGCACACCGGCCTCGCCATCCTGCCCTATGGCGCCGGGTTGTTCATCGGCCCGCTGGTCAGCGCGCCGCTGGTCACGCGATTCGGCAACGCGCTGCTGCCGGCCGGCATGGCCATTCAGGTGGCCGGCTATGCCGCCACCGGTCTGGCCATCTGGTACGGCGCGGGCGCCTGGCTGGTGTTCCTGGCCGTGCTGGTCGCCGGCTTCGGCCAGGGCATCGCCCTGCCGCGGCTGTACAACGCCGCGCTCGGCGACGTGCCGCCGCGCCAGGCAGGGGTCGCCGCCGCGGTGGTCAATTCGGCGTTGCAGATCGGTGGGGCGGTCAGCGTGGCGGCAGTCGGCAGCCTGTTCTTCACCGTGCTGGACGGCGAGACCAGTCGCGCCGCCTATGCCCGCGCCTTCGGCATCGCCCAGGCCGCGACCACTTTGGCGTTGTTTGCCTCCATGCTGCTGTCCATCTCCAGCCGGGCGCGCCACAAGGCGCTCGGGGAGACCGGAACACCATGAGCCTCGCATTCGACCCCGAAGCCGTCCGTGCCTTCGAGCATGCCAGATGGGAGCGCGCCGCACCCGTCTTCGCCGCCTCGTTCGCCACCGCCACCAGCCAGTTCGTCGAGGCGCTGCTGGACGCCGCGTCGGTTCGCGCCGGCACCCGCGTGCTGGACATCGCGTGCGGCTCCGGCGTGGCCACGGCCGAGGCCGCCAGCCGCGGCGCGATTGCCGCCGGCGTGGATTTTTCCGCCGCCATGCTGGCGGTGGCGCGGGGGGATCATCCGGCGATCGTGTTCCTTCAGGGTGACGCCGAGGCGCTGCCCTGCGCCGACGCAGCCTTCGACGCGGCGGTGGCGAATTTCGGTGTGCACCACGTGCCGCGCCCGCCTTTGGCGCTGGCCGAGGCGCATCGCGCGCTGGCCACCGGCGGCCGGATCGCCGTCAGCTTCTGGGCGGAGCCGGCCCAGAACATCGCCTGGCGGCTGCTGTTCGACGCGGTGCGCCGGCATGGCGACGCCGCCGCGTCGGGCGCGCCGCCGCCGGGGGGCGGCTTCGGCTCGGTGCGGCAGATCCTGGATGCCCTGCGCGACGCCGGGTTTATGTCGCTGCAGGCACAGCTCGAGCGCCGCGTCTGGCGCCATCGCGACGCGGCAAGCCTGGTGGCGGCCTTGCGCGCCGGCACCGCGCGGATGGCCGCGCTGATCGACGCCCAGTCGCCCGCTGCCCTGCGCGCCATCGTCGCCGACATCGACGCGAACGCCGCCGCCTGGCGTGACGCGCACGGGCTGGCCCTGCCGATCGCCGCGGTGATCGCCGCGGGGGTGAAGCGCTGACCCCGCAACCAGCTTGCCCCGCCGCGCTTCGCCGGCCTGCCGCCGGTCGCCCTGTGTTTGGCCTGACCTGGGCGCTCGCCGCCGCGCTGCGCGGCCGGCGGCGGCGCCTCGCCGGACCGGCCTGTTACGCTGACATCTTGATCGGCGGCTCGATATCGGCCGGTAGCGGACACACATAGGGCGTGCGGCCGACCCGCGCCTGGTGGTCTGCCTTGGCGCGTGCCAGCAGCACCTCGTCCTGGATCACGTCCACCGCGGTGCCGGCCATCACCTTCGCGACATGCACCATGCCCTTGTGCGCCGCCGGCATCTTGCCCTGCGCCGTGAGTTGCCAGGAATGACCCGGCGTGCCGATCGCATAGGTGGCGCCGCGCGCCTGCACCGTCGGCACCACCCAGCTCACGTCGCCCACGTCGGTCGATCCCATCATCGGCGCGGTCTTCGCGTCCAGCGGCACGACCGCGTCGCACAGCGGCGCGTCGTTCACCGGCACGCCGGCGCGGCGGAACGCGGATTCTATGTCCTCCTCGCTCAGCGTCGCCTGGATCTCGCGGGCGAAGTCGCGATCCGCCGCGTCGAACGGCGGCGGGCCGAGGCGCTGAAGACTGTCATGCATTGCCTTCTCCAGCGGTGTGTTGCCCAGCAGGTTGGAGACCGCGCTGATGACCTGGGTTTGCACGCTGGTCTCGGTCATCAGCGCGGCGCCGGCGGCGACCTTGCGCACGCGCTCGATCAGCCGGTTCAGCTCCGGCAGGTTGCGGGCGCGAATCAGATACCGCACCTTGGCGTGCGCCTGCACGACGTTGGGGGCGATGCCGCCGGCATCCAGGACCGCGTAGTGGATGCGCGCGTCGGACGGCATGTGCTCGCGCATGTAGTTCACGCCGACATTCATCAGCTCCACCGCGTCAAGTGCGCTGCGGCCCAGATGCGGCGCCGCGGCGGCGTGCGACGCGCGGCCGGTGAAGGCGAAGTCGATGCGCGTGTTGGCGAGCGACACGGGCTCGGTGACCCCGGCGAACGCCGACGGGTGCCAGGTGATCGCCACGTCAACGTCGGAAAACGCGCCGGCCCGCGCCATGAATCCCTTCGCGGCGCCACCTTCTTCCGCGGGGCAGCCATAGTAGCGCACCCGCCCCTTGATGCCCCGCGCCGCGAGGTAGTCCTTCACCGCGGTCGCCGCCAGCAGCGCCGCCGAACCGAGCAGATTGTGGCCGCAGCCATGGCCGTAGCCGTCGCCGGGGAGCGGGCGAGGCTCGGCGACCCCGGCTTCCTGCGACAGGCCGGGCAGCGCGTCGTACTCGCCGAGGATGGCGATCACCGGCCCGCCCTCGCCGGCCTCGCCCAGCACCGCCGTGGGGATGCCGGCGACGTTCCTGGTGACCCGGAAGCCTTGCCGTTCCAGCATCGCGGTGTGTTCGGCGCACGAACGGAATTCGCCGTAGCACAGCTCCGGCATGCCCCAGACCCGATCGGAGAGTTCAATGAACGGCTCCTGCCTGGCGTCCACCAGCGACCAGATCTCTTCGGCGTTCTGCATGTTGCGGACTCCTCATTTTCCCGCCGCGTGGCGGAAGCAGGCAATCAAGTGATCGTTCACCATACCGCTGGCCTGCATGAAGGCATAGCAGATGGTCGAGCCAACGAAGGTGAAGCCGTCCTCGCGGAGCACCTCGCTCATGCGGTCGGAGCGTGGCGTGGTGGCGGGAACCTGGCGGGCGTCCGTCCAACGATTGACGATCGGCGTGCCGCCGACGAACGACCACAGGTATTTGTCGAGGCTGCCATGCACGGCGAGGGCGCCGAACGCCGCCAGCGCGTTGGTGCGCACCGAAAACACCTTCCGCCGGTTGCGGATCACGCCCGACGTGGTGAGGACCGTTTCCAGTTCTTCGTCGCTCATCCGCGCGATGCGGCCGAAGTTGAAATCGTGGAACGCGTCGCGATACGCCTGCCGCCGTGCCAGGACGGTGCGCCAGGACAGGCCGGCCTGCGCGCCTTCCAGCGTCAGCAACTCGAACAGCGCGAGGTCGTCGTGCTGCGGCACGCCCCATTCGGTGTCGTGGTAATGCTGCATGGCGGCGTCAGCGCCCGCGGCCCAGGCACAGCGGGTGACGGTCATCGTTGCACCAGCGGCGGGTTCGGCGACGGCAGGTCGTCGCCGGCCGACCGGAGGTTCTGCCGGATATGCAACGGGCCGATCGCCTTATGCCGGATCGCCATCTGGATCGCTTCCCGCCGCGGCATATCGCGCGCATTGCCGCCGGCAATGCCTCGCGCCTCGCCGATGGCCGGGCGTTATAGCGAAGCATGCTCCGGCCGCCAAACCGTCAGGCGGACGTTCCGCGCAAAACGTTCAGGCCCAGTGCCCGGGCACCCAATGCCAGCCGTTGTAATGGGCGGGCACCCACGCGGACCCGCGCCAGCCCGGCCCGGCCGGGACGACGACGCAGACGGAAAGCGCCACCAGGCAGAGTGCAAGCATCGACAGGGAAGCGAGCCGCCGGATCATCTCTCGGACCTCCTGATTCCTGCGGCCCGAAGCCTTGCGCGGTTACGTGTCGCGCTTGTTCCCAGTTTGTATCGGCATGTTGCAGGGGTCTCCGTTGCGAGGCAGTCCGCGCGCGATGTGAGCCCGGGAATGCCGGCCATATCCCGCCCAAACATGCCGAAGGCCCCGGTGTTGCCACCGGAGCCTTCGCATTGCTGTGACGATCCGTCGCCGGACCGGATAACGCTACGCCGTCGCGTTCGCGCCGGCGATCCAGGTCAGGGCAAAAGACCTCACGGAGCAATGAGACACTGGATCACCTCCTTTCATGTTGTTGCAACTGGCCGCCACTGTGACGCGAATTCGCGGCGGATGCAAGCGAGTCGGCGATTCGCGACAAAATCCCTCGCCCGCCGCGTCGCGGACGAGGTCGCCGCGCTACTGCACCGGCGAGCGCGGCGTCGGCACGATCCGCGTCACGACGTTGTGCGGCCGGTCCAGACAGTCCGGCACGCGTGGCGCGATCTTCGTCTTCCAGTAGTCGCTTTCATAGACCGCCTTGTATAGTGCTGCGCGCTGCGCCTCGCTTTCGAAGCGGCGGATCCAGACATAGACGGACTCGTCGGTCTCGCCGCGGAAGCTGCCGCAGATCACCATGCCCTGGGACACCTGGAAGGGGATGATCTCCTCCTCCATGATGCGCACCCATTCGTCCAGCTTGCCGGGCAGCACCTTGTATTGGCGCAGTTCGTAGAAGGCCATTGCGTTCGTCTCCTGTTTTCCCGCCGGTCAGCTCGCCACGTAGTCGCACTTGAATCCATTGCCCCAGCGCTTGATGTGGCCGCGCGACGGCGAGGGGAAATGCGCGAAGCAGCACAGCGTGCTGGTGTCGCAGTAGGTCTCCAGGAATTTCCGGCGCGTCGCGGCGCCCTGCGCCGGATTGTAGTCCACCCGCATCGCCAGCTCGGGATAGCGCGCCTGCAGCGGCGTATGGATCAGGTCGCCGGTGATCACCGCGTCCTTGCCGCCGCGCCCCAGTTGCACCGCATAGTGGTCGATGGTGTGGCCCGGCGTGGGGATCAGCGACACCAGGTCGTCCAGCGCATGGTCGCTGGTGACCAGGTCACACATCTTCGCCTCGACGATCGGGATCACGCTGTCCACGATCGGCGGCAGCTCGGTCCTGGCATTCTCCGCCAGCCAGAAATCCAGTTCGGTCTTGGAGAACAGGTAGCGCGCCTTGGGGAAGGTCGGCACCCAGCGGCCGTTCTCCAGCCGGGTGTTCCAGCCGACGTGATCGACGTGCAGATGGGTGCACATGACGATGTCGATGTCATTCACCGTCAGGCCCAGCCCGGCCAGCCCGCGCATCCAGGCGTCGTCCTTCTTCTGGTGCCACAGCGGTCGCGCGACGCGGTCCTTGTCGTTGCCGATGCAGCTATCCACCAGGATGGTGTGGCGCGGCGTCTGCACGATGTAGGACTGGAAGCACAGCACCAGGTTGCCGCCGGCATCCATCGCACCGGGGGTCAGCCAGGAACGGTTCTCCTCCAGCACCTCGGGCTTCAGTTCCGGCAGGAACTCCAGCGCGGGGGTGAAGGCGCACTCCATCTCGACGATGCGGTGGATCGTCAACTCGCCGACCTTGAAGGTATTCGCCATGGCCTGGGGCCTCCCTTGTCTTGCATTTGCCGGATGATGCTAGCTGCTGCATCGTCGGCCGACAAATCGGAGGGGAAGGCATGAGCCACACGGAAGCCGCGGCGCTGAACCCGGAAACGGTGATGCGGCAGATGAAGCAGAACGGCGTCACCGACATCGTCTGGCTGCCCGACAGCGAGACCAATTGGCTTTTCCTCCTCATGCAGGCCGACCCCGACCTGCGCATGGTCGGCGTGACGCGGGAGGGCCACGCGTGCTCCATCGCCGCCGGGCTGCATGCCGGGGGGCGCAAGCCGATGATCCTGATCCAGAACACCGGCATGATGGAATCCGGCGATTCGATCCGCGGCTGGCTGATGGGGTTGCAGGTGCCGGTGGTGCTGATGGTCGGCTATCGCGGCTACACGCGGCACGGCGTCAACAGCGACACCGCCGCCACCTATACCGAGCGCTTCCTGATGGCGTTCGACATCCCCTTCTACCTGGTGGAGGGCGATGGCGACGCCGATCGCATCTCGGTGGCGTTCGCAACGGCCGAGAGAACGAAAAAGCCGGTCGTGGTGCTGGTCGGCGACGAGTATCACGGCTTCAACCGGTAGGGAGGGCAGCGCGATGATGCACATGGCAGATGTGGTGCGGGTGTTTGCCGAGCACCGTGGCAACGCGATCGTTATCCCTGGGCGCAGCGGCCGCTACTGGGCGCCGCTCAGCGACACCGCGTTCGACCTGCCGCTCGGCGATCCGGCGATGGGCGGGCACGCGGGGTTCGGCCTGGGCGTCGCGCTGGCGCAGCCGGACCGCCGCGTGGTGCTGCTGGATTCCGAAGGCGACATCCTGATGAGCCTCGGCATGCTGGCGACGATCGCGGAGCAGGCGCCGGCGAATTTCTATCATTTCGTGCTGGATAACGAGGTGTATGCGACCACCGGGGGCCAGCCGGTGCCGAACGCGAAGCACGTCGCGTATGACGTGCTGGCGCGCGGGGCGGGGTATCCTCGGGCGTTCGCCTTCACCGAGCTGGACGCGTTCGCGCGCGAGTTGCCGGGCATTCTGCGCGGTCCCGGGCCGGTGTTCGTGACGGCGAAGGTTTTCCCCGAAATTGAGAACGAACCGATCAGCCGCCGGGTGCGCTGGCGCAAGCGGACGGCGGACAAGGTGGTGCAGGATTTGCGGAACGCCGTTGGCGCGGGGTGATTGCGGTCATAAGAGTGGCGATACGGTGGCTCCGTTTGGCGTCAGAATTCGAGCATCGCGCCGATCACAAGCCTGACGTCATGCAAAACCGCTGGCGGCGCGGTTTCGATGAATGCGGCGCCTCGAACGCGCCAATCGACGCTCTTGACTTGCTCCACCATCACGAAGCCGGCGGTTTCGCTGCCGGCCAGCCGCAGGCGAGAGCCGAAGGGCCGGTCGGTCCGCGTGATCGGGCACGCGATCAGCAGGCCCGTGGTGAGGTTGAATTCCCGGTTGGTCAGGATCAGCGCGGGCCGGTTTTTCGCCTGTTCGCGTCCTGCCCGCGGCTCGAAATCGATCCAGGCCAGATCGCCGCGATCAGGGTGGTAGGGCGCTCCTGGCACTACCAAACCTCCGTTCCAACCGGCGGGCCCCAGTCAACTTCACCCGGCTGGCCGTCCGGGGTGAACCCTTTGAGCACGTCTTGCAGCGTGAGACGCTTTGGCCGGTGCGGTTCAATCACCAGGCGAGGCCGAGCTGTTCCAGCATCGGTTTGGGAATCCGCAGGCCGACGCTGTTGCCCCAGCGGTGCAGCGTGATGGACATGGTTGTCGCTCCGGATGGCCAGATAAACAATAGATATACGGATGCCGCCAGACAAGCACGGGTCCGCGACGAGTATCATGGGTTCAACTGGTAGGAGTGCCGCGCGATGATGCGCATGGCAGACGTGGTGGGGGTGTCGGGAGCTGTGTGACCATTCAGCATTGCACCTATGACGGGCCGTGCAACGAGTGGTCAGCCACCGCACAGACCGTTGATCACGTCGCCATGCAGGGCGCCGATCTCGCGTTGCATCCAGTCGAGGAACGGCGACAGGCCACCAGGTCGGCGACTCCCGCGTGCGTCAGCGTGGCGTTCAAATTATCCACGCGCTCCAGCGCGCGGGCGTCGCCGCGGGCTGTGGAGCGGTGGGTGACGGAGGTCGCCGCCGCGTCCTGGCCTGGAGCGCGGCGGCGAGTCTCACGGACGTCTCAGTTCGTTTCCTGTGAGACAGATGCGCGCGCCGGCGACGCGAGGCGCGGTGCGGCGCCGGACGGCGGCGTGGTCCGTCGATGTGACGGCGAGTCTCACTTGCGTCTCAGTTCGTTTCTGCTGAGACAAAACCGCGCCCGCCATGCGCATGGGTGCGGCGCCGATGGACGGGTTGGTGCCGCGCGGGCGGTGCGGTTGGCGGCTCGCCGAGGCATGGATGGGACAGGAGCAGCCGGTGCATGCCGCAAGGGCAGGCGCGAGACGATGGTGCTGTCGCTTTTGGTGCACAGGTTCCCACCGCGGCTTCGCGGCGGCGGGACGAATCGGACCATCGGGGCCAGGCATGCCCTGGCTCCGTTGGTCGCGCGTGGATGGGTCCTCGCCTTGCGTTCAGGGCGGCCCGGTCGCGGCGACGGCCACAGGGGCACATGGCCCGGCCATCGCCGCCGGCGCGGCCGATTCCGGCACCGGCCGATACGGATCAACCAGTGGCTCGCCGATGAAGAACCCCAGCACGCGGCGCACACCCTCCCGGGATTGCTCCGGCACTCCCAGAGTGCGATGCCTGTCTTGCTCCTGTTCGAGCAACTTCTCCCGCCGGCGCATGTCCAGCACGACATTGCCGAGGTTGCCGCGATAGCAGCGGATCGCGTCGAACAAGCGGTTCCAGAAGCCGCCCTCGCACAGTGCCGGCGCGATGCCGAGATCGCGGCAGATATCGGCGATGGTCTGGCCGACCGGGCGGCGGCGGACCTCGGCTTCGATGTCCTCCATGCTGGGCATTGTATCGAGCGAGAGCAGTCCCTGCGGGAGGCCGCGGCGGACCGGCCGTGCGGGCTGTTGCGCCGACGGCGCTGCCGCCGGCGGCGGTTCGGCGGCCGATGCCCCGGGCGATTCCGGGGGCGGTTCCGGGAGCGGCGGCGCGGGCGGTGCCGCGGCGCGCGGGGCATGCACGCGCGGTGCGAGGATCGCCAGGTCGCGGCGGCGTGCGAGCAAGACGCGCTGCAGCGCGACGGCGCGCATGATGCCGCGCCGGAGCTGCGGCAGGATGACCGCGATGACCGCGGTGCCGAAGAACTGCGCGATGGTGGCGAAGCCGCGCCAGACGGCACGATGCTCGATGGTGTCGGCGAGGTGGCGGCCGTAGGCGGAGAGAATGCCGGTGATGTCGAGGATTTCCGCGATGCGCGCGGGCACGGGCTGGCTGTTGCGGTCCCTTGCGGGATCGGGCGGGGTGGCAAGTCCGGCAGCGATGGTCGCGGTGTGGTTCACGCCGTTAATGTAGCTTACGGACGATGTTAGAGTCAAGTGGGAACCGTTCGCGTCATGGCGGGCAGTCGGGCGGGAGGCCATTCCGGCGGTCCCGGCACCGTGGGCGACAGGCCTGGCTGCGCCATTCACTCGGGCGAGCGGTTGGCGTTGGCCTTGGCGCTGCGGCCGGGATCGACCCATTGCGGCGCTAGCGGGGCCAGCAGCGGCTACCGCTGGAGTGGACCCATAGCGGACTATCGTCGCGCGCGCTCGCGAAGGTATTGGCGCCCGAGATCGCCGAAGCGACCGTGCGGGAAGCCAGCGTCAGAACACCTTCTTCCAGACATGGCTGCTTTCGAGATGGTCGGTTCAGACCTTTTTCCGCCTGGGCATGAGCGGACGCCAGGTCGCGCCATCGACTATGCCGTCTGCCCAGAACATAGTCATCGTCTGCGTCGGCACGTTGAAGGGTGATGCTAAAAGCATGGCACGGTTGCCATAACCCAGCGCACGACTTGCGACCTTTTGCTGGCGCTGCTCCTTGGTCTCATCACGTCTGGGGGTAGCTCTGCTCTCGATCAGGGAACGCCCGATTTCGGAGCATCTCGTCAAAAACGCTTGCACTTGGTGTTCGGGAAGGCTGTCGAAGAAGTTGGAGGTTGCGAACGGGATTTCATCTTCGCCGAGCAGGCGATAGACGCACGCATTTAGCCCGAGTTTTGCAGCGGTTGCATTAATCTCTGTGATGCCGCTGTCCCACGCAGCTGTGAATACAAACGCCACTTTCGCTTGCTTCAGAAACTGCTGGATATCGCCATCGAACAGGTCTCTATTCTCGCCGAGATCGGCACGAAGTTCGTCGCGTCCGAAACCAGCTGCCAATACGTCCCGACTCTGACCACCCGAGCCAATAAAGTCGTCGACGAATATGATGGGCTTGCCGTTGGACTGTCGGGTAGCTTCGCTCAGGGCCATGCATGCTGATATGTGTGATCCCTGCAGGTCGCCGGAAAAATACGTTTGGATAGCTGAACTATCGCGCGCGCTGCCGAATGGCACCACTACACCTCCGCGAAAGTCGTCATGAGTCTCGATAAAAGTGCGCAATGCTCTTACGGTGTCCTGGCGATCGATCATGCGGAACCCTGCGAGAAGCTGTAGGCCACACTCGACATGGGCATCGTCGTCCAACTGACGAAGCCATTCGCGACACAACACTGTCGGGGGTGTCATGACCTGCGGTTCGGCCGGTAGTGCTGGCTTCTGATACCGCTCTAGCTTAGGAGTGAAGTCGGCAATCGTCCGCACGACGTCAGCCATATTCAGCCGATCAGGGGTCGGACGAATATCGAATGGAGATCCGCGATAGTAGCCGGCATTGTTCAGGCGCCGCTTCAGATCTTGTATTGCGCCTTCGAATCGCTTGCTGGCGTCGAATGCAGATGTTGGTAGACGTACCTCGAATTTTATCCGGAGCAGTCGCTCAATGGCGATATATGCGTAGTCTGCGATGGCGCTGTCAGAGAAAACATAACCTGCGGGCTGGTCCGAAAGGTAACCATCAGCCCACGCTGTTCGGTTCACTAGGTACTCGCGAAACTCGATCGGACTTCCCGATGGCGGCAGAAGGTAAGCCCGACCGATTTGGGTGCCTCCAGGGGTCTGACCGATGGGATGGATCATGATCGAGCCCTCGAGTTCCACTCGTGAACGCCGCGGGACATTAAGGGTGTCGATAATGTGCTCGATCTCGCCGAGGAGTTCGGCGCGGAACGCCTCTCGGTCGTCCCGTTGTTCGATGATCTCCCGAAATGCCACGAGGCCGTGCTTTTGAGTCTCGTCCTGAGCAAGCGGATCAGCGGGGTAATTCCTCTGCAACTGAAACGCCTTCACGGAAAGATTGCGCAGCCGTATTTTGGTGAGAATGGCCGTCGCGGTCGAGAGTCGCTCTTTTTGACCCTCGTCCAAGCAGTCCACATCGAGATCGAGCAACGCGGCAAGACTCTTGACAGAGACTCCTAAAAGCTCGTCGTCGTTGTGGTGGTAGAGCAAATTGAGTACTTTCTTCGGGTCCACAACGGAGGCAATAGTCATAATCGCCGCACGGAGCATCTGTTCTACCGCCGCAACTTTTGGGTGACGATAGATTTTGGCATAAAGTAGGACACGAGATAGATGGAGTTCGTCTAGAACCGAAATGCCAGACCATTTTATGCCGAACAGGATGTACTTAGGTCTATGCTTTACCTGCCCTGCGACCCCCTTCGGAAGTTCAGCAGCGTCCATTTCACGGATAGCGATTTTCTGAATAAGCCGGGAAATGTCAAGGAGCGACGGCGTCCCCGCGCAATGGGAATCGCGCACGAAGTAGTCAAGTTTGTCGGCGTCGAAGGGACCTGAGATGATCTCATGGAGGAGCGGTAGCTGATCATCGATGTTTTGGCCGATGATCGCTCGCGCCAGTTTATCGACGATCTCATCGACATTCAGCGCTCGGTTCGTGTTGAGCTGGATGAACCCGGCATCCTGGTCGAGCAACGTCTCTACTAGCCGTCGCATCGCTGGCGAACGTGTGACGTAGTAGGCGAATATTTCTGATAAGTGCCTTTCTTCAGCCTTGTGCAACCTTGCGAACTCGGTAGGTATCGAGGAGAGAGCTGGAAGGTTCGCAATAGACAGCTCGGACACGTGCGAGAACGCCGGATGGCCGATGTCGTGCAGTATAGCAGCGAAGCGCAGCAACTGGATCTTGCTGGAATCTATGAGTTGCAGGTATCCTTGCTGTGCACCAAGTGTGTTGATGGCCGTAGAAAGATATTGGACCTGCTTGAGGACGCCGAGAGTGTGTTCGAACCTCGTGTGGACCGCGCCGGGATAAACCCAATGGACGACTCCCAGCTGCCGAATGAAACGCAGACGTTGTATCAGCGGGCTGTCAATTAGGGCCACCTCGGGTCCTGTCAGACCGATTGTGCCCCAGAGTGGGTCGTTCACCTCTTTGCGTGAGAAAGTACGACTTTGCTGTTTTATCGCGTCAACGTAATCATCCAAATGGTCATGCGCAAACGACTCTGCGAGCCCTTTAAAGCTCGCCAGATCGAACCGGTTTGCAGCCAACTGCGGTTCAGTCTGGGGGGAAATGGCGGTCTACCAAGCTGGCGAAAAAATCGCGCGGAAGGGGATTGCGTGTGAGATAGCTTTCAGCTCTGGCCTCGTTGAGCTTCACATCGAACGTCCGCAAGGTCGGATTATTGTAAGCGATCAGCTCTTTCTCCTTCGCGGCGTGGAGTGTATCGCGAAGGCACACGGAGTCCCCATGGAACGGGTCGACATAGAACGAGAAGTTAAGTTGGACGTCGTATCGCTTCTCTGCGCTTACGAGTTCCTCGTAGGCGTCCTGAAATCTACGGTCGAGTTCGGTGTCCGAGAGGCGGAAGTGAGTACGCTTCTTGAGGGCAAGCGTGGCGACGATGCCTGCCACAAACTGGTCAGATGTCAAAAGCTTCCGCATGCCGAATCTCCCGACCGAGTCTGCGCCAGCCTGTACATGACACTCATCCCACCTGCCCACTGCCGGTGCGAGCAATGCCTCGCTACACCTGCCTGGGTTTCGTCATCGTAGTGGCAAGGCTGACGGGACCTTATACCGCACCATACCAGATTCGCGCAATATACCGTTTCTGGGCATTTCAGACGAAGCACCCAGCCGTGTGCGCATCTGCTCGGGATCGGTAGGCAAGCGCCGAAACGACACCGCAGAACGTCCGCTCCCACCCAAAGCGGCGATAGCGGTGACCGCTGTCATAAGCAGCCGCATCCGGCCCTTTGCATCCACTTGAACCGACCCATACCGCTGCAGGTCGTCCCTCTCCGCCTGCCTCGGCCCAGTTCGCGGCTCAAGCCCCGGGGGAACAGGCATCCGCGTCCCTTACCCCCCGCACAGGCCGTCGATCACGTCGCCATGCAGAGCGCCGATCTCGCGTTGCATCCAGTCCAGGAACGGCGACAGGCCGCGCGCCACCAGATCGGCGACCCCCTCATGCGTCAGGATGCCGCACAGATTGTCCACGCGCTCCAGCGCACGCGCGCCGCCGCGCAGGTGATAGCGCAGGCGAAGCTGCGTCAGGTGCCAGTCGATCTGCGCCAGGTTCAGCGCGACCGCGCGCGGGAAGGCGGTGTTGGCCAGCAGGAAACCGGCGACCTCGGCGGGGCGATAGCCGTGCGGGTGTTCGCGCCGATAGGCGTGGTAGCCGCCGGCGGCGCGCAGCAGCGCATGCCACTTCCCCGCGTCGATATCCGGATCGTTCGCATCGGCCCGCGGCGCCAGCGCGTTGAACCGCGTGTCGAGCAGGCGCGTGGTCTGGTCGGCGCGTTCCAGATAGCGGCCGATCATCGTGAAGTGCCAGCACTGGTCGCGATAGAACGTGCCCTCGCTGATCCCCACATGCGCCTGGGCGCCGTCCTTCAGCATGGCGCACACTGCGGACAGCCGGTCCGGCGTCAGGTCGCCACCGCTCAACGTGCGGATGCGGCCATGGAAGACGTTGATCTGCAGCCACATCTCGGTGGAGATCAGGGCCCGCAGCGTGCGCGCGTTCTCCTTCGCCGCGGCGATCGCCGCCTGCACCGAGCTGGAATTGTCGGCATCCAGCAGATAGAACCGCGCGACATTGGCCTGGCTGACGTCCGGATAGCGCTTGTGAAATCCGACCGCGTCGCCGTTGATGCGCAGGATGGTCAGCCAGTTGCCGTCGTCGTCGGAGAACGTCTTGGTCACGTCGAGCAAGCGGGCCAGGTTCTCGATGCGCTCGATGTAACGGGCGAGCCAGACGGCGCTGGCGGCGTGCCGCGCGATGAGGTGCATGGTTCCGGTAACGGGAAGCGTTTCGCTCATGCCAGCACCCAGGTGTCCTTCGAGCCGCCACCCTGCGACGAATTCACCACCAGCGTGCCCTGGCGCAGCGCGACCCGGGTAAGGCCGCCGGGCAGCACCCAGGTGTCGCGCCCGGTCACCGCGAAGGGACGCAGATCGACGTGACGCGGCGCAACGCCGCTGTCGGTCAGCGTCGGCGAGACCGACAGTTTCAGCGTCGGCTGGCTGATGTAGTTGGTGGGGTCCGCGATCAGCCGGGCGCGGAACTCCGCGAGCTGCGCGCGCGTGGCGTGCGGGCCGATCAGGATGCCGTAGCCGCCGGATTCGGCGACCGGCTTCACCACCAGTTCGGCCAGGTGTTCCAGCGTATAGGCCAGCGCGTCCGCCTCGGCGCAGATGCGGGTGTCCACATTGGGAAGAATGGCGTCCTCGGCCAGGTAGTAGCGGATGATGCGCGGCATGTAGGCGTACACCGCCTTGTCGTCCGCCACGCCGGTGCCGACGGCGTTGGCGATCGCCACGTTGCCGCGGCGCCAGGCCTCGATCACGCCGCGCACGCCCAGCGCGCTGTCCGGACGGAACACGTCGGGGTCGAGGAAGTCGTCGTTCAGCCGGCGATAGATCGAATGTACCGGCGCGAGGCCGGCGGTGGTGTGCATGAACACGCGGTGGTTCTCCACCACCAGGTCCCGGCCCTCCACCAGCGGCACGCCCATTTCGCGCGCCAGGAAGACATGCTCGAAATAGGCGGAGTTGAAGATGCCGGGCGACAGCAGGACCACCTGCGGGTCGGACACGCCTGGCGGCGCGATCTCGCACAGCGCGCGGTGCAGGTGCAGGCCGTACTCGTCCACGCCGCGCACCTTCAGGCCGGCCATCACGTCGGACAGCACGCGCTGCGTCATGTGGCGGTTCTCCACCACGTAGGCGACGCCGGACGGGGTGCGGGCGTTGTCCTCCAGCACCATGAAGCGGCCGGTTTCGTCGCGCACGATATCGGTGCCGCAGACATGGACATAGGTGCCGAACGGCACGTCGAAGCCGACCATGGTGGCGCAGAACCCGGCGTTGCCGAGCACCAGTGCGCGCGGCACCACGCCGTCCGCCAGGATCTTCTGGCCGTGGTAAATGTCGTGCAAAAACAGGTTCAGGGCCCGCACCCGCTGGATGACGCCGGTTTCGATCTGCTGCCACTCCGCCGCGGTGATCACGCGAGGGATGAGATCGAACGGCAGGATTCGGTCGATCGCGGTGGCGTCGGAATAGACCGTGAAGGTGATGCCGCGCTCCAGCAGGTCGCGCTCGGCGTCCACCGCGCGGCGGCGCAGGGTGTCGATGGGGAACTGTGCCAGGCGGGACCGCAGCAGTTCGAGGCCGGGATGCGGCGGCTGGCCGTTGCGCAGCATCTCGCAGAAGAAGGCGTCCGGATCGTAGCCCTGGAGCAGACCCGGGGCATCGGACGATTGGGTCTGGGTCTGGGTTTGCGTCCCGGCGGTCTGCGCCATCTCCAGCTCCTGCTGCAATGCAGCAGCCTAGGCGGGAACCGGTTGCGGATGGAAGCGAATTGCGACGGGGCCGTGACGCCCCGGGATACGGCGCGGCCGGGGCTGCCGTCACCGGCCAGGCCGGCATCGACGGAGAAGGGCAAGCTGGGCGGGTTGCCCGCGCCGGTGACCGCGACGGCGTTGCCCGGGCGGCACCGGTCCCGCCGGCGCCCGTTCAAAGCTTCGTGCACGCCAAGGATGCCCTGCCCGTGCTGACCAAGACCGGCCGCGCACGCGCGCCGTGCGAGACGATCCCCCCGTTGGCCGACGGCAACGGACGCATGGCACCGGAGCTGACAACACGCATATCCGAACGGGACAGGTACGGATCGGCGAGCTAACCCTGCGTCGCCCGCAGATACCACTCCATGACCTGCCGCCCCTGCCAGAACACCGTCCCGTCCCGCTTCGCCATATGCGCCAGTGCTTGTTCGAACCAGCCGATGCGGTGCGGTACGCCGCTGATATAGGGATGCACCGCCAGCCCCATCACCTTGGCGCCCTGGGTCTCCGCCTCGGCATACAGCCGGTCGAACTGCGCCACCGTGCGGTCGAACATTTCGCGACCCGGGTGGTGCTGGATCATCATCATCGGAATGTCGTTCAGCTCGACGCTGTATGGCATGGTGAGCAGTGGCCCGTGAGCGGTGCGCAGGGTGCACGGGAGGTCGTCCACCACCCAGTCGGCGCAGTAACGAATCCCTGCCTCCGCCAGCAGGTCGGGCGAGCCGAGCGTCTCGGTCAGGCCGGGCGCCAGCCAGCCGACCACGTCGTGCCCGCCGGCCTCGCGCAACGCGTCGATCGTGGCGCGGATCATCGCACGCTGGTCCTCGACCAGGTGCGTTGCCATCTGCCGCCAGCCATGGCCCATGAACTCCCAACCCGCCTCGCGCGCGGCCGCAGCGACCCGTGGATACGCCGCCGGCACCGTGCCGTTGATCGTCATCGACGGCGCGATGCCGTGCGCATCCAGCGCCGCCTTCAACCGCCAGAAGCCGACTCGCATGCCGTATTCGTGCCATGCCCAGTTCGGCAGGTCGGGCAGCACGGCAGCCCCCTGCGGCGCGGTCAGCACCTGGCGCGGCATGGCGCGCTCGATCTCCCAGTGCTCCACGTTCACCACGATGTACACGGCGACGCGTTTTCCCCCCGGCAGTGCCAGCTTGGGCCGGTCGATGCTGGCTTCGTAGTCCAGCCGCGCGGCAGGCTTCAGAGGATCCATCATGTGTCGCTCACCATCCGATCGCATAGGTCGAACGCCGCGGATCGGCGCCGGCTCATTTCATGCCACTGCGCAGGTCCGACGGGATCGTGGTCACCGATCCCGCGGCGTATCTGCGCTCCGGCCACCATTCCACGCGATGGCCCAAGGCCGCCAGAGCCTCCCCGGTCGCCCCGCCGATATCGCGTTCGACGCGCAACACGCCCGGACGGTAGCTGGATGGCAAGAGTGCACGCTCGTCACCGCCGACGTGCTCGTCGTGTCACTCCAACGTCGCGACATGCGGCGGCCGGCCCCAGTTTGCCGCGGCGGCGGCGCAACGCTCCACGTCTTCGTCCAGCATCAGGCCCTGCGCCACCAGTTCGCGCGCCGCCGCGACGATCGCCGCGACATACGTCGCCTTGTCCGGATAGCGCTCGATGATCGATGGCCTCGGATCGCCGGTGGCCTCGCGTTCGGCTGGTGTCTCCGCAAACGGAACGTAGCTCCCATCGAAACGAAGCTGCATGCCATGGCCGAAGCCGCGGGCGCGCAAATTCCAGCCGGTGTAGGTTCCAAGCGGCGCCGCGACCATCGGCGCGCGCACGCCGGGAATGTCGTTGCCATCGCGATCGACGGCCGGCACCAGCACGGTGTAGGTCTTGCCCGGCGCGCCCGGCGTATTGCCGCCAGGCACCAGCGTCGGCGGCTCCCGCAACATGCCGCGTTCGGCATCCGGTCCGAAATCCAGCAGCGGCAGAGGGTTTGGTGCAAGCGGCGTGGCGACTCCGGGGATCGCCGGGAAACAGCCGCGCCACGCGGCGATGTCCACCAGCGTGCCGTCGGCGCGCGTGGGGATGCGGCTGGCGGGGGGCGGCGTGCCGTCCGTCGCCCAGCGGTCCATCGCATCCAGCAGGGCGCGGAACAGCATCGAGGTGGACACCACGTTGGGGAAATTCTGGCCGATGCCGCGGGCGGGAAGCTTCGGCTGCGGATCGGCGAAATGTTGCGAACTGGCCCACAGATAGACCCGCACCGCATCCGGCTGCGGCAGGTCGTTGCCTTGCGTGTCGGTGTGCGCCAGCGAACCGCGCCGCACCCAGTATTCCGTCGAGGTCTGCGTGTGCATCACCAGCGGATCGGTGTCGGGACGTTTCAGGATGGCGTCCTCGCGCCCGGTCAGGTGGTCGCGCGACCACGCATAGGAAAATGGGAAACTGTCGGCGATGTTGAAATGGTCCTCGTATTGCTGCCCACCGGAAACGATCGGGCTGGCGAAACGATGGTTCAGCCATTTGCGTCCCGCGCCGGCGACGTGCGGCAGCACGCCGTCGAACACCCGCCGCCCCTGCGCGTCGGCGTTGAATCCGCGATACACGAAGTCGCGCAGGCAACGCCCGGTCTGCGAGCGTCCCCAGCCATACGCCTTCTCCACCCCGCGCAGCGGGTTGGCATCGCCGGGATCGTATTTCAGGAAGCTGATGGCATCGCGCACCACGACATGGCCGAGGCCCATCACCTTCGGATGCTGCGCGGTGTAGAGCAATTCGTAGATCCAGCCCGGCTGGAAACCGGCGGGCAGAAAAATGTCGGTGGCGGACGCAATCACCGCGCGCTCCGGCGTGCCGGTCTCGCCGCCGGAGCCGGCTTCCACGCGGGCAAAGCTCCACTGGCCGGGCGGAATGTCGATCGGCGGATCGTACGGGTAGCGGCGCTTCGTCAGCTTCGCCTGGAACGGGTCGAGCGACACCGTGGGGAAACTATGCGCGGCGACGCGGCCGCTGAGCGGGAAGCTGGTGCGACCCGGCGCGTCCACCATGTACTCGACCCGCACGGTGCCGGTGATCGGCGATCCATCGCCGTTGCGCGCGACCGGAACGTCGAGCACCATCCGGCCGTCGCCGGGCAGCATGTCGCCTTCCCATGCCACCCACACCACGCAGTAGCCGCGCCGCATGAAGAAGCCGTTGCCGGCATGCGCCGCCGCCAGTGGATCGTTGCTGTGCTGCGCGTCGTTGAAGAATTGCAGCGCCCGCTTGTGGCCGCGATTGCCGTAGTCGTAGAACAGGCGCCGGTTGCCGCGCGCGAGATCGACCGGCTTGAGGATCATGCAGTCGGCCTCGCAATGCACCAGACCCCGAGAGTCGCGCGCAGCCTTGTCCAGATCGACCACGTCGCGCTGCGCCGCCGCAAGCGGATCGACCGCGACATGCACGCGGCCCGACAGACGCTCATACGGACCGGCCTCGCCGAACGCCTGGCCGTCCGCGAAGAGGCGGCGGTCGGCAATGCTGAATTCGATCCGGTTGGTCATCGCTGTGCTCTCCCGCGCCTCGGCCGCCGCGAGTCTGCGCGGGTGGAGCATTGGCCTCAACCCCCCGCGCGCGGAACACTATTGCCCTGGGTCACTCAAAATGCGGGGACCAGCCGGAGCGGTCGATCGGACTGCCGTGTCAGGCTCTGCCAACGGGGATTTGCGGTCGGCACGAATCAGTGCGGCGGGGCCAGCCATGCTCTGGCCCCGGTCGTTCAGGCATAACAGACATGGTGCGCCCGGATCGCGGGCGGCCCGGTCGGCGGACCTGTGGCGGTACGGGCAAGGACCTGCCGGCGGAACACAGGCGGCCGTGCAGGCTCGGCTTCCGAACGCACGATGTTCTTCGGTACCGGCGAGGGAGCGGCGGCAGCCGTCTGCGGCGACAGCAGCAAGGCCATTGCCGCGGCTGCCGGAGCCGGCGTGGTCTCTCCGATTATCCCCGGCAAGATGGCGGGGTTTTCCCACCATTGCAGCCCGCACGGCCTGGCGCCGGCGCGGAAGCCCTTCACGCTGCCGCCAAACGCCACGATGGTGCGGGCCAGGTACGGCCAGTCCGGGTGGCCCGGCCCGATGCCGCGGCGCTGGCACATCCAGGCGATGGCGTTGCCGAATGGGCCGCGGGTCGATGCGGCGAGGGCCTGCGCCGAGGCCGGCGGCAGGTCCGGCCGGTCGTGCCACCAGGATGGCAGCCGGGAGCGGCCCGAGCATGTGGCGAGCATGCGCTCGAGCATGAAGCGGATGACCAGCGCGAGGAGATGGGCGACCCACTCGGGCAGGCGCGCGG
>DATLQW010000075.1:0-2152 GCA_035535035.1 Acetobacteraceae bacterium
TCGGCGCCGGCATGGTCGTCTCCGAGATGATCGCCTCCTGGGCGATGATCCGGGAAAACCGCAAGACGCTCGACATGGCCGAAATGGACGGCGCCGGCGGCATCTCCGCCCTGCAACTCGCCGGCTGCGACCCGGAAGCCATGGCCGACGCCGCCCGCCTGGCGGTGGACAAGGGCGCCGACCTGATCGACATCAATTTCGGCTGCCCGGTGAAGAAGGTCGCGGTCGGCCAGTCCGCCGGCTCCGCCCTGATGCGCGACGAATCCGCCGCCGCCGCGATCCTGGAGGCCACCGTCAAGGCGGTCCGCGTCCCCGTCACGCTAAAAATGCGCATGGGCTGGGACCACGCCAGCCTGAACGCCCCCCGCCTCGCCCGCATTGCCCAGGAGGCGGGCATCCGCATGGTCACCGTGCATGGCCGCACCCGCCAGCAGTTCTACAACGGCACCGCCGACTGGGATTTTATCCGTCAGGTGAAGGCAGCGGTGACCATCCCGGTCATCGTCAACGGCGACATCATCACCGAGGACAACGCTGCCGATGCCTTGCGCCGGTCCGGCGCCGACGGGGTGATGATCGGTCGCGGCTGCTACGGCCGCCCCTGGTTCCTCGCCCAGGTCGCGCATTTCCTGCGCACCGGCGCTCGCCTGCCGGAGCCGTCGCTGGCGCGGCAGAAATCCATTCTCCTCCGGCACTACCACGCGATGCTCAGCCGCTTCGGTCATGACGCCGGAATGCGGCTGGCCCGCAAGCACGTGTCCTGGTACTCGCGCGGCCTGCCTGGTTCGGCCGAGTTCCGCGCCGCGGTGACACGGCTGCCGGATGCCGCTGGCGTGCTGCGGCTGATCGACGGCTTCTACGATCCGCTGATCGCCCGTGGCGTCAGTCGCCAGCCGCCCGAACGCGACGCAGCGTTCACCGCGGAGGCAGCATGAGTTCGATGGTCGCCCGCGCCGCGCGCCTGCTGCCCGGCCGTCAGCGGGCCGCCGATTTCGGCGCCGTGCTCAGCGCCCTCCCCGTACCGGTCATCCTGCTCGATCCGGAGAATCGCTTCCGCCACGTCAATCTCGCCGCGGAGCAATTCCTTGGCATGTCGGCGGCCTCGCTGGCGCAGCTCCGGTTGAGCGACCTGGTGCCGCCGGACAGCCCGCTGTTTCTGTTGATAGCGCAGGTGCGGCAGACCGAGGCGACCATCGCGGACCATGAGATGACACTGGAAAGCCCGCGGCTGCACAAGCCCGGTATCACCGTGCAGTGCTCGCCGCTGCCGGAGGAGCCGGGCGCCGTGCTGCTGGTGATGCAGGACGCCTCGGCCGCCCGCGCGCTCGACCGCCAACTCGCGTTCCGCGGCGCGGCGCGCAGCGTTTCCGGCATGGCCGCGATCCTGGCGCATGAGGTGAAGAACCCGCTGTCCGGCATTCGCGGCGCGGCGCAGTTGCTGGAGGCTTCAGTCGCGCCCGCCGACCGCGAACTCGCCGTGCTGATCCGTGACGAAGCGGACCGCATCCGCGCCCTGGTGGACCGCATGGAGGTGTTCGGCGAGAAGCCGATCCAACGCAAGGCGGTGAATATTCATCGGGTGCTGGAGCATGTGCGCAAGCTGGCCCAGTCCGGCTTCGCCGCGCACGTGCATTTCCAGGAGAATTACGATCCGTCCCTGCCGCCGGTCTGGGGCAACCGCGACCAGCTTGTGCAAGTCGTGCTGAACCTGGTGAAGAATGCCGCCGAGGCGGTCACGCTTGACGGCAACATGCACCCGGAGATCGTGTTGTCCACCGGTTTCCAGCACGGCATGCGCATCGCCGTTCCCGGCTCCACCACACGCGTCGATCTGCCGCTGTATGTCGCGGTGCGCGACAACGGACCAGGCATTCCGGACGACATCCACCCGCATCTGTTCGAGCCGTTCGTGACCTCGCGTGCCACCGGCAGCGGGCTGGGACTCGCGCTGGTTGCCAAGATTGTCGGCGACCATGGCGGCCTGATCGAAGTCGATACGCGTCCAGGCCGCACCGAGTTCCGCCTGCACCTGCCGGTGGTCGCCGACGAGGACAGCGAGCAATGAGAGCCCGGATGCCGCGGATGAACAGACTCCCCCGCCGCTTGAGGGAGGGGGTTGGGGGGAGGGGTCGGCCGGTGCGAGCCTCCGGCC
>DATLQW010000076.1:0-7162 GCA_035535035.1 Acetobacteraceae bacterium
GCGCGGTTCGTGGTGGAAGTGATCGAGGGACTGGACCTACGGTCGATGAGCGGCAGCTACCGGGGATCGGGCGATGCGCCCTACCCCCCGCAACTGCTTCTTGGCCTGATCATTTACGGCTACGCGACGGGCGTGTTTTCAAGCCGCAAGCTGGAACGGGCAACCTACGATTCGGTGGCATTCCGCTTCGTCGCTGCCAACCAGCATCCTGACCACGACACCATCGCCACGTTCCGCCGCCGCTTCCTGCCGCAGATCGAAGCGCTGTTCGTGCAGGTGCTCGGGGTGGCCCGCGAGATGGGCGTTTTGAAACTGGGCACCGTGGCGCTGGATGGCACCAAGATCCACGCCAACGCCAGCCGCCACAGCGCGCTGTCGTACGAGCACGCGAGCCGGATCGAGGCGCAACTGAAGGGCGAGGTGGCCGATCTTCTGGGCAAGGCCGAGGCGGCCGATCAGGCCGACGTGCCGGACGGGATGTCGATCCCCGAGGAACTGGCGCGGCGCGAGAAGCGGCTGGCCGAGATTGCCCGCGCCAAGGCTGTGATCGAGGCGCGGGCGAAGGAGCGCCATGCGCGCGAGCGGGCCGAGTATGAGGCAAAGGTGGCGGCACGCGACGCCAAGGCGGAGCAGACGGGCAGGAAGCCGGGCGGTCGGGTGCCGCAGCCGCCTGTGGAGGGACCACTGCCGACCGATCAGGTCAATCTGACGGACGAGGAATCGCGCATCATGCCTGTGGCCGGCGGCGGATTCGAGCAGTGCTACAATGCCCAGGCGGCGGTGGCGGCGGACAGCTTGCTGGTGGTGGCCGCCGATGTGGTGCAGGCGCCGAACGACAAGCAGCAGCTTGAGCCGATGCTGGGCAAGCTGGCCGAACTGCCCGACGCATTGGGCAAGGTTGGCGATCTGCTCGCGGACAACGGGTATTTCAGCGAGGGCAACGTGAACGCCTGCGCCGCCGCCGGGATCGAGCCGGTGATCGCGATGGGGCGTGAAGCGCATCATCCCTCGCTGGCTGAACGTTTCGCAGCGGACCCGGCGCCGCCGAAGGACCCCACGCCGGTTGCATCGATGCGCCATCGGCTCCAGACGAAAGAGGGCAAGGCACGCTACGCCCTGCGCAAGCAGACCCCGGAGCCGGTGTTCGGGATCATCAAGGCGGTGCTCGGGTTCCGCCAGTTCCTTCTGCGCGGGCTCGACAAGGTGCGCGGCGAATGGAGCCTCGTGACCATGGCGTGGAACATGAAGCGGATGTTCGCCCTGGCAGCGGCGAACTGAGCGAGACCATGCCCTTTTCGCGTCAATTTGGCGCGTTTGGGAAGGGGCGCAGCGGTCGTCGGTGCGATGGCCGAGGTCGCAAGCGCGAATTCCGCTATCCGGTTACACGGCGGAGGCCGCAATGCAGGCGCCCATGACCTCCCCACCCAACATCGCCAAAATAACTCCGACAGGCTGCTAGGGCGGAAACGGTGTCGAGCAGCCGCACCGGCCCGAAGTGGTTACTGCCTGCGCTCCGGTAAACATCTATGTTCGGCTTGGCTGTCCAGGTCTTCCAGCGCGAGGGCAGGCCGCTTGGCCAATCAGGCCGTTCGCTGGGCATAGATATCCCTGGCCGCCTCGCTCATTTCCGGTCTCCTGTTTCACGCTGAAAAGCGGCGATGACGACCGCGGCGGCCAGGATGGCACTGGAGAGCAGCAGGCCGCCACGGACTCCGTCCGGTCCATCCGAGAGCACGCCGCCCAGCACCGGGCCGACGCACTGTCCAAGCGCGAAGGCCGTGGTGAGCAGACCGATCACAGCGGTCCAGGCGTGCGGCGGCGTCGCCCTGCGCGCGACCGACGTCACGGCCGCGATCACTGCCAGAAAGGAGCCGCCGAACAGCGCCGCCGAGAGATAGGCGACTATGGGCTCGTTTGAGGCGAGCGGCAGCACGGCGCCGATCGTCACCGCACCCGTGGTCGCGACGATGCCCCAACCGGCCCGGAGCCGCCCGAGCACGGGCGCCCAGGCGAAGACAGCCGCGATCGAAGCGGCGCCCAAGCCTGCCCAGAACAGCGAGACGTCGCGGGACGAGAAGCCCTGCTGCCCGCGCAGGTACGCCACGATGAAGGTCATGTAGGCGATGTAGCCGGCGCCGAAGAGTGCGTAGCTGACCAAGGTGGGTACTAGAACGGTCACGCGCCGACCCACACCTTCCGTGCTGGCGGGCCGTGGTGCCGGGGCCGGAGCACGGGCGAGGGCGGGCACGGCCAGCAGCGTCGCCGCGAAGGAGAGCGCCCCGAGCACGACCCAACCACCCCGCCAGCCTTGCGCCTCCAGCAGCGGTGGCACGGCCAGAGCAGACACGACCACGCCGAGCCCGCCCCCGCCGAAGTAAATGCCGAGTGCGAGCGGCGCGCGTCCGGGCCCGCCGCCGGCCCCCGCCGCCGCCGTGAGGCCTGCCCCGGCGATGAAGGCGACCGCCCCGGCGGCACCGGCGATGAGGCGCAGCATCAGCAATGCGAGGAAGGAAGCAGCCAGGCCGGATGCGACCAGGGCCGCGGCTGTGACCAGCAGCCCGACGACGAAGGCTCGCTTGGGCCCGAGCCGGGCCGTGACCGGTGCGAACGCGAGAGCGCCGGCTAGGTAGCCCGCAGCGTTTGCCGTGTTCATCGCGCCGGCGTCGGCGTAGCTCCAGGCAAGGTCGGCCCGCATGGCCGGCAGCAGCAGGGCGTAGGCGAAGCGCCCGAGGCCGAGCGCAACGGCCGGCGACATGGCGAGGCCGGCAACGATCCAGAGCGGCGTTGTGGAGCGCACGGCGGGGACCGAGGGCGGCGCGGCCGCGAGGCGGGCTGATCGGTCACTCATGGCTGAAGAGCAGGTCCAGGGTAGCGTCGTAACGGTCCTGCAGCGCCACCAGGCGCCGCTCATACTCGGCGGCCACCTCCGGCAGCTCGCCGTCGGCGTAGCGCCGCGGGATGTGTTGGCGGCAGTTGAAGTCCCAAGCCTCGACCCGGACGCGGATCACGCGCTCGATGCGGGCCTGGTATCGCGGGTCCTCGACCCTGGCGAGGAGCGCATGGTCCCCCTCAACGGCCTCGCCGCGGCCCCAGATCTTGAGCCGGCGCCGCTGCCGGTAGTCGAGCAGGAACAGGAACACCCGGTCGTTTTCGGCGAGGTTGCCGACCGTGATGTATTGTTTGTTCCCGGCGTAGTCGGCGAAGGCGAGCGTGCGCGGGTCCAGGATGCGCAGGAAGCCCTTCGGCCCGCCACGGTGCTGAACATGCGGCCACCCCTCGCGGCTGGAAGTGCCGATGACGAAGCTGTCGCACCCGCGAATGTAGTCCGCCGTCAACTCGGTCAGCGCGTCGTTGGGCGGGTCCTTGGCTTCGACCGCCGTGCAGAACTCCCGCGTACCGTAGCGGAGCTGCGCATCCTTGACCGCCTGGCTGAAGGCCAGCGCCGTGAAGGCGCGGGTCACGGATGGATGTCCTGGAGATCCGGCGAGGCAGGCTGGCGGGAGGGCCTCTGGCGCATGATTGGCTCCTGTTGCGCTCCGCATCGTCCCGGGTAGGATGTGAGCGCGATGCGTCGAACGCCACGGTTCTAGGAGCCACCAACCCTGACAGACCAACGATCATTTCTCACAAGCATTGTGAGCGTCATTAGCGGCCCAGCATGAGCAAACCGAGGCTCCCGCCGATGCACGCGCTTCGCGCTTTCGAGGCGGCGGCGCGGCACCTCAGCTTCAGCCGCGCGGCCGAGGAGCTGAACCTGACCCACGGTGCGGTCAGCCACGCCTTGCGGAACCTCGAAGCCGAGCTCGCCACGCCGCTGTTCCGCCGCAAGGGCAATGCCATGCTGCTGACCGACGCCGGCCAGCGCTTGGCTTTGCATGTGCGCGACGCGCTGGCCCGGCTGGAGCGCGGGTTGGACGACGTGCGCGGCGCTGAGGGGGCCGGGCAAACCCTGACCGTGAGCGTGCTGCCCGCCTTCGCGGCGCACTGGCTGCTGCCCCGGCTGGCTGGGTTCTACGCCCTTCATCCAGAGATCGACGTGGTGCTGCGGGCGACGCCGGCGCTCGCGGACCTCTCGCGCGACGAGGCGGACGTGGCGATCCGCTACGGCCCAGGTTGCTGGCCAGGTCTGGCCAGCGAGAAGCTGATGGACGAGGAGGTATTTCCCGTGTGCAGCCCGGGCTTCCTTCACCGCCATCCCGTCCACGAGCCCGCGGACCTGCTCCGGGTGACCCTGCTACGCGACGTGCGCCAACCCTGGGAGGACTGGTTCCGCTCCGCGGGGCTCGCGGCCAGCGAGCCCGACCGCGGCCCGAGCTACAATGACGCCGGCCTGCTTCTGCAATCGGCCGCGGCCGGTCACGGCGTGGCCCTTGCCCGGGGCCACCTTGTCCAGGAAGAGCTGGAAGCGAGGCACCTGGTCCGGCTGTTCCCGGACAGCGCGCGCGCGAGCTATGCCTACTTTGTCGTCCTTCCGCAGCATCGTGCGGTCGCGCCGAAGGTCAGGGCTTTCACACAATGGCTGGGGGACCAGGTCGCTGCCGAGACCGCGGCCCAGGAAACCGGCGGCTCATAGGGTAAAACCCCAGCGCGGCCGGGATCGCTGCGGGTGCCCCGCCAATCTTGCGCTTGGTGACGCGACAGCGAATGTCGCGATCCGAGCCATTGGTCGCCGGTTGGCTTACCTGGACATAGACGCGATCATGGTGGAGCGTGATCTTGCCCGAGGCGGCAATCCCGTCTGCGTTCGAGCGCAGATCGAACGATCCCGGCGGAAGGCCGAGCGACGCCGCCAGCAGGCGCAATCGGGGGCGCGCTTCAGCATGGAAGCGCCGCTTGATATCCGGCTCATAGTCGCAACGCGCATACCAGTCGATCATGTCGGCGGCCCCGGAACGCGAAAAGCCCGGCATGGTGCCGGGCTCTTCGGGGATGAATTCTGGTGATGCGAGGATCAGGCCGCGCGATCGCGGCGATGTTCGGCCTCGCGGATGGCGGCAAGAGCCGCGCGGAAGACGGCCGCATTTCGCCGCTCGGACAGATCGGCACGCTCGGCAACCGTGAGACAGGCTGCCCGGATGTCTGAACCGGTGACGGCATCGGGCGACAGCGTGGTCAAACTCTCGTCGGCTTCGATCAGGATGGGGATTTCCGCCCGGACCGCTGCCTCGTCCAGGCGAAGGAGCACATGTGAGCCACGATTCCCAGCATCGGCCATGCTGCCTGGCTCCGTCTCGGCAAGGAAGTCCTCAAGGAGATCGTTGGTGGACTTGCCTTTGATGGCGTCCGCCGTGATCAGCACGGCCATGCCGCCGAAGCCGTCTGGCCGCATCTTGCTGCAGGTGAAGGCGGAGATCACGGTGACGTTGTCGAGGATTGGTGAACGGCGCACGATGTCCTGGAACAGAAATTCCCAGGACGTGCCGGTGAGATCGAGATCGATGATTGTCTCGTCGGCGGAGATTTGCGCGAGCCGTTCCACGACATAGGCGTTCGCCGTGCTGTCGGCGGCCTGAGAGTCGGCCAGAGCGGCATTGAGCTCGCCGCGGTTCACCGTGAT
The DNA here is from genome assembly GCA_035535035.1 of Acetobacteraceae bacterium. Taxonomy (GTDB): domain Bacteria; phylum Pseudomonadota; class Alphaproteobacteria; order Acetobacterales; family Acetobacteraceae; genus JASHVB01. The sequence goes on from DATLQW010000076.1 coordinate 5,558, forward strand.
CGTGTCCGCCGGGCCTTCCTCGGCGAAGAAATAGAAGCCATCGCCGTCCGGTTCGACCTCGAATATCCGGGTCAGAAGCAGCCGCTCGAGCGGTGTCATGTCGGCGATCGGAATTGTCGGCTGAACCACCGTCGGGGTGAAGTAATCGGCCATGAGGGGATCTCCGAAAGCGAAGAGCCCGGCGCGGGCCGGGCTCAGTGAGAGAGAAAGCGCGGATCTGCTTGGGTGACGGTCAGGCGGTCATGGCGAAGGGATCGACGTCTCGATGGATCGGCTGGGCTCGGCCCATCCACGGCTCCGGGCGGATGCGGCGTGCCCAATCGGCGAAGCTTGGGATGAAGCCGAGGTCCTCGCGCACATGCTGCTCGCCGATCAACCGCACCGGCACGATGCGGCCGGTCGAGATCGTGATAATGGGCCCACGAAGACGCTCCAGCATGAAGATGCCCTCGGCATGATGTCTGAGCGCGCGGTGGCGGAAGTCCGCCGTCAGCATCTTCGACTCATCAAACCAAGAATGCAGGGGAAGATAGTCGTCTGCCACTCCGCCCCAAAGGCGCGCGGACGATAGGGCATGATGGTATGGGTGCGCCATCTATCCCTCCTCAGAACTCGTGCTCGGAATAGGAGGTCGTCATGACCCGCTCGTTGTATTCGAGCCGGATGGCGCGCTCGGCGACATCGAAGGCGAACTCGCCATACGCACCGTCTTCGTTCTCCCAGCCGTCATGGACTTCCTCGAGAAGGTCGTAGGCCAGCCGCTCGATGGCGTCGTGCACCGGCATGGTCTCGGTCTGCACACCGCTTCCATCCCCGAGCGGTGAGCGGATCTCGATCATGCCCTCGGGCAACTCTGTCGGGGTGCTGTCCACGCCGAACGCGTTGATGCTCTCGATCTGTCCGGAGTCGCCGGCTCCATCGAAGTGAACAGTGACAAGCTGGATACCGGCCTTCCCGAGCGTGTCGAACAGTGCGGTCTTGTTGAGCGGTGTCACCTCGCGCGCCACCTGCGTCCGCAGGCGGTCCTGGGCCTCGTACTGCGCGAACGCGTCGTCGTGATCGTTGGTCATGGGATCGATCCTTGAAGAGTGGGGGAGGCTTGGGGTCGGATGGCCCGAGGCGGGACGCCCCGGGCCATCCGCGTTCACTCCGCAGCGATGGCCTGCGGCTCGATGGCGGCGGCGTGGGCATTTGTGGCACCCACGCCGGGGTCTTCAGCGTCGATCAGGAACGCCGGCAGTTCGGTGGCCGCGTCGGTGGCCGCGCCGCCCGCAGTGTCGCCATCCGCGTCATTCGTCGGCGCAACGGCGCCCGCAGCATCAGGCAGGCCCGGCGTGCGGAGCGGCTCGGGCAGCCAACCGGTGCCGGTGAGCAGCCGTTCGGCCTCCTGTGCCATCTCCGGCTTCTTCAGGTGGTCGATCAACTGCGCCGCCTGCACGCCCTTCGCCTCGCGCACGGCCTCCAGGATGCGTGCCTTCGGCACCCGGCCGAGAAAGGTCTCGACCGTCGGCACCCAGCCCGCCGCTGCCATGTCGAGACCGACCGCCTGGGCCAGAAGATCGGCGTGCGCGAGAGCGCCAGGCCGGCGGTTCCAGGGTTCGTGCA
>DATLQW010000077.1:0-26153 GCA_035535035.1 Acetobacteraceae bacterium
CGGCGAGAGCAATCCGGAGGTGCTGGCGGCGCTGGCCGACCGGCGGGTAAAGGCCACGCGTGCCGAGCTGCGGGAGGCACTGCGCGGGCATCTGAGCGACACGCACCGCTTCCTGCTGCAGACCCATCTGACGCAGTGGGACTAACAAGAAAGAAGCGGAAAACTTGCTCCGTTCTCCGGGAAAGGAAGAAAGTTCTTTCATCCAGCCGCGGGTCGGCCGCCAGGCCGGTGGTCAACTCGCGGATCATACAACGGCCCCGAACCGGCGTTGCAAGGGCGTGCTCCGCTTCGCAGCGCAACCCCAATTCGTGGGCCAGGGCATCATCGAGCGCATCGCCGTTTGACCCCTGCGCTACCCGGAAGTACCGTCCCACACCGCAAGGTAATCAGGAGGAACGCAGCCATGAAAGTCGGAATGGCGCTGAACATGCTGTGCCAGCCGGGCCGATCCGACGCCTCGGTGGTGCACGAGCACATGGCGATGGGCGACCTGGTCGAGCCGCTGGGCTTCGACTCGCTGTTCGCGCTGGAGCACCATTTCACCGGCTACGCCATGTCGCCGGCGCCACTGCAATTGCTTGCCTGGTACGCCGGCCGCACCAGGCGCATCCAGCTCGGCACGTCGGTCATCGTTCTCCCGTGGCATGACCCGATCCGGGTTGCCGAACAGATCGCGTTGCTCGACATCATGTGCGGCGGGCGCTGCCTGTTCGGCTTCGGCCGCGGCGCCGCGAGCGTGGAATACGAGGGGTTCCGCATTCCGATGGGCGAGGCCCGCCCGCGCTTCATCGAAGCCGCGCAGATCGTGCAACGCGCCCTGGCGCAGGAAAGCTTCGAGTTCCACGGCGAGTATTTCCAGATTCCCCGCACCGCCATCCGCCCTCGCCCGGTTTCCCACCCGGAGCGGCGCTTCTACGGCACCGCGGTCAGCCCCGACTCAGTCGATGTGATGGCGAAGCTCGGGTTCTCCATGCTGGTGATCATGCAGAACGAGTGGCCGAAGGCGGCCGCGGACATCCACCGCTATCGCGCGGTCGCCGCGCAGGAAGGTTTCTCCCCCCGTCCGCCGATGATCCTGACCAACGTCTCCTGCGCCGAATCGCGCGCCGAGGCGCAGGACCGCGCCATGCAGTGGCTTGGCCGGAAGTGGGAGTCGATCGACAGCCACTACCATTTCTCCGACGGCCACCTGACGGATGTCAAAGGCTACGAGTCGTATGAGAAGATCGGGCAGACCTACGCGAAGATGAAGGAGCCGTCCCGCCAGGCCAAGGCGACCGAGTTCTATGTCAGCATCCAGGTGGTCGGCACGCCCGACGACTGCATCCAGAAGATCGCCGAACTGCACAAGCTTAGCGGGCTGGACCACCTGATCACCGAGTTCTCGTTCGGCGGCATGCCGCACGAAGAAGCCGAGCAGGGCATGCGGCTGTTCGCCGACCGGGTGGTGCCGGTGCTGCAACGCGACGCGATGTTTGCGCGGCCCCCGACCACACTCGCGCCGGCGCCCGAACCGATGCAGGAGGGCGTATTCGCGCCGGCATAGGCACTGCCTCTCCTGCTCTACGTGGCGAAGGGCACCTCGGCCTGGCTGATGCCGCTGGCGGACATGGTGAAGACCGCGACCGGCGGCTGACAGGCCGTCTCCCCTTGAGGCAGGGGGAGCCGCAAGATTGCTCAGGCGGCGGGCCGCTCCCGGCGGCTTTCGGTGCGCAACTGGCCGCAGGCCGCCAGGATGTCGCGCCCGCGCGGCGAGCGCACCGGCGCGGCAAACCCGGCATCGTTCACAATCCGGGCAAACCGCTCGATCACCGGCCGCGTGCTAGCCTGATAGGTGCTGCCGGGCCAGGGATTGAATGGGATCAGATTCACCTTGGCGGGAATGCCCGCGATCAGCCGCACCAGTTCGCGCGCGTCCGCCGCGCTGTCGTTGACCTCGCGCAGCATGACGTATTCGAAGGTGATGCGCCGCGCATTGGACGCGCCGGGGTAGCGCCGGCACGCGGCGATCAGCTCGGCGATGGGATATTTGCGGTTCAGCGGCACCAACTCGTCGCGCAGGTCGTCGCGCACGGCGTGCAGCGACACCGCGAGGTTCACGCCCAGTTCCGTCCCCGCGCGGTCCATCATCGGCACCACGCCCGAGGTGGACAGCGTGATGCGCCGGCGCGACAGACCGATGCCCTCGCCGTCCATCGCGATCGTCATCGCCTTGGCGACATTCGCGTAGTTGTACAGCGGCTCGCCCATGCCCATCAGCACTATGGTGGAAAGCAAACGCGGCGTTTCCCCCTTGGGCGAGGGCCACTCGCCGTAGGCGTCGCGCGCGGCCATGAACTGGCCGACGATCTCGGCTGCGCCGAGGTTGCGCACCAGGGTCTGGGTGCCGGTGTGGCAGAAGCGGCAGGACAGCGTGCAGCCGACCTGCGACGACAGGCAGACCGCGCCGCGATCCTCCTCCAGGTCGGGAATGTACACCGTCTCCGCGGCTTGGCCGTCACGGAAGCGGAACAGGAATTTGCGGGTTGCGTCCTCGCTGGTCTGCGCCGTCACGGTTTCCGGGCGGCCGATGACGAAGCGCTCCGCCAGCTTTGCCTGGAGCGGCCGGGCGACCGAGCTCATGCGGGCGAAGTCGGTCACGCCTTGGTGATAGATCCAGTGCCAGAGCTGCTTGGTGCGGAACAGTGCCTCGCCGATCGCCGCCAACTCGGCGGCCAGCTCGGCGCGCGACAGGCCGACGAGGTCGCGCCGCCCGTCCGGCAGCGCGGCGGGCGGCGGATCGAACAGTGCCGATTTGGCGAGGATGCGGACGCGTTCGGCCTCGGTAAGGTTGCCTCCGTCTCCCGCTTCGCGGGGTTCGGCCGCGACGCGAATCGACGCCGTCGGATCGCGAGGCGAACCAACCGGGAGCGCCGCGGATGAGGTTCCCACCATCATCCCTTCGGTGGCGGACAAGCCTTGACGATCGCCGCGTAGGCCGCGGAGAACCCTTTCAGGCTGAATGTGTCGGTCACCGGCTGGCCGCGCGGCCCGGGCGAGCGGGCGATCGCCCGAGCGCCCTTCTGGAACGCCGCCACGGCCGCCTTGCCGTCGCGCGCATAGGCGTCGCGCGCCCTGGTGAAGAAATCCAGCCCCGTCTGATCGACCTGCACCGTGACGCTGGCGTCCTTGGCGTAGTCGAAGCCCGCCTCGATCGCCACGGTGTCGCGCGCGGCCTGGCGCTCGGTGACCGTCAGCACCACCTCGCCGCGCCCGGGCAGGCCGGGAGCGGAACTCTGGGCCCGCGTGAGCGCATAGCAGACCGTCTGGCCGCCTTCCTGGTGGGTCGCTGCCGTCCAGTCCTCGAATTTGGCGATCTCCCTGGGCGCATTGGAAGCCGCCGCCGCCGGATGCGCGTGCGGTTTCGGCTTTCTCGGCTGGGCCGCCGCGGGGACGGCCAGGACGAGGGAAAGCAAGAGCAGGGACAGGATTCGAGTGTGCATGGCGGAGAGATACGGCGGCGGAGGCGGAGGGACAACCTCCGGCGCGCGATCAATCGGTGAGGGTTCGGCGGAATGGCGGGGCGCCGCGGCCTCCCGCCCGATGGTAGCTGGGGCAACCTCGGGAGGCCGAGCGCGCGGCCTGCGCCCATCAACCGAACGGGCCGGAGCGCCAGCCTGTGCTTGCAGCGGGCCCGGGACGGTGCCGCCGACGGCAGCGGCTTCCCACTATAGCGTTGAGTACATATCGCTCCGACGCTATGTTACCCCCATGCCTTGGCAGGTGGAATTACACGATGAACTGATCCCCGAAGTGGATGACCTGCCACCTGAAGTGCAGAAGGCACTCGCCGCGCACATCCGTTTGCTCGTCGAGTTCGGACCCGGATTGGGCCGCCCGTCGGTGGATACGCTGAAGGGCAGCCGGATCGCCAACCTCAAAGAACTCCGCTTCTCGGCCGAGGGCGGTGTCTGGCGGGGGCATTCGCGTTCGATCGAAACCGGATCGCGATCCTGTTGGTGGCCGGTGACAAGCGTGGCTTAGCGGAGGGCCGCTTCTACAAGGCCCCGGTGACCAAGGCCGAAGTCAGATGGAAGATGCGAGGTGGATGATGGGCGTACCATTCGAAAAATTCATGGAACGGTTCACCGCCGAGGAGCGCGCGGAGATCGAGGCTCACGCGCAGACGCTCATTGCCGAGGAAATGTCGTTGCGCGATCTGCGTAAGGCGCTCGGCAAGACTCAGGCCCAGTTGGCGCGGAAATTGAACAAGCCGCAGGCGACTGTATCGCGGATGGAGCGGCAGTCCGACATGCTGATCTCGACGCTTGATCAGGTTGTGCATGCGCTGGGCGGACGTGTTCGCCTCGTGGCCGAGTTGCCGGGTCGGAAGCCGCTGTACCTGGCCGGGTTGGCCGATCTGGCGACGCCAGGGGTCGCGAAGAGAGTGCGTATCAGACCGGTTACGCCGCCAGGCACCGATCGGATGCGCACGCGAAAACCGGACGCGGCTGGCCCACGATCACGGGAGAGGAGATCATCATGATCGCCCGCGCTGTCCGGCCCATTCATTTCGAGGACTTCGCTGGCGCAGACTTCGAGCGACTCGTGTTCGCGTACCATCTCCACGACGGCTGGTCTGAACTGGCTTGGTACGGACAAACCGGAAGCGATCAAGGACGCGATATCATTGGCATGCAGCCTTTTGATGATCGCCCCAGCCGTCGTACTGTCATTCGGTGTGTAAATCGGAACAGCCTGGCCCAGAGCAAGGCGGAACGGGGCATGACGGCAGCAGCCAGGGCACCGACAGGTCGAATCGACGCATTTCAGTTTGTCTGTCGGTCCGCCGTATCAGCCGAACGCCGTGGTGCTGTCCCTGCGGCCGCAGGAAAATTGGGTACAGGACATGTTGAAATCTGGTCGGGAACAGAGTTTGAAGAGCAGATTCGGATTCAGGCCGGGTTTCTTCTCCTCCGGCTGGTGAATGGTATTGTGTTCCCTGATGCCGAGGCTGAACTCCATCGGTTCGTTGACGAATTCCCTGATATTGACGACGATGCGGCCATCTCGATTACGTCAGCATTGTTTGAACGCCCGGCTTTTCGTACCCCATTTCGTCAGGAAAGCTCGTTGCCGGCATTCCTGCAAGCAATCGAGGATACTATCGGTGCCCTGAACACCAGTATTTGGAGAACCCGGGACGCAATTTAGATTCGGCGCATTCCGTCGATCCACCACATCCGAGATGCCAGCAGACGAGCCGCCCTCGGCCGGGTCGTCCGGTTGGTGGACGGTCTGTGCCGCACGTTCGAGCAACATCTCAAAAGCGGTGCCATCCGACACTGTGGCTGCGGTCAGCCGGACTGCCCGACCTTCATGGTGGACGACCGAGCTGCCAGAGAACTCAATATCGCCCGTACGCGTGTACTTCAAGAGTTCCGCGAACTATGCCCCGGCTTTGAAGTGCACCTCGCCTGACCAACGAGGAATCTCGGGATGCCTTACGGGCAAACTGGCGGCGCCAAACTTATCCGATGATCCCTATCGGTCCGTCCCACCCGCAAAGTACAGCCGCGGATCCGCCGCGCGCACCCGCACCTCCGGCAATCCCAGCTCGCGCCGCACGATATTCGTCCCCTCCACCATCGAGACGCACTTGTAATACGCAATCCGCCGGCTCAACCCCTCGCGGCCGAAGCCGCAATCGGTGGTGATCACCAGCCGCTCGGGCGGAATGAATTCCAGCGCGCGGCGGATCAGTCCGGCGACGTATTCCGGCGGTTCCACCACGGTGTTGCAGTGATTCACCACGCCGATGCCGATCTTCTTGTCCGTCTTGTACTTGCCGAACAGATGCAGATCCCGCCCGTCGCTGCTGGCGCATTCGAAGGTGATCACGTCGGCGTCCAGTTGCAGCAGATGCGGCATCGCGCGTTCATAGCTCGGCACCTCCCAATAGACGCGTTGCTGGTTCGGATTGCCCCAGCAGGTGTGCACCCAGATCTCCGCATCCACGCCGGCGAGCTGCCGGTTGAACGCCTCGGTGAGGAAGGCCAGGTCGGCGTCGGTGCAGTCGGGCCGCAGCGAGCGGCCGTGATGCGGCGGCTCCTCCACCTGGATCAGCGGACAGCCGGCGGCGGCCAATTCGCGCAGCTCGGCATTCATGATGTCGCACAGGTCGAGGATCATCGCCTTGTCGTCGGCGTAGAACTCGTTCCACAGCATGCTGGCCAATGCCGGCGCGCAGATCGCACCGAATTTCACCGGTTTGTCGGTCAGCCGCTGCGCCACCTGCCACAGCGCCGCGTATTCCCATGGTCCGCGCGTCAGCCTGTCGGTGACGATGGCAGGCTGATACGCCTCCTGCACCTCCCACAGGATTTTGCCCGGCCGCAGATCGTGCCGCCCCATCCAGCCGCGCGACGTGTCGCGATGGCCGTGGACGCCGCCGAGCCGCTCGATCGGATAGAAGAACCACGATTTTCCGCCGACCGCGAGGTCGAACCGGGTGTCGCCATCAGTGACGATGTCCAGCCCCGCCGCCTCCTGCGCGTTGATGATCGCCGTCACCGCGTCGAGGTATTGCTCACGAAACAACGATTCACCCAATGCCGCCTTGAACGAACGCCCGCTCAGGCTGGTATCGAACCACAACGGACGCGGATAGGAGCCGGCGATCGCCGTCGGCAGCAGCATGTCGCGCGTAACGGTCAGCATGGATCGCACCTTCCATAATGGCGGAATCGGCGGGGCAAACCCGCATCCCACATCATCGCCGAATCACTCGAACATCAGCACCGTGCGCGCGACTTCGCCGGCCTTCATCGCGCGGAACGCCTCGTTCACGTCGTCCAGATGACCACGCCGGCTGATCATCGAGTCCAGGTCCAGCCGGCCCTGGCGATAGAATTCGAGGTAGTTCGGAATGTCGGTGCGGAACTGGTTCGAGCCCATGCGCGAGGTCTGCACCTTGCATTCCGGCCGGATCGCCATCCAGGGAAATTCGATCTTCGCGTCCGGCGGCAGCACGCCGACGATGGTGGCGGTGCCACGCACGGCCAGGCTCTCGATCGCCTGGCGGCAAAGGCTGGCGATGCCGACCGCCTCGAACGCGTGATCGACGCCGAGCCCGCGCGTCAGGGCGCGCACCGCCTTCACCGCGTCGTCCTGCGTGGTGTTGACCGTGTGCGTGGCGCCGACCGCCCTGGCCATTTCCAACTTCGAATCGAACTGGTCCACCGCGATGATCTGCCGCGCGCCGCCGATGCGCGCGCCCTGCACGATCGACAATCCGACGCCGCCGCAACCGAACACCGCGACGGTCTGCCCGGCTTGCAGCCCGGCACTGCGCAGCGCCGCGCCGACGCCGGTCAGCACGCCGCAGCCGACCAGCGCGGCGCGATCCAGCGGCAGGTCGGCCTCGATCCGCACCAGGGAATTCTCGTGCAGCAGCATCTTTTCGGCGAAGCTGCCGATCGCGGCGAAGCTGCGCACCGGCCGGCCGTTTTGGGACAGCCGCGGCGTCGCATCCTCCGCGCGCGCCACGATGCCGCCGGTGCAGACATTCGGGTGCCCGCTCAGGCATTGCGGGCAGGTGCCGCAGAAGCCGGACAGGCAGGCGACGACATGGTCGCCCGGCCGCATGCTGGTGACGTCGGCGCCGACCGCCTCGACGATTCCGGCGCCCTCATGGCCCAGCACGAAGGGCCGGTCGAGCGGGAACCGGCCGTTGCCGTCCACCACGTGCAGGTCGCTGTGGCAGACACCGGTGGCGACGGTGCGCACCAGCACCTCGCGGCCCCACGGCTTGTCGATGTCCACGGTTTCGACCGTCAGCGGTTCGTGCACCTTGCGAAATACCGCGGCGTTGATTTGCATGTCGCCCGTCCCTTCCCTCGGATTGCGTGCAGGCTACGCCGGCGACGGGCTGGTTGGCAAAACGGCCAATGAGGCAATGCAGCGGCACCGCGGACCCCTGTCATCGCGAGGCGCGCCGCGACGAAGCGATTCCCCGCCCGAGGAGCGGCGGCTCCCGCCGCGAACGCTTGCGTAGTAATGGGCGGCGGGAAAGGAAGAAGGGTTTTGCGCAGATGCAAGCAGATGCACGCCGATCGGCCGGGGGTCATCGCACCGGCGAGGCTTGTCAGGTCTGGTCGTGCCAGACGCGGCCGTAAAGGACGTGCCAGCCGCCAGCCCATCCGCGTGAATTGGCGTGCATCCGCGTTGAAACTGCCTTGCTTCGCCGCATGCCGCATCGGCGGGTCCGGCGGGGGACGCCGGCGCGTGGCAGATCGATCTGGCCTGTGGTAGCGTCGCGGCATGGACACAGCAGTACGCGACACGTCGTTCCTCGACGCCGACGCGTTCCTGCGGACCGACCAGTCCGAGTTCGGTACCGCATGGCGGTACGAGCTTGTCCGCGGCACGATTGTCGCGCATGCAGCGCCCAGCCCCGAACATGGCGTCATCCTCAGCAACCTGACTTATGAGCTCAACGGCCGCCTGCGTGGCCATCCTGAGTGCAGGTCGGAAGTCGGTAGTGGCGCTGCACCCCAGCACGAGCAGCGTGACACGGCACGCATTCCCGATGCCATGATCCGCTGCGGCAAACATCCTTGCGTGCTGTTCGAGGTGGTTTCTCCGTCGGAAGTGCGGCACAAGCGGCAGTGGGACCAGAAGCGGTCCGACCCGCAGGCCGTCGAGGGCGTGCGGAAGATTGTCGAGATCTACCGGGACGAGATGCTGGCACACGCCTACCGGCGGGTCGGTACGTGACCTTCGTGCTGACATCGCCGCGTCGCACCCCGCGTTGACGCCCCCCACCCCCGCGCCTAGCTTGTCGCTCTCTCTCGCAACTCCGGGGAAACACCCAGATGGCCAACAAACTCAAGGCGCGCATCGCCGCGGGGAAAGCCTGCGTCAACGGCTGGCTCGCCATACCGTCCGGCTTCTCCGCCGAGGTCATGGCGCAGTGCGGCTGGGACAGCGTCACCGTCGATATGCAGCACGGCGTGCAGGACTACCAGTCGATGGTGCAGTGCTTCCAGGCGATGGACCGCCATCCGATCACCCCGCTGGTGCGGGTGCCCTGGAACGAGCCCGGCATCATCGGCAAGGCGCTGGACGGCGGCGCCTGGGGCATCATCTGCCCGATGGTGAACAACAAGGCGGAAGCGCAGGCGCTGGCCACCTACTCGCTGTATCCGCCGATGGGCAAGCGCAGCAACGGGCCGATCCGCGCGGCGATGTATGGCGAGGCGTCCAGCTACCAGAAGATCGCCAACGACGAAGTTCTGGTCATCCCGATGATCGAAACCCAGGACGGCATCGACAACATCGACGAGATCCTGTCGGTGCCCGGCATCAGCGGCATCTATGTCGGCCCGTCGGACATGGGATTTTCGCTCGGCCTGATCCCGATCCTCGATCGCGAGGAGCCGCTGATCCTCGGCATCTATGAAAAGCTGCTGGCGAGTTGCAAGAGGCACGGCAAGTTCGCCGGCATCCACAACGGCACGGCGGCGTACGCGGCGCGCATGATCGGCATGGGCTTCCGCTTCGTCACCATCGCCAACGACAGCGGACTGATGGCGCGGGCGGCGCGAGAAGCGGTGACGGCGACACGCAAGGCCGCGGGCGACGTCGCGAGCTGAACATCTGACAGATGCCCCCTCCCTTTGAGGGACGGGAAGAGCAGAGCCGGCCGGCCGGCCGCGGCGTCCAATCGTGATGCCGCGGCGCTTCCCATCGCCACCCCGCCGGCGGCACAATGCCTGCCATGTCGCGTCGGGTGGTGGAGATCACGGCGGAGCTGATGCTGCGGGCCTATCGCCACGGGCTGTTCCCCATGGCGGAGACCCGGCGCGGCGATCGCCTGTTCTGGCTGGACCCGGAGCGGCGTGGCGTGCTGCCGTTGGACCGCTTCCACCTGCCGCGCCGGCTGCGCCGCACCGTGCTGGCCGACACGTTCGCGGTCGCCGTGGATCGTGACTTCGCCGCCACCATCGCCGGTTGCGCCACCCCGGTGCCCGGTCGCGACGACACCTGGATCAACCCGCAGATCGAACGCCTGTTCGGCGAGCTGCACCGGCTGGGCCACGCCCACTCGGTGGAATGCCGCCAGGCCGGCACCCTGGTCGGCGGGCTGTATGGCGTGGCGATCGGCGGCGTGTTCTTCGGCGAGAGCATGTTCAGCTTCGTCACCGACGCCTCCAAGGTCGCGCTGGTCCACCTTGTCGCGCGATTGCGGCTCGGCGGCTTCAGGCTGCTCGACACGCAGTTCGTCACCGCCCATCTGGCGCAGTTCGGCGCCCGGGAAATCCCGCGCGACGAATACAAGGCGCGGCTGGCCGGTGCGTTGGAAGCGCCGGCGCATTGGCTGACCGACCCGGACCCGGCCGCGCTACGGACCGAGATCGGCGCGCTGGCGCAACGGTGACCGGACCGTCGCCCGCATGCCCCGCAGGACCGCGGTGGCCATATGCGCATCGGCGACGATGGCCCCCCGTTGCGTGGCAAAAACGATGACCTGGCCCAGGCCGGCGAGGCCCCGGCGGCACGAGTTCGACACGCACCCGAAGGCGCGTCGTGGACGCCAGCCTTCGCGGCATAACAAGACTGACATCAGCGCGGAATATTCATGACAACTCGGATACGGGTCGGAGTGCCGGTGTAACATCCGCGCCCCTGCCGGGACCCATGGGCAAGCGCTGGCGTTTCCGCGTCCAGCCCCTACATGCGAAGCCGGAGGCGGTTGGCAATGGTGGTTCCCTGGCGTGACCGGCGCGGAAAATTCCTGCCGCTGAAGGCAATCGTGCTGGCGGCGGTCTGCGTCCCCGGCCTGTTGGCAGCGTTCTGGTGGTGGCATGGCGACCTCGGCGGCCGGCCAGTGATCGGGGTGATCCACGAAACCGGTCTCTGGGCGATCCGCTTCCTGCTGATCGCGCTGGCCGTCACGCCGCTGCGTGCCGCGCTGAACTGGGGCAAACTGCTGCTGCTGCGCCGCATGCTGGGGCTGACCGCGCTGGCCTACGGGGTGGCGCATTTTTCTCTCTATATCGTCGATCAGAACGGCAACCTGCTTGTGGTTGCAGGGGAAATCATCCACCGCTTCTACCTCACCATCGGCTTCACCGTATTGCTCGGACTGGCCGCGCTGGGCGCCACATCGACCGACGCGGCGATCCGCCGCATGGGACGCTGGTGGAAGCGGCTGCACCGGCTCGGCTATCTGCTCGCCGTTCTGGCGCTGCTGCACTATTTCATCCAGTCGAAGGCGAACGTATCGGAACCGGTGTTCGTCGCCGGCCTGTACGTCTGGCTGATGCTGTGGCGTGCCCTGCCCACATCCTGGCAGCGGGCCGTCGCCATCTACCCCGCCCTCGCCCTGCTCTCCGGCGCCGCGGCCGCCGGCATCGAGTTCGCCTGGTACGGCCTCGCCACGCACATCAATCCGTGGCGCGTGCTAGCGGCGAACGAGACGCTGCGCTTCGGATTGCGCCCGGCGCATTATGTCGCGCTGGTGACACTTGGCCTTGGCGCGGTCATCCTGGCCCGCCGGATCGCGCCGTTGCTGCGCCCACGCCTGCGCGTCAGTTCGGTGCGCATCGGCTGACCTGAAAACTGGATGAACGGCCGGCCATGTCGCGTCAGGGGAATTCGCGACGGCAACCGAATGCGACGGGACAGTGTTGCCGCGTGGCGCCCGATTGCTCGCGCCGCTGACGTGTCTCGGCCTCTCCTGCTCCCGCGCGAGAGGTTTTCATACCTCCCATGTGCGCACCTTCACTTCGCCATGCAGCGTGCTCGGCGAACAATCGCAGCGTCATCGCGGTACACGCCCCGAGCCCGGCCAGCAGCAGATCGTACGGGCTGGGGCCGGAGCCGAGGCCGCCCTGTTCCGCCGGCTCGTCGGCCAGGAAACGATGCGGGCCGACGCTGATGCGTTGTTGCAGCCGCCCGGTGCCGGTCTCTTCCACGACGACCTCGGCGGCATCCGCCGCATGCTGCACCGCCGCCGGTGCCGCGGCGCCGACATAGCGCGACGACCAGGCCGCCAGGACGGCGGCCACGTAGTCCGCATCGGCCTTGTTGCCCAGCAGGTGGTCGGCGTCGGGCAACGCGATGAAGCTCTTGGGATGGCGCGCCGCGTCGAAGATCTGTCGCGCATTGTCGATCCCGACCACACCATCGACCGGCGAATGCATGACCAGCAGCGCCTTGCCGAGGCGGGCGATCGAAGCGGCCTGGTTCCGCTCGCGCAGATCGTCGATGAAATGGCGCTTGATGGTGAACACGCGGCCGCCCAGCGACACGACGGCCTCGCCGCGCGCCTCGATCTCCGGCAGTTGCGCGGTCAGCAGGCGCAGCACGTGGCCCGGATCGAACGGCGCGCCGATCACCGCGACGGCGCGCGCTTCCGGGATTGCTGGCGCGGCGGCGAGGATGGCCGCGCCGCCAAGGCTGTGGCCGATCAGCAAACCCGGTGCCATGCCGCGCGAGCGCAGGTGATCGGCCGCGGCAACTAAGCAGAGATTCGTGGCTTGGCCAACGGAAGGTCCCATCTTCTCACGGTTGAGCTCCTTGTCCGCTGCGTGGATCGCACCGCCAGACCGTTGGTCAACCAATCGGAATCTGCTTAGGTCCTGCAGGTTCGAGCTGAAATTGGTGTTGGCGAAATCGCCGTCGCTGGAGCCGAGGCCGGTGAAGTCGAAGCGCAGCGTGGCGATGCCGCGCGCTGCAAGGCCGGCGGCAATGCGGCTCGCCGCAACCGCGTCCTTGCCGCAGGTGAAGCAGTGCGCGAACAGCGCGGCGCCGAGCAATGGATCGTCAGGCAGATCGAGCCGCGCTGCGAGGCTCTGGCCGTCCTGCCCGGCAAATTGCAAACGCTCGCTGTGCATGGATTTCGTCTCCCGGGGAAACGGGTTCGACTCCGCGGCGATGCCGGGCGGGGTGTCAAGCGGCGGCGGCGCGCCGGGCGCAGGCCATCGGCTGCCCGGCCTAGCCGCCAACCCGAAATCGTCCTAATCCGGGCGCCACGAGATCGGAGGGACGCACCATGCGCGAAATCGGCCATTTCATCGGCGGGAAGCACGCCGCCGGCACCAGCGGCAGGTTCGGCGACGTATTCAACCCGGCTTCCGGCGAGCTTTCCGCCCGGGTGGCGCTGGCCGATGCCGGCGAGGTGAACAAGGCGGTCGCGGTCGCCTCCGCGGCATGGCCGGCCTGGGCCAACACACCTCCCCTGCGCCGCGCCCGCGTCATGTTCAAGCTCAAGGAATTGCTCGAGCGCGATCGCAAGCAGTTCGCCGCCATCATCACCGAACAGCACGGCAAGGTGCTGTCCGACGCCGACGGCGAGGTGCAGCGCGGCCTGGAAGTGGTGGAGTTCGCCTGCGGCATTCCCCACCTGCTGAAGGGCGAGTACACCGACATGGTGGGCACCGGCATCGACGCCTGGTCGATCCGTCAGCCGCTCGGCGTGGTGGCCGGCATCACGCCGTTCAATTTCCCGCTGATGGTGCCGCTGTGGATGGTGCCGGTGGCGCTGGCCTGCGGCAACTGCTTCATCCTGAAGCCGTCGGAAAAGGATCCGTCCGCCGCGCTGAAACTGGCCGAGCTGCTGACCGAAGCCGGCCTGCCCGACGGCGTGTTCGGCGTGGTGCAGGGCGCCCGCGGGGCGGTGGAGGCGATCCTGGCGCATCCCGGCATCGCCGCGATCAGCTTCGTCGGTTCGACCGCGATCGCCGAAACGATCTATCGCGGCGGCACCGCGTACGGCAAGCGCGTACAGGCGCTGGGCGGGGCGAAGAACCACCTGGTGGTGATGCCGGACGCCGACCTCGACGACGCGGTCGATGCGCTGATGGGGGCGGCCTACGGCGCGGCCGGCGAGCGCTGCATGTCGGTGTCGGTTGCCGTGGCGGTCGGCTCGGCCGGCGACAAGCTGATGGCGAAGCTGGAGCCGCGCGTGCGCGCCTTGAAGATCGGCCCGGGCACCGATCCGGACGCCGAGATGGGCCCGCTGGTGACGCGCGAGCACCGCGAGAAGGTGAAGGGCTACGTCGATCTCGGAGTACGGGAGGGTGCGCGGCTGGTGGTGGATGGCCGCGACCTGAAGCTACAGGGCTACGAGAATGGCTTCTTCTTCGGCGGTTGCCTGTTCGACGACGTGACGACCGACATGCGCATCTATCGCGAGGAAATTTTTGGCCCCGTGCTGGGCGTGGTGCGCACCCCGGACCTGGCCGGCGCGACGCGCATGATCAACGCGCATGAATACGGCAACGGCGTCGCGATCTTCACCGCGGACGGCGGTGCCGCGCGCGACTTCGCCAATGCGATCCAGATCGGCATGGTGGGGGTGAACGTGCCGATCCCGGTGCCGATGGCGTTCCATTCGTTCGGCGGGTGGAAGCACTCGCTGTTCGGCGACCATCACATCTACGGGCCGGAGGGCGTGCGGTTCTACACGCGCTACAAGGCGATCACGCAGCGCTGGCCGGGCGGCGCGCGGCGCGGCGCGGAGTTCACAATGCCGACGCCAGGAAGGTAGGGGTCGCCTGTCTCATCATGATTGGCACGGAGGGTTTTGCGGTTTGCCCCAAGAGCGCGCGTGAGAACCGAGCCACGATTGCCCCAGGTTCAAACCCAGGAGCGGCGGAATTGAGCAGCGATCAGGAGCTGCGGGGCAGGCCGGATGAGCGCAGTTGGCGATCATGCAGCCTGACCGAATGGTCGAGGGCTCACGCAGCGGGAGGACTCCTGACGCCACATGTGCTATGCTTGCCGCTATGCACGTCGCTCTCCGCAAGCCACGCATGACGCGTGAGGAATTCCTGAACTGGGCCGAAGCCCAGGATGTGCGCTATGAGTTCGACGGCTTCCAGCCCGTCGCGATGACCGGTGGCACCCGCGACAGCACCCAGATCTCTCAGAACATTTACTCCGCCCTGCGCACGCGCTTGAACGGCACCGGCTGCGGGCCGCTGGGGCCAGATGCCGGCGTCGCCACCATCGGCGACGCCGTCCGCTATCCCGACGCGCTCGTCACCTGCACCAGGGGACCGGGGACCGACCGCATCGTGCCAGGGGTCGTGGTGATCTTTGAGGTCCTCAGCCCAACGTCCGGGCGAACCGACCGGATCGACAAGCTGCGCGAATACCAGGCCGTTGCGTCCATCCGCCGATATGTCATCCTGGAACATACCAGCGTTGGCTTGGCGGTTTACGCTCGTGCGATGGGTGACGATAATTGGATCGCGACCGCCTTGACTGAGGGTGACGCATTGCGCATGCCCGAGATCGGCATCGAGATTCCAGTTGCGGAGTTCTACGAAGGGACAGACCTGCCGCGCCTCGCCTCATCCCAGGACGACAGGATCGGCGACGGCAATTGAGAGCACCGCGCAGGCGATAGCCCGATGGGGTAACTGCTGACACGACGCTGTCAGCACCGATCGGCCAAGCCGCACCGAAACGCGAGCCGGAACAGGTGCATGTCGCAGCCCCTAACCCACACCGGCCTTCGCCGCATGGCGATCACCGGGTCCCTGACCGGGCCGACCACAATCGACCGGGCGATACGCGCGCTCGGCTTCGTCCAGGCCGACCCGATCCGCGCCCCGGCCCGCGCGCAGGACCTGATCCTGCGCCACCGCGTCGCCGGCTATCGCGCCGGCGATCTGCAACGCCGTTTCACCCGGCTCGGGCTGGAGGAGGATTTTCTTTACGCCTACGGCATCATGCCGCGCGACACCTGGCGCCTGCTGCATCCGCGGCACGACGCGGACAGCAGCGACGGGCGCCACGTCCCAGCCGGTCTCGCCGCCGAGGTGCTGGCCTTCGTGCGCGACCGCGACGTCACCCACCCGCGCGACCTGGCCGCGCGCTTCGGGCGCGAGCGCGCCTTGAACGGCTGGGGAAGCTGGTCCGCGGCAACCACGCGGGCCCTGCATAGCCTGCACTATTACGGATTGCTGCGCGTCGCGCGCCGGCAGGACGGCATCCGCATCTACGCCCCCGCGCCGCCGCACGCCGAACCCCTGTCGCGTGACGAACGCACACGTCGCGTGGTGCTGCTGGTGACGCGCATCCTGGCGCCGTTGCCCGAACGCAGCCTGCGCGCCACGTGCAGCCTGCTGTCGCGCGGCGTGCCGGACCTGGGCGATCCGGCCGATGCGGTGCGCACATTGCTGGCGGCCGGCGAACTGGAAAGCGGCGAGGTTGACGGCGAGCGTTATCTCTGGCCTCCGGGCATGCGCGCGCCCGAAGCGCCGCGCATGGTGCGTTTCCTGGCGCCGTTCGATCCGCTGGTATGGGATCGCCGCCGTTTCACCCTGCTGTGGGACTGGGACTACCGATTCGAGGCCTACACGCCACCCGCGGATCGCCGCTTCGGTTACTACGCGATGCCGCTGCTATGGGGCGAACATGTGATCGGCTGGGCCAATGCGATCATCACGAACGGGGCGGTGGATTTGGTGCCTGGGTTCATCGGCGCCGCGCCGAAGGGACGCGACTTCCGCCGCGCGCTGGACGCAGAAATCGCGCGCCTTGCGACTTTTCTGCAACCGCGCTGACACGAGGGAGACCAGGCCGTGCGACGATTGTTCGCTGTCATTCGCTCGCGCGGCCCGAGCTGGGACCCCGCGCGGCGCATGGAGGATCAACCGGACTCGCAATCGCACGCCGCGTTCATGAACGCTCTGCAGGCCGACGGCTTCGTCGTGCTTGTGGGCCCGCTGGAGGGCACGCCGGATGTGCTGCTGATCGCTCGCGCGGACAGTGCGGAACAGGTCAGCGTGCGGCTGGCGGACGATCCGTGGGTCGGCAGCGGCCACCTGCGGATCGCGCAGGTGGCGCCCTGGACGCTGCGGCTTGGGACGCTCGGCGAGGATCAGCGGCGGTAGTCGGCGCCCTTGCGTTCCACCGTGCGCACCAGGCCCTGCCATTCCATCAGGCCATAGGCTTCGGTGTCGCGGATCTTCTGCATCCGCTCCGCCGCCTTCCGCACCACATACGGCTCCACCATCACCGGCGGCGCGTCCATGGTGCGGGCGATCAGTTCCAGTTCGCAGGCGCGTTCCATCATGTACAACCGCATCAGCGCGCCGTGGATCGTCGGGCCGAAGGTGAGCAGGCCGTGGTTGAGCAATACGACGCAGCTTCCGTGCGCGCAGGTGCGACCGAGCGCCTCGCACTCTTCCTCCGTCGCGGGCACGCCGTACGGATGGTAGGCGACGTCGTCCAGCACGTGCAGCGCGTCCTGGCTGATCGGGCGCAGGCCGCGATCAATCAGGGAGATGCCGGCGCCGGCACGGGTGTGGGTGTGCAGGACGCAGTTGGCGTCGAGCCGCGCCTTGTACACGCCGCTATGGATGGTGTAGCCGGCATTGTTGAATTTTCCCGCAGCGCCGAGCACGTTGCCGTCCATGTCCATCTTGATCAGCGACGCGGCGGTGACCTCGTCGAACATCTCGCCGTAGCGGTTGATCAGGAAGTTGTTCGGCTCGCCGGGAATGCGCGCCGACATGTGGGTGTTGATCGTGTCGGTCCAGCCGAAATAATTCACCACGTGATACAGTGCGGCGAGGTCGCAGCGCGCCTGCCATTCGGCGCCGGTCATGTCGGGTCGGGTCAGTTGCAGGGCGGCGGACATGCGGGGCTCCGGGCTGATGGGTGACGGCATCGTGCGGGAGATGTGGGTGACTGGCAAGCGCGCAGAGCGCGCGGCGGGGATGACGATTGTGACCTGACGTGCCACAACCATGGCTGCTCATCATCCATCGAGGCCAACTTGCGTTTCTCCTTTGCCACGATGTTGCGCCAGGCGTTCACCGGCAATGCGTGGCCGGAACAATGGCGTTCGCCGGAGCCGAAACCCACCTATGACGTGGCGATCGTCGGCGCCGGCGGGCATGGACTGGCGACCGCTTACTATCTCGCGAGCGAGCACGGCATCCGCAACGTCGCGGTGCTGGAGAAGGGCTGGCTGGGCGGCGGCAATACCGGGCGCAACACCACCATCATCCGCTCGAACTACCTGCAGGACGCCAGCGCCGCGCTGTACGAGCATGCGCTGAAACTGTGGGAAGGCCTGTCGCGGACGTTGAACTACAACGTGATGTATTCGCCGCGCGGTGTGCTGATGCTGGCGCATACAGAGCACGACGTGCGCGTGTTCCGCCGCCACGTCCACGCCAACCGCCTCGCCGGCATCGACAACGAATGGTTGACGCCGGAACAAACGCAGCGTTTCTGCCCACCGCTGAATGTATCGCCCGACCTGCGCTATCCCGTGCTGGGCGCGGCGCTGCAGCGCCGCGGCGGCGTGGCGCGGCACGACGCGGTGGCCTGGGGCTACGCGCGCGCCGCCAGCGCACTCGGTGTGGATATCGTGCAGAACTGCGAAGTCACCGCGATTCGTCGCGATGCCGCCGGCGCGGTGACCGGCGTGGAGACAACCCGGGGAACAATCGCCGCGCGCAAAATCGCCGTGGTTGCCGCCGGCCACACCAGCGTGGTGATGGCGATGGCCGGCCTGCGCATGCCGCTTGAAAGTTTTCCCCTCCAGGCGCTGGTCTCCGAGCCGGTGAAGCCGGTGCTGCCCTGCGTGGTGATGTCGAACACTATCCACGCCTACGTGTCGCAGTCCGACAAGGGCGAGCTGGTCATCGGCGCCGCCACCGACGCCTATACATCGTACAGCCAGGCCGGCGGGCTGCACGTCGTAACCCATGCGCTGGAGGCGATCTGCGAGTTGTTCCCGACCTTCCGGCGGCTGCGCATGCTGCGCAACTGGGGCGGTATCGTCGATGTCACGCCGGACCGCTCGCCGATCGTCGGGCTGACGCCGGTCCCCGGATTGTTCGTGAATTGCGGCTGGGGCACCGGCGGGTTCAAGGCGACGCCCGGCTCCGGGCACGTCTTCGCCGCGACCGTCGCGCACGGCGAGCCGCACCCGATCGTTGCGCCATTCGCCTTGGACCGGTTCCGCTCCGGCCGGTTGATCGACGAAGCCGCCGCCGCCGCGGTGGCGCATTGATGCTGCTGATCCGCTGCCCGTTCTGTGGCGCCCGGCCGGAGAACGAATTTTCCCCCAGCGGCGAGGCGCACATCGCCCGCCCACCCGATCCGTCCGCCTGCGACGACGACGCCTGGACGGATTTTCTCTACATGCGTTCCAATCCGAAGGGCGCGCATGCCGAGCGTTGGCGGCACCTGCACGGCTGTGGCCGCTTCTTCAATTGCCTGCGCGACACGATCAGCGACCGGATCATCGCCACCTACCCGGCCGGCCAAACCCGGCCGGACGCGGAATGAGCGAACCGTTCCGCACCGCGTCCGGCGGGCGCGTCCGCCGCGACCGCCCGATCGCGTTCCGCTTTGACGGCCAACACTACACCGGCCGCGACGGCGACACGCTGGCCTCCGCAC
The DNA here is from genome assembly GCA_035535035.1 of Acetobacteraceae bacterium. Classification (GTDB taxonomy): domain Bacteria; phylum Pseudomonadota; class Alphaproteobacteria; order Acetobacterales; family Acetobacteraceae; genus JASHVB01. The sequence goes on from DATLQW010000077.1 coordinate 19,420, forward strand.
TGCTCGCCAACGATGTTCACCTCGTCGCCCGCTCGTTCAAATACCACCGCCCACGCGGCATCATGGCCGCCGGCGCGGAGGAGCCGAATGCGTTGGTCACAGTGGATCGCGGCGCCGGCCGCGTCACGCCCAACCTGCGCGCGACGCAGATTGCATTGTACGACGGATTGCAGGCGCACAGCCAGAATCGCTGGCCGTCGTTGCGCTTCGACCTGGGCGCGACGGCGGATCGCTTTTCCGCCCTGTTGTCCGCCGGGTTCTACTACAAGACCTTCATGTGGCCACCCGTGTTGTGGCGGAAGCTGTATGAACCGGCGATCCGTGCCGCCGCCGGTCTGGGCCGCGCGCCGCGTACCGCCGATTCCGACCGGTATCTGCACCATTACGCGCATTGCGAGGTCCTGGTGATCGGCGGCGGCCCCGCCGGGCTTGCCGCCGCGCTGGCGGCATCCGCCAACGGCGCGCGCGTCATCCTGTGCGACGAACAGGAGGAAATCGGCGGGTCGCTGATGGCGGAAACCGAAGCCGTGATCGACGGCAACCCGGCCGCGTCCTGGCTGGACGCGACACTCGCCGCGCTCGGCGCGAGCGGCTCCGTCACGCTGTTGCCGCGCACCACCGCGTTCGGCTGGTTCGCCGACAATTTCATCGGCCTCGCGGAGCGTGTCACCGATCACCTCGCTGCGCCCGATCCGCGTTTGCCGCGCGAGCGGCTGTGGCAGGTACGCGCGGCTGCGGTGGTACTGGCCGCGGGTGCCATCGAACGGCCGCTGGTGTTCCCGCACAACGATCGTCCGGGTGTGATGCTGGCCGATGCAGCGCGGGTGTACCTGCGGCGCTATGGCGTGAAGGTGGGCGGCCGGGTCATGGTCGCGACCACCGAAGACAGTGCCTATCGCGCGGCACTTGCGTTGCACGGCGCGGGGGTGACGATCGCCGGCATTGCCGATGCGCGCCCCGCGCCGGACAGTGCGGCGGTGACGACGGCACGCGATGCGGGACTGCAGGTGTTCGCCGGCACGGCGATCGCCGGCACGTCCGGCCGGCTGCGTCTGCGCGACGTGCTTCTGTCGGACCACGCCGCCGCGCTGCGGTGCGACACGTTGCTGACGTGCGGCGGCTGGACGCCGTCGGTGCACCTGTTCTCGCAATCGCGCGGTAAGCTGCGTTTCGACGATGCGATCGGCGCGTTCGTTCCCGGCGAGACGGCTGCTCGCATACACTGTGCTGGTGCCTGCGCCGGAACTTTCGGGCCCACCGCCTGCCTGGATGAAGGCTACGCCGCGGGCGAGGCGGCTATCCGGAGCCATGCCGCGCCACGACGCTTCGCGGTGTCGGGCACGATGTCGTGCGGCACGGGCGGATTGCAGCATCGCACCGCGCCGCATGGCAAGGCGTTCGTCGATCTGCAAAACGACGTCACAACCAAGGATTTGCGAATCGCCACGCGCGAGGGCTTCCACTCCATCGAGCATGTGAAGCGCTACACCACCGCCGGCATGGCGACCGACCAGGGCAAGACGTCGAACCTCAATGCGCTGGCCGCCGTCGCCGGAATGCTGCGGCAGCCAGTACCGGCGGTGGGACATACGACGTACCGCATGCCGTACACGCCGGTGACATTCGGCACGTTGGCGGGCGCGGCGCGCGGCATGTTGCTTGACCCGGTGCGCCAGACTCCGTTGCACGCATGGGCGGCGGCGCACGGTGCGGTGTTCGAGGATGCCGGCGCCTGGAAGCGCGCGCGCTGCTTTCCCCGTGCCGGCGAGGACGAACCCGCGGCAGTCGCGCGCGAGTGCCGCGCCGTGCGCAACGCGGTTGGGCTGCTGGACGCCAGCACGCTCGGCAAGATCGAAGTCGCCGGTCCCGACGCCGCGCAATTCCTCGATCTGCTCTACACCATCGATGTCGCCAGCCTGGCACCGGGACGTTGCCGTTACGCGCTGCTGCTGGGCGAGAACGGTTTCGTGCTGGACGACGGCATCATCGCGCGGCTTGCACCGGACCGCTTTCATATTACCACCACGACCCGAGGCGCGGCAAGCGTGCTGCACCACATGGAAGATTACCGGCAGACCGAATTTTCCCACCTGCGCGTCTGGTTGACCTCGACCACCGAGCAATGGGGCGTCATCGCGGTGCAAGGACCGCAAGCGCGCGCGGCAATCGCGCCGCTGGTGAAAGATCTCGACCTTGCCGCCATGCCGCACATGAGCGTGCGCGCCTGTCGCGTGGCCGGCGTGGCGGCGCGATTGTTCCGCGCCAGTTTCACCGGCGAGCTGGGCTATGAGATCAACGTGCCCGCCGGGTTCACCCGGGCCGTGTGGGACGCGGTGCTCGCCGCCGGTGCGCCGTTCGGGATCACACCGTACGGCACCGAGGCGATGCACGTGCTGCGCGCCGAGAAGGGGTTTTTCATTGTCGGGCAGGAGACCGACGGAACGGTGACGCCGGACGATCTTGGCCTGGCGTGGATGGTCAGCAGGAGAAAGCGCGACTTCGTGGGAAAACGCTCGCTGACCCTGCCGGACATGGTGCGAGCCGACCGGCGCCAACTCGCAGGGCTGCTGACCACGGATGCGCGTGTCGTGCTGCAGGAAGGCGCACAGGTCGTTGCCGATATGCCGCAGCACCTGCCCGCGGCGATGCTCGGCCATGTCACGTCCAGCTATTGGAGCGATACGCTGCATCGTTCGATCGCGCTGGCACTGGTTTCCGGCGGACGCGCGCGGATCGGCAGCACGCTGTACGTGCCGATGCCGGATCGGGTCATTCCGGTCACGGTGGCGCCGCCGGTATTCCATGACGGCGAAGGGCAACGGCTGCATGGTTGAAACCGCAACGGTGCCGGTGCGCGTCGGCCCGGCCGAGTCTGCCATCCGCCTGATCGTTCGTGCCGACACCACGGCCGCGGCGACGATCGGCATGGCGATCGGCGTATTGCTCGGCACCGCGCCGTGCCGGGCGGTGGTGGTGCGCGACCGCGCCGCGCTGTGGCTGGGGCCGGACGAATGGCTGGTGCTGGCGCCGGAATCCGAATCCGCGCTGGCGCAGCAGCCATTGGCCGCGCCGGGCAGCGTCGTCGATGTGTCGCACGCGTATGTCGGGATCGAAGTCTCCGGCCCGCGCGCCGCCTGGTGCATCAACGCATTCAACGCACTGGATCTCGATCCGCATGTTTTCCCGGTGGGCGCCTGCACGCGCACGTTGTTCGGCAAGGTGGAGATCGTGCTGTGGCGCAGCGATGCCGAGACATTCCGGATCGAAGTGACCCGTTCGCACGCGCCCTACGTCCGGCGGTGCCTGGAGGAAGCGTGCCGGGAATTTCTGCCCGCACCCGGCGCGTGCTAAGGTGGTGCCAGACCGCCACAAGGGAGGAGACAAAATAATGGAATTCAGCGGCAAGGTGGCGTTGGTCACCGGCGCCGGCAACGGCATCGGCCGCGCCGTGGCGCTCGGTTTCTCCAGCCGCGGCGCGAAGGTGGTGGTGGTGGATCGCGATCAGGCAGCGGGCGAGGCCACCGCCGGCATCATCCGCCAGCAGGGCGGCGAGGCGCGTTTCGTCGCGGCCGACGTGACGAAATCCGCCGAGGTGCAGGCCTATGTGAAGGCAGCGCTGGAGGCCTATGGCGCGATCGACTGCTTCCACAACAACGCCGGCATCGAGGGCAGCGTCGCGCCCACCGCCGAATACGACGAGGAGATGTTCGACCGGGTGATCGCGGTGAACGTCAAGGGCGTATTCCTCGGGCTGCGCCACGTGTTGCCGGTGATGATCAGGCAAGGACGCGGCGCGGTGGTGAATACCGCATCGGTTGCCGGTCTGGTGGCCTCGCCGGGAATGCCGGCCTATGTCGCTTCGAAGCACGCGGTGATCGGGCTGACCAAGACCGCGGCGGGTGAAGTGGCGCGGTCCGGGGTGCGGGTGAACGCGGTCTGTCCGGGGCCGATCGATACCCGCATGATCCATTCGCTGGAAGCGATGCTGAATCCGGACGATCCCGCCAGCGTCGGCGCGCGTTACCAGTCCAACATCCCGATCGGCCGCTACGGCACGGCGGAGGAGGTGGCGAACGTCGTGCAATTCCTGTGTTCCGACCTCGCCGGCAACGTCACCGGCGCACACTACGTCGTCGATGGCGGCCGCACCGCGACCGGCGGGGCGGTCACCAACAATCTGGTTCGCTGACCATGATCACCGCCATAGTTTTGTACGACCTGCCGCCGAACATCGACCGTGCGGCGTGTCAGCGGCACTTCCTGAACATCGCGCCGGATTTTCTCGATGTGCCGGGCTTCATCCGCAAGCAGTTCATCCATGACGTGAACGGCGGCGTGGCGGGCGGTTCGTATATCTGGAAGGACCTGGCGTCGGCGCAGGCGTTCTATGGCGGCGCGTGGCTGGAAGGCATCCGTCGCCGCTACGGCTGCGACCCGCGGATCAACTATTTCGAGATGTTCGCCATCGCCGACCAGGCAACCCGCTACGCCGGCGCGCCGCAGGACTGACACCCATGCACCAGACCGTGCGCACGAAGCGGCTGGAGATCGCCTACCAGGAAAGTGGTCCTGCTGATGGTGTGCCGGTAATTCTGCTGCACGGCTGGCCGTCCGATCCGCATGATTTCGACGACGTGGCGAAGGCGCTGGCCGCGGATGGACGCCGTGTGCTGGTGCCGTGGCTGCGCGGCTACGGGCCGACGCGGTTTCTTGCCGCGGCGACGCCGCGGTCTGGTCAGCAGGCGGCGCTGGGCGCCGATGTGTGCGACTTCATGGACGCACTGGGCATCGGCCAGGCGGTGCTGGGCGGCTATGACTGGGGCGGGCGCGCCGCGTGCGTCGTCGCCGCGTTGTGGCCGGAACGGGTGCGCGCGCTGGTGACGATGAACGGCTACGCCATCCAGGACATCGCCGCGGCCGGGCGGCCGGCCGCGGCGGCGCAGGAACATCGCCACTGGTACCAATGGTATTTCCATACCGAACGCGGCCGGGCCGGCCTGGCACAGAACCGGCGCGACATCGCTCGGCTGCTGTGGCACTTGTGGTCGCCCAATTGGAACTTCGACGATGCGACGTTCGATGCAACGGCGGCCAGCTTCGACAATCCGGATTTCGTTGACGTGACAATCCAATCCTACCGCCACCGTTATGGCAACGCGCCGGGCGATCCGGCGTTCGATGCGCTGGAAGAGCGACTGGCGGCGCAACCGCCGATCACGGTGCCGGCCATCGTCCTGCATGGCGAGGCGGACGGGGTCGGCCCGGTGGGCGGCTCGGCCGGCCACGCACGGCATTTCACCGCGCGTTACGAGCGGCGCGTGGTGCCGGTCGCCGGGCACTTCCTGTCGCGCGAGGCGCCGGAAACCGTGGCGCAGGCGGTGCGCGACCTGCTGCGTTAGAACAATGGCTTCGCAGCCGGCGCGCGTGGTGGCACGATACCGACTGCATTTGGGAGACCGTCCGATGAACGACGCACCGACCGTCACGCAGACCCCGTCGCTGGACGCCAGGGCGATCGCCGATCTGGCGGAGCAATTGTCCGGGTTGCTCCGGCTGCGGACCTTGCCGATCGGGATGCGGGGATTTGCCGATCTGGAGGCGATGGCGAACGTGCCCGGACTGCGCCGGCCGCCGCGGGGAAAAACGTTCTCCACCTGCCAGTTGGTGACGCAGGCGCGCATGGCCGGGTTCACGCTGGGCATCACCACGGAGAACGTCCCGGAATTTTCCAGTTGCAGCAGCGTGATCGGGCTGGATGCGCCGGGCGAGATCTACACCTCCGGCCGCAAGATGGAGGGCGTGTGGTTCGAGAACCGCGAGGCGGCGGCGGCACATCAGGCCGGCATGCCGCGCGTGGCGCCGGGGACGTATCGGGGGATGGTGGTGGCGCCGTTGCGGTCCGCGCGGCTGGATCCGCCGGACATCTGCCTGTTCTACGGCAATCCGGCGCAGATGATCCTGTTCATCAACGGGCTGCAATGGCGCAACTACCAGCGCTATGATTTCAGCATCAGCGGCGAGAGCGCGTGCGCCGACAGTTGGGGCCACGCTCTGAAGACCCGCACGGTGAGCCTGTCGATTCCGTGCTATGCCGAGCGCCGCTACGGCGCCGTGGCGGACGACGAGATGCTGATGGCCTGTCCGCCGGAGGATCTGCAACGCGCGGTGACCGGGCTGCATGGTTTGTCGAAGGCGGGGCTGCGCTATCCGATCATGCCATTCAGCCCGCAGGCAGAGCCGGCGGAGGGGATGGCGAAGAGTTACGCCGGGAAGAGCTGAGCGCCCCTCATCGTGGCCGGGTCACGCCCTACGTGCATCAGGATAAGCGCCGGCAGTGCAAGCTTCTTCTCCCCCTCCCCTCATGAGCGACCCGAGTCGCACATCTGCGGAATGATTTGCCAGCCACCACCCTTCGACCGTCGCGTCGAGGTGCTTGAGGCGACGGGCGATGGTTTTGGGGCCGGCGAGGCTGTAGCCTCTGGACGTGTAGCCGGACCAGCCGCCGTTTCGTCACGCACAACCTAGCGCCCTGAGTCACTCATCATGCGGGGACCAGCCGGAGCAGTCGATCGGACTGCCGTGTCAGGCTCTGGCAACGGGGATTTGCGGTCGGCACGAATCAGGACGGCGGGGCCAGCCATGCTCTGGCCCCGGTCGTTCAGGCATAGCAGACATGGTGCGCCCGGATCGCGGGCGGCCCGGTCGGCGGACCCGTGGCGGTACGGGCAAGGACC
>DATLQW010000078.1:0-10234 GCA_035535035.1 Acetobacteraceae bacterium
TGGATGTGCCAGCGCCGCGGCATCGGGCCGGGCCACCCGGACTGGCCGTACCTGGCCCGCACCATCGTGGCGTTTGGCGGCAGCGTGAAGGGGTTCCGCGCCGGCGCCAGGCCGTGCGGGCTGCAATGGTGGGAAAATCCCAACATCTTGCCGGGGATAATCGGTGAGACCGTGGCCACTCCCGCAGCCGCGGCAATGGCCTTGCTGCTGTCGCCGCAGGCGGCTGCCGCCGCTCCCTCGCCGGCACCCAGGAACATTGTGCGTTCGGAAGCCGAGCCTGCACGGCCGCCTGCGTTCCGCCGGCAGGTCCTTGCCCGTACCGCCACAGGTCCGCCGACCGGGCCGCCCGCGATCCGGGCGCACCATGTCTGCTATGCCTGAACGACCGGGGCCAGAGCATGGCTGGCCCCGCCGCACTGATTCGTGCCGACCGCAAATGCCCGTTGGCAGAGCCTGACACGGCAGTCCGATCGACCGCTCCGGCTGGTCCCCGCATTACTGAGTGACTCAGGGCAATAGTACATCGATTCCATGGAACGACTCCTATGGGGCTCTGCCCGAAGCCGGCGGTGCGACTCCCGGTGAGAGCTCATCGATATGAGCGCCTTCATGGAATCGATGTGCTACTGCCCCGAGGCGTTGATCCTGCGGGGTTCCGACCCCGACTGACCGGCGCGGCCTCTGTGTCGGACAAGCCGCAAAGGCGCCGCAAAATCGGTGACGCGGGGCAGTAGTGCTGAGCGATGATGCCGGATAGTTTGCGGTGGGTCGCCGCGCGCCGTGCCGGGTGCATGCGGAGCGACAGGTGCACAAGCTGGACACTTTCACGGATATGCACCGCGCCGCCCAGCAGCGTGTGCCCAAGCTGATCTGGCACTTCGACGCCGCTCTCAAGGCGTACCGCTTCTGGCGTGAGCGGGGTATGGTTCCGTAGATGGTCCCCCTCGATCCGGCTTTCATTCCGTCCAACCAATCGGTCCAGGCTCTCTTGCTGGTCCCACGGTGGAACTCCAAATTCATGATGGTTCCGTAGCAGGAACGGCTACGGTGGCTCACGAAACGACAGGCCGGTTCATGCCGAATGTCCGACGCGAGACGGATGGATCGGAAAGATCCACGCTAGTGCTGACCGTTTTCCGGTACGATCTGTTCTACGTCCCGATTTCGACAGTGCATGCGTGCATCCCCTGGCGCTTCCGCGAGGACGACAAAAAAGTGGAGGCAGACCCCATGCAAAGCGGTGAGCCGCCGGCGGCATGCGGCAAGCAGCGCCCCGCCATCGCCACCTGGCGCGTCCATCCGGCCGATTGCCCAGCCGATGCCCGAAGGCGTGCCCGTCGCCGGGCGGAATCACCGTGCCAGCGCGCAATCGTGATCCTGCAGCGACTCGCCCGAACCGCGGTCGCCGGCGGCCGGATCGGCGCGGTCGTCGAGCAGGATGAAGCCCGGCTGACCGGGCGCGAAGGTCGCTCCGGCAAGCACCAGCGTGTGCGCGCCCATTTCCGCCTCCGGCACGCCGGCCGAAAGCAGCCGGAACGGGTTGGTGGTGCCGAGTTCTGCCCCCACCAGGCGCATCGCCCGGTAGCGGTGGCCGGCCAGCCGCACCGGGAATTCGCTCCATTGCGGGCCGATCTCCGCCTGGTGCAGCGTCAGCGCCGCACGCACATCGGGCCGGATGCAATCGACGTGGATGTGCAACTGGTTCTGCGTCCGCCCGCTGGTCGAATTGATCGCCAGCGCGATGTCGTCGCGCGGTAGCGCATGCCCGGCGCGTTGCGCGACGTAGCGCCGCGCCCGCCAGGCGTCGTCCCAGTAGTTTGGCGCGTCCGGGGCGAGCACCGATTGGTCCTCGATGCCGCCCACCCGAGCGGTGGGGATCAGCAGGAACTGCGTGTCACCAACCCGGTCCTTCAGCACGGCGTAGCCGCCAGCGAGGTTGACCGCGACGCACGGCGCCGGATCCTGCTTGCCCTGTTCATCCGGCACGCAGCGGTCATGCACGATGTGCCAGAGCGCGGACGGATCGGCGGCGCCCGCGGCCGGCGCCACGCCAGCCAGCAGGAGCATCAGCAGCAGGCGATGCGCGCGACGGATCATGCGTCGATCAGGCTGACATGCGCGGCGACGATGCGCCAGCCTTCCGGGAAGCGCGCCCAGCTCTGCATCTGCCGACCGATTTTTCCCGCCGCGCTGTCGCGATGAAACAGCGTGGAGGCGGTGGCGAAGTCGCGTCCGTAGGTGGTGATGACCCTGCGCGACAGCGTGCGCGCGAGGCCGGCGGGCGACCGGGCGGCGCGGAACGCGCCGATCTCCTCCCAGCCATACAGCACCTCGCCGATGCCGTAGCGGATGGTGTGCGGGCTGCGCCAGAACAGCGCCTGCAAGGTCGCCGTGTCGTTGCCGACCAGCGCGGCTTCGTAGCGCGCGAACGCCGCCTCTATTTCGGCAACGACCTCGGGCAGGTTGATCTCCATGGCGATCTGCACCCCCTGGGACTTTCAGCGGATCGGCGGCCAACATTGTGCGCTGTGCGGAACACGAAGGATGCGGACCATGTCGCGTTCGATCTCGCGGATGACGATGCTGGGCGTTCGTGCCGCCACCAACTCACTTGCCCCGGCAACCCGCCCCGGACGCCCGGTCCGGGGGTAGTTGGCCAGCCGGCCCGTGGCAACCCAGATAGCCTTCGCCATATCCAACGCTGCTCGTCCGGGTTGCGCTCGGAGATGTCACGGCAATGAGCACCAGGCCTCTTACCCCGCCACCAGTTGCGCCAGCGCCGACCCCACATCCGCGGTGCCGGCCTGGCCGCCCATGTCGCGCGTCTTCGGGCCGCTTTCGCGCAGCAGCGTCTCGATCGCATCGACGATCGCCTTCCCCGCCTCCGCTTCGCCGAGATGCTCCAGCATCAGTGCCGCCGACCAGATCTGGCCGATCGGATTGCAGATGAATTTTCCGGCGATGTCCGGGGCGGAGCCGTGCACCGGCTCGAACATCGACGGATACACCCGCTCCGGGTTGATGTTTCCGCCCGCCGCGATGCCGATCGAGCCGGCCACCGCCGGGCCGAGATCGGACAGGATGTCGCCGAACAGGTTGGAGCCGACCACCACGTCGAACCAGTCCGGGTGCTGCACGAAATGCGCGCACAGGATGTCGATGTGGAACTGGTCGGTGCGAATCCCGGGATAATTCTTCGCCATCGCGGCGAAGCGCTCGTCCCAGTACGGCATGGTGAAGGTGATGCCGTTCGACTTGGTGGCCGAGGTCAGGTGCCTCTTCGGCCGCGTCATCGCCAGCTCGAACGCATATCTCATAATGCGGTCGGTGCCATGGCGCGTCAGCACGGTCTGCTGCGACACGAACTCACGGTCGGTGCCTTCGAACATCCGGCCGCCAACGGAGGAATATTCGCCTTCGGTGTTCTCGCGTACCACGTAGAAGTCGATGTCCGCCTCGGTGCGCCCGGCCAGCGGCGTGCGCACGCCGGGCAGCAGCTTGCACGGGCGCAGGTTCACGTACTGGTCGAAGCCACGGCGGATCGGGATCAGCAGGCCCCACAGCGAGATGTGGTCCGGCACACCGGGCCAGCCAACCGCACCGAGCAGGATAGAGTCGGAGTCGCGCAGGCGGTCCAGGCCGTCGGGCGGCATCATGGCGCCGGTCTTCTGGTAGGTCTCACAGGACCAGTCGTAATGCGTGTACGCCAGGCCGAAGCCGAAGCGGCGGGAGGCGGCGTCGAGCACCTTCAGCGCCTCGGGCACGGTTTCCTTGCCGATGCCGTCGCCGGGCAGGACTGCGATGCGGTGGGTGCGCGCCATGGGCTGGCTCCTTCGTCATTGGTCGGGTATCAGGTGATCGAGTGGTCAGATAGAGGACTCGCGTGCGATGGCCAAGCCAGCCCCTGCCATGCCGAAGACCGCCAGCACCGCGTGGGACCGCGACGCGGCGCTGACCACGGCCCGCATGCTGCTGGAGATCAAGGCGATCAATTTCCGGCCGGAGGAGCCGTACACCTTCACCTCGGGCTGGAAGTCGCCGGTGTATATCGACTGCCGGCGGATCATCTATTTCCCGCGCGTGCGTTCGAAAATCTGCGAACTGGCGGTGGAGAAGATCCATCGCCACGTCGGCTACGAGACGATCGAGGCGGTGGCGGGCGGCGAGACCGCCGGCATTCCGTTCGCCGCCTGGATCGCCGACCGGATGGCCGCGCCGATGGCCTATGTGCGCAAGCAGGCGAAGGGGTTCGGGCGGCAGTCGCTAATCGAGGGCGACGTGCCGGAGGGCAAGCGCACGCTGCTGGTGGAGGACCTGACCACCGACGGCGGCTCGAAAATCCGCTTCGCGCAGGCGCTGCGGGACGCGGGCGCGATCGTCAACCACACCTTCGTGGTGTTCTTTTACGGGGTGTTTCCCGGCGCGTTCGAGACGCTGGCGCGGATGGACATCGCGCTGCACCATCTGTGCACGTGGTGGGACGTGCTGGAGGCCTGCGCTGACCGGCCGTATTTCTCCGACCCGGCGCTGGCGGAGGTGCGGCGGTTCCTGGAGGACCCGGTGGCGTGGTCGGCCGCGCATGGCGGCGTTTCCTCGGCCGAAGAAGCGGCAGCGCGGCGCGCGGCGGCGGAGGGGTAGCGGCTGACCGGCGCGCCTTGCGCCCGCTGGCGGCGGTTGCGCCCCGCCGGCGGCCGTTGCGCCAGCAAGGCGCGGCCGGCGGCGTCGAAGCCGTCTGGTCCCGCCGCCGCCTGGGCCGTATTTTTTGCCTCTCTACGGTTATTCATTTGACAAACGCCCGCGCTCGCGGTCTCAATCCCGGTGTAACTAGAATTCGGCCGATAACGGTACGAACAGCCCGAACCAGGGCACACAGGGAGTACGTCGAAAATGAGCAACCTGAGCAGGCGCTCGGTGCTGCAGCGGTCGCTTGCCGTCGCAGCAGCGGGGACGTTGGGTCGTCCGTACATCGCCAACGCCGCGGCGACCACCGTCACCGCGTGGTGGACGCAGGGATTCGTTCCCGAGGAAGATGTCGCCATCAAGAAGCTGGTCGCCGAATACGAAAAGCAGAGCGGCGACACGATCGACCTCAGCATCGTGCCGTTCGGGCCGCTCGGGCAGAAGGTCGTGTCCGCGATTACCAGCGGCAGCGTCCCGGATGTCATGTCGTACGACGGCGCCGACGGGACGATCGTCCCGCAAAACGCCTGGATCGACAAGCTCATCGATCTCAGCGACATCGTGGAAAAATACAAGTCGGAATACTCGCCGACCGTGAACCTGGCCGCGCAGTACTTCAACAACGTCACCAAGAAGCGCGGCTATTACATCGCGCCGTACAAGACGGCCTGCGTGCCGTTCCACATCTGGGGCGACCTGGTCGAGCAAGCCGGCTACAAGCTGTCGGACGCGCCGAAGACCTGGAATGCCTACTGGGACTTCTTCAAGCCGATGCAGGCGAAGCTGCGCGAAAAAGGTCACCGCGGCCTCTACTCGCTGGGTCTGCAGATCACCAGCACCGGGCCGGCCGACGGCAACAACCTGTTCTACGGCTTCGTGCTTGCCAATGGCGGCCGGAATTTCATCAGTCCGGACGGCCGGACGCATTTCGACGATCCGCAGGTCAAGGAGGCGGTGATCAAGTCGATCGAGTACATGACCACGGCCTACAAGCAGGGCTTCGTGCCGCCGGGCGTGCTGAGCTGGAACGACGCGGACGACAACAACGCGTTCCACGCCAAGGAAATCCTGATGGATTTCGATGGCACCATCTCCACCGAAGTGGCGATGTTCCACGACAAGAAGCGCTATTACCATGAGGCGGTGACGCAAGGCCTGCCGATGGGCAACGACGGCCAGACGGTGCCGGCACAGATCGGCGCGCTCGGTTGCTTCATGGCGAAGGGGGCGAAGAACGTCGCGGGAGGCAAGCAATTCATCGCCTATATCTGCCAGCCGAAGGTGGCGAACATCTACCTCAAGGAGGGGTTGGGCCGCTGGCTGCCGGCCATGCCGTCCATCGTCAAGAATGACCCGTTCTGGCTGGATCCCAAGGATCCCCACCGCCCGCCTTATGTGAAGGAGGGCCTGCTTGGCCCGACGCTCCCCGGTTACCAGGTGTTCAATCCGGGCGTCGCGGTAGCCAACGCGCAGCAGGTCTGGGGTCAGGCCCAGGCCGACGTGATCCGCAATGGCATGACGCCGCAGGCTGCCGCCGCCAAGGGGTTCAAGGCGATGGAGACGATCCTGGGGAACTACAAGATCGTGCAGAGCTGACAGCATGGGCGAACGGGACGCGGGGCTCCGGACGGCCGCGGCAATTCATTGCGCGGACTGTCCGGCCGCGTCCCGGCCATGACGGTGCGCCGGTGGCGGGGGTTCGCGGCGCGCGGCGTATCCGCTACGCTCGGGTGAGCTTCCGTCCCGCGGCGGGAAAACCTGCGCGCGGCGTTTGGGTGCTGCTGGCGATAGGACAAAGTGTCGCAGGGCTGCCGGGAAGCAGTATCGCCACGCGTGGCAAGATGCAGGGGAGGCGGCCGGCCGCATTTCTCGGCGGCGGCCGAGGCAGCGGGGGTCCCGGTGGCATGGTCCGCGACGGGCCGGACGGCGGGTAGCGGCACAGACGATGGTGAGGCTGTCAGGCGCGGTTGCGCCGACAGAGCTGCCCGTCGCCGGGAAGTCCGGCGCGTGTTCGGGCTGACGGGGGTTGTCTCCCGCGAGGTATTCGGTTATTCACTTGACAGGGCGTCGGAATGACGTCCTGAATCCGCGCAATACAAGCGATAAATCGGCCTTAACGGTACGGATGCCCCAGGACGGGGCAGACAGGGAGAACGGCAATATGAGCATACTGAGCAGGCGCTCGGTGTTGCAGGCATCGGTTGGCCTTGCAGCAGGTGGGGCGCTGGCCCGTCCTTACATCGCCAACGCCGCGGCGACGACCGCATCGGCGTGGTTCACGCAGGGGTTCATCCCCGAGGAAGATGCCGCCCTCAAGAAAGTGGTGGCCGATTACGAAAAAGAGAGCGGCAACAAGATCGACCTCAGCATCGTTCCGTTTGCCCCGCTGGCCCAGAAGATCGTGTCCGCGATTACCAGCGGCAGTGTCCCCGATGTCATGTCGCACGACATCGCCGACGCCATCATCATTCCGCAGAACGCCTGGCACGACAAGCTCATCGATCTCAGCGAGCTCTGCGAACAATACAAGCCGCTCTACTCGCCGACCGTGAACCTGGCGGCGCAGTACTTCAACAACGTCACGAAGAAGCGCGGCTACTACCTCGCGCCATTCAAGACTGGCTGCCTCCCGTTCCATATCTGGGGCGACCTGGTCGAAGAAGCCGGCTACAAGATGTCGGACGCGCCGAAGACCTGGAACGCCTTCTGGGACTTCTTCAAGCCGATGCAGGCGAAACTGCGCGACAAGGGGCACCGCGGCTTCTACTCGCTGGGCCTGCAGATCACCAGCACAGGGCCGGCTGACGGCAACAACATGTTCTACGGCTTCGTCCTGGCCAACGGCGGCAAGAATTTCATGACCCCGGACGGCGTCGCGCATTTCGACGATCCGCAGGTCAAGGAAGCAGTGATCAAGGCGATCGAGTACACTACCACGGCGTACAAGGGAGGCTACGTGCCGCCGGGCGCGCTGAGCTGGAACGACGCCGACGACAACAACGCCTTCCACGCCAAGGAAATCCTCATGGATTTCGACGGCACCATCTCAACCGAAGTGGCGATGTACCACGACAAGAAGCGCTATTACGACGAGTCGGTGACGATGGGCCTGCCGCTCGGCAATGACGGCCAGGCCGTACCGGCCGAGCTGGGTGCCGGCGGGTGCTTCATGGCGAAGGGCTGCAAGAACGAAACCGTGGGCAAGGACTTCATCAAGTACCTCAGCCAGCCGAAGGTGGCCAACGAATACCTGAAAACCGGGCTTGGCCGCTGGCTGCCGTGCATGCCGTCCATCGTCAAGGACGATCCGTTCTGGCTGGATCCGAAGGACCCGCACCGGCCGCCTTACGTGAGGGAAGGCCTGCTCGGCCCGACGATCCCCTATTTCTACGTGTTCAATCCCGGAATCGCGGTGGCCAACGCCCAGCAGATCTGGGGCCAGGCCCAGGCCAACGTCATCCGCAATGGGGTGACGCCCAAGGACGCCGCCGAGACGGCGTTCAAGGCAATCGAAACGATCCTCGGAAACTACAAAACAACGCAAAGCTAACAAGAGGCAATCATGGACGGGATGCAGGCTCTCCAGACGGCCCCGGCAATTCCTCAGACCGCCGCGGCGTTTGCCACTCCGCAACCACGGCGTCGCCTATGGCGCGGCGGCCTTCAGGGATCAGAGTACACCTGGGCGATGGCGTTCTGCGTCCCGTACGTGGCCATCTTTCTAGCGTTCGTGGTCTATCCGGTCGCGTTCGGGTTGTGGATGGGCCACTCGCCCCGCCTCTACGCGGAGCTGTGGCAGGATCCGATCTATCGGACCGCGATCGTCAACACGATCGTGTATCTCGCCGTCGGCGTGAACGTGAAGCTGTTCTTCGCACTGCTCCTGTCCGGCTTCTTCATGCGCAAGCGCCTGTGGGTGAAGGCGCTGCTGGTGATCTACGTCCTGCCCTGGGCCGTGCCGGCGCTGCCGACCTTCCTGTCGATCCACTGGATGCTGAACAGCCAGTGGGGCCTCATCAACAACTTCCTGTGGAACGAGTTCCACATCAACGGCCCGTCCTGGCTCGATAACTCCCGCTGGATGGCGCTGGGGACGGTGATCGCCTCCTACATCTGGAAATGGATGCCGTTCTGGACCGTGATCCTGCTCGCGGGCCGCATGGCCATCCCGCAGGAACTGTATGAGGCGGCTGACGTGGACGGCGCCACCGGGCTGCGCAAGTTTACTATGGTCACCTTCCCGCTGCTCGCCAACCTGTACCTGGTCTGCACGCTGCTCTCGACCATCTGGACGCTCGGCGACTTCACCACGGTGTATTTCGTCTCCGGCGGCGGGCCGGCCCTGACCACGAACGTGCTGGCGACCCTTGGGATCCGCGATGCCTACACGATCGGCCAACCGGACCTCGGCGTGGCGGCGGTAATGACCGCGCTGCCGCTGCTGATCCCGCTGGTGCTGGTGCTGATGCGCACGCTACGCACCGCCGAGGTGCAACTGTGAGCGCCTCTGTCCTGCCCGCCCATGCGGTGGTGCCGCGCAGGAAAAAGGCGAACTACCGCGTGCGGGCCTGGGTGACCGAGGGACTGTCCATCCTGCTGGGCATCGTGCTGGTGATCTGGTCGGTTACGCCGATCTACAGTATGGTGATGGTGGCGTTCCAGCCCCATGGCGACGTGTTCAGCAGCAGCATCTGGCCGGCCCACCCGTCGGCCTACAGCTTCTGGGTCGTGGTCACCGAGGGCTACTGGTACCTGGAACATTTCTGGCGGCAGTTCGGCAACAGCCTCTACATGGGCGCGATGACCGTGTTCTTCACGCTGCTCATTGGTACGCTGGCGAGCTTCGCGATCGGTCGCATGCGCATCCGCCACGGCTGGCTGCTGACCAACGCGGCGCTGCTGACCTACGTGATCCCGGCTTCGTTCCTGGCCATCCCGTTCTACCTGATCATGGGAAACTACGGGCTGGAGAACAACATCTGGTCGGTGATCGCCGCACTCGTCACCTTCGCGACCCCCTATGCGATCTTCATCTTCCTGAACTATGGGGCGAGCATTCCGATGGAGCTCGACGAGGCGGCGCGGATCGACGGCGCCTCGCCGATGCAGGTGTATTCCCGCATCTATCTGCCACTGATGGCACCGGCACTCGTCGCGGTCGGCACCTATGCGCTGCTGCTGTCCTGGAACGAATTTCTCTACCAGTACCTGCTGCTGTCGTCGAGCCGGAGCATGACGGTTGCGGTGGCGCTGGCGCAGTTCCTCAACAGCGACGAGTCGCCTTGGAACTACATGATGGCAACCGCCATCATCTACGCGCTGCCGCCGGTGGCGATCTACTACGCGTTCCGCCGCAAGATGAGCGCTGGCCTGACGATGGGCGGCGTTAAGGGCTGAGAGCAGTGGCGCGCGCCAGATCCGCCCGGATCGGCGACTTGGCGCGCCACGGCATCGCGACCAACGAGCCGGTCCCGGAACGCCTGACTCGCGGCGTTGCTGGGCTCATGGCGCCAATGGCCCGGGTCGCATAGCCAAGGCTGTTGAGACTGCGGGA
>DATLQW010000079.1:0-18016 GCA_035535035.1 Acetobacteraceae bacterium
AGCATGCGCTCGAGCATGAAGCGGATGACCAGCGCGAGGAGATGGGCGACCCACTCGGGCAGGAGCGCGGGCGCGTCCGGGGCGGCCCGATCCGCATCGGGGGCACAGGCGTCGGCCGGAGTGGTGAGTGGATCGTGCATCATGGCGGGAGGGAGATGGAGCGGTCTTTCGTGGCGGGTTGCGTAGCGCGCACGGCGTGTAGCATGGCGGGGGGTGTGTGTCAATGGGTATAACTGGATATGTCAGAGGTACGCACACGCGCCGCGGCTGTGGCGAGGCTCGCCCGGTGGATTGGCCCGGTGGATTGGTTCGTGCGGCGGCCCGGGAAGCTCGGGGGTTTCCACAGGTACTGCCAGTGTTGCCGGAGCGAGCGGTTCAGAGATCGACCGCAGAATCAATGACGGGCGGCAGTAGGGCCGCTCGTCAAGGGCGGGCGAGATCATCATGCCGGGCTCGTTCACTCGCCAATTCCCGATCGCGCCCGGCAACCGCATCCTCGTCGATTTCGCCGGCGTGGGTGCGGTGGAGACGGCGATGTTCGGCTGAGCGAAGTGTCGCTGCGCGATGCGCGCGCATCCAGTGAACGACGACCTGTCGCCGGTGGTGCCCCGGTCGCTCACGGGCGCATCGCGATCGGCTGGACGCTGCATGGCCGTGGTGCGTGGCCGCGGTGCGTGGCCCTGCGGATTCCGCACCTATCGGCGCATCGCCCGCGGCATCGTGGTGCAGCTTGCGTTACGCGGTGGCGCCGCGGTTCGGCTGGCCGGTGCGGCTGCAGCACGTGCCTGCATTCAGGGAGGTGGACCAGTCAGCGAACGGACTGGCCCTCCCTCGTACCGAGGCTTCACAATGACTCTGACGCTCACGCGCACGATCACCACGATCCGAGGCAGGAGATTGCGATGCTGTCTCACCGCCTCTCTGTCTCCTTCTCTCATTCTGAATGCCGGTCGGGATCATTCCCGGCCGGCATTCGCATTCTGCGGCGGCGAATCCGAACAACTCGTTGACGTGTCTCGCGGCTCGCGTCCGCTTCCGCCCATAATCCCTGTGCAGCAAGCCCCCAAATGCTGCTAGTTTGTCCGCCAGGGACGGCCGAACCAACACAGGAGATGCACGCCATGACCAATCACGTGGGCCGCCGCGCCCTGGCCGGCGCCGCGGCGCTGCTGCCCGCCACCGCGCTGATCGCCAGCGCCCGGGCACAGCCGGTGAGCGAGAACACCTTCGACCGCGTCCGCCGCACCAAGGTGCTGCGCATCGCCGCCCTGCCTGGCGCGCTGCCGTATTTCGACAAGGACATCGTCACCGGCCAATGGAGCGGCGCCTGCATCGACATGGCCAAGGACATCGCCAAGGTGTTCGATGCGCAGCTCACCTATCTGGATTCCACCTACGGCAATTCGGTGCTCGACCTGCAGTCGAACAAGGTCGATCTCGCCTTCGCGCTGAACCCGACGCCGCAGCGCGCGCTGGCCATCGGCTTCACCCATGCGATGATCATCCACCCGTTTGGTTGCCTGGCAAAGCACGGCTTGAATCCGAAGACCTGGGACGACCTGAACAAGCCGAATATCCGCATCGTGTTCGATCTCGGCTCGTTGCATGAAACCGTGGCACGGCGCTATTGCCCGAAGGCGCAGCTCACCGGCTATGCGACGACCGACCAGTGCACGCTGGCGCTGCAATCCGGCCGGGCGGACGCGCAAATCCTGGCGGCGATCCTGGGGCTGGCCGCGGTGGGCAAGAATCCCTCGCTCGGTCCCTATCATTTGCTGACCGATCCCACCGTGGCGCTGCCAAGCTGCCTCGGCATCCAGTGGGAGCCGGATTCGCGGTTCCGCGAAGTGCTCAACGCCTGGCTGGACTACAATCGCGGCATCGGACAGATCCGCGAATGGCTGCTGGTCGGGCTGGCGAAGTTCGGTGTCAGCCGCGACCAGGTACCGCCGCAGTTGACCTTCTGACGGGACCGAAAACCTCTTCCGCCGTGCGGCAGGGGTTTTCGCGCGGGACATGCACTACCACTGGGACTTCACCTTCCTGCTGCGCTACGTGCCGCTGCTCTGGAGTGGCGTGCTGGTCACGCTCGCCTTCACCTTCGCCAGCATATTTCTCGGATTGATCATCGGGCTGCTGGTGGGCCTCGGCCGGCTGTCGAAGTCCAGACTGCTGAACCTGCCGCTGATCGCCTATATCGAGGCGTTTCGCTGCACCCCGCTGCTGGTGCAGATCGTGTGGTTCTATTACGCGCTGCCGGTGTTGCTCGGCATCCAGATCCCCGCCACCGCGGCAGCGGTGATGACGCTGTCCGCCTATACCGGCGCGTTCTACGCCGAAATCTTCCGAGGAGGAATAATTTCGATAGAGCAGGGACAGTGGGATGCGGCACGGGCGCTGGGGCTGCGGCGGTGGCACGTGATGCGGAAGGTCATTCTACCGCAGGCGGTGCGCCGGATGATCCCGCCTTTCGTCAACCAGTCGATCACGCAATTGAAGAACACCTCGCTGGTTTCCACCATCGCGGTGCCGGATCTGCTGTACAACGGCACGCTGATCACCGCCGACACCTATCGTCCGCTGGAGGTCTATACCGTCGTTGCATTGATCTATTTCGCACTGTTGTTCCCCAGCACATTGCTGGCGCAAGCCTATGAACGTTCGTTGGCCAAGGCCCGGTAGCTCGGCGATTGCGGATCGCGACGGTGAGCAGCGCCTCGGGCCGGTACTCGGGTCTTGCCCTTGATCCGCGGATCCCACGCGGCGGCTCGACACTCGCGGCCTGCACCTCGCTCAGTGATGCAGCCGGGCGGGCTTGTCGAGCACTTCGGATGCCAGGGACAACAGACTCTCGGCCGCGCTCCGGAAGCCGGCCTTGTCGGCGTCCTCCGCCAGGGTCAGCAGCCGATCCGACAGCAACAGCGGGCTGAACGACGGCTCATTCCGTGGAACGATGCGGGTCATGCAGATCATGGCGTGGTCCTCCTTGGCGGTTCCGATGCTGACAGCCTGCAAGCCGGGGCATCGGGCGGCGCTGATCTGGATCAATGATCCGCCGATTATTGTCAGCGGGTTTCTACGTACGTACGGACTGCGTCCGATTGGCCGCGCGGCGGTGGCAACCGGGTAAGGCTGGCCGTGCAGGACGGCAGTATCAGGCGCTGCCGGGCGCAACGAAGCTCCGCGCCAGACCGATTTCCAGCAGAACCGGCTCGATGCCGAGCAATGCGCGCATCGGTGCGATGTCGAACGCTTTGTGCTCGGTCAGGCGGCGCATCTCGGCGGGCTGGATTGTGGGGACCAGGGGGAGGAACCGTGACAAGGCCGCCGCGGCGATCAGCGGCGCAAGTGGGAAGCCGACGATGCGTGGCGGCGGCAGACCGGCGGCGGCGGCGACGGCGCGGACGAAGTCGGCGTAACGCAGTGCCGTCGGTCCGGCCGCCACGATGCCGTGCGGACCGTCCCATCGCCGTGCAAGCGCGGCGCGGATGGCGCGCGTGACGTCGTCCTGGTGGATCGGCTGCACCAGGGCGTTGCCGCCGCCGGGCAACGGCAGCACCGGCAAGCGGCGCAGCAATGCCGCGAGACGCCGCACGTTGTCCTCGCCGGCGGCGCCGTAGATCATGGTTGGATGCAGCATGACGCCGGAGCGGCCGGAAGCGAGGAAGGCGGCCTCGCCCGCCAGCACGCCGTTGCCGTGATCGTCCGGCCAGCGGGTGAACTTGCGGGTGCTGCCGAGGAAGATCAGCCGCGCATCGGGCGGCGCCGCGGCAATCACCGCGGCGGCATGGCGCGCATGGGCGGTCGAGACGACGGCCGTCGCGCCGTGCAGCGCGGCGTGCAGGGCGGCGGGATCGGCGAGATCGGCGATGCGGGGGGCGATCGCGATGCCCTGCCTTGCCCATTTCGCCGCGTCGCGCACGACCGGCAGGACGGCAAGGTTGTCAGCGATCAGCGCGCGGCACAGCGTGGCGCCGGAACGGCCCGAAGCGCCGATGACGGCGGTGGTGGTGGTGGTGCAGCTCTCCCGCTGGCCGGAGAGGTCGGCGCGAAACGCCGGCTGAGGATGCGGCGGGGCGATCCCATCGCCCTCGCGCTCGCCGCTTCGCGCCTCGACCTCTCCCGCGGGCGGGCGAGGTGTATGGGGCACTACCCCATCCGGAGCCGGCGCGACGCGATCCGCGCGCCTTCCGCCATGGCGGCGAGCTTGGCCCATACCACGTCCTCCGCCACGCGCCCGCGCCCGGCCGAGGTGTCGAAGCCGCAATCGGTGCCTGCCAGAACGCGCCGCGGATCGCCCACCACGCGGGCGACGCGCTCCAACCGATCCGCCACCACTTCGGGATGTTCGACGAAATTGGTCAGCGGATCGATTACGCCGGCAACTACCACCTGGCCGTCATCCAGCGGCAGGTTCGCCGCGCAGCGGTATTCGTGCGCGTGGCGCGGATTGGCGAAGGGCAGCACCCAGCCGCCCACCTTGGCCTGGCTGATCGCCGGCAGGATCTCCGCGAGGTCCACGTCGCAGTCGTGCGGTCCCTCGTAATTGCCCCAGCAGGCATGCAGCCGCACGCGATCGCGCGGGATGTTGCGCAGCGCGTGGTTGATCGTCGCCACCACGGTCTCGACGAAGCTGACGAACACGGAGGTTGACGCATCCTGGTAGGAGATGTGGCGTTCCAGCGCCAGATCCGGCGCGTCGATCTGCAGCAGGAAGCCGCTGGCGACGATCGTTTCGTACTCGACCCGCAGCGCCTCACCGAGCGCGGCGAGATAGTCGTCGAAGACGGCATAGTACTCGTTCTTCATCGACGTGGCGATGATGCCCGGCGAGGGTGCGGTCATGAACGGTTCGGCGAAGGCCGCGCCGCCGGCCTCGTCCAGCGCGGCGCGGAATTCCGCGCATTCCGCCTGCACCGCGGCGGGGTCGAGGTAGCGCACTTCGCCGATCGCCTTCGGTATGCCGTCACGGTTGCTGACCGAAGGCCGGTCGGCGGACGTTACGTCGCCCCAGGCACGGAAACCCGGATAGCGTAGCGCGTCGGCCAGCGGCTTGCGGTTCCAGCTTCCGCCGAACCCGCTCATGCGATGCCTCACATACAGGAAGAACGCCTCCCGCATCTGCTCTCCATTGTTGCCGACGTCGATGCCGGCGGCGATCTGCTTGCGCACGACGTCGTGCGTTGCGGCCTTGCCGGCGGCGTCGATCGCTGCTTCATCGACGGGCTCGCCTGCGGCACGCCGGGCGTACAACTCGGTCAGCGCCGGCGGGCGGGGCAGGCTGCCGGTGTGGGTGGTCAGGATGCGGTGTTCGCTGTGCAGCATGACGTGCGTCCTTCCGGTTTGCGGCGGAGGATACAGGTTCACCCCAAAGGCACAATGCCGCCAGGATAAGCGAATTCATTCACGAATGCGGCCGCGTCCAGCCGAGGGAAAACGAAGAAGATCCGCCGGCGCATCCTCACTATACGGCATAATTCCATCTGCATGTCCGGTGCATTATAGAATTCAGCGAACCAGATCATATTGCAGGCATCGGTTATCCGGCCGGCTTGCTGAACCGGCACTTGTAGGGCGATGCCGCGAAATCGCAGTGCGGCGTGCGCGCGACGAAATGGTCCACCGCCTGCGTCACGGTCGGCCACGCGGCGTAGTCGTCGGCGATCAGCGTGCCGCCCGGCCGCAACAGCGTCCACCAGTGTTCCAGATCGGCGAGGACCGACTGGTAGTCGTGCGCGGCATCGACGTGCAGCACCGACGGCCGGATGTCGAGCCTGGTCAGCACGGCACATGCACTGCCGGAATCGAGCGGCAACGGCAGGACATAGTCCTGCAAACCCTCGGCGATCACGTTGTTCAGGAAGACATAGTACAACAGCGGCAGGCCATTCAATCGCGGGATCTGCGCGTGCGTCCGCGGATCGAGCCAGTGTTCCGAGGAGCCGAGCCAGGTGTCCACCGCGATCACCACGCCGTCGCAGCCGATGTCGCGCATGCGCCGCGCCATGGTCAGGACCGAGGCGCCTTTCCAGACTCCGACCTCCACGGCAACGCCGGGGCGATGGCGGTCGATCGCTTCGGCCAGATACGCATGTTGCGAGTTCCACCCCTGCGCGTCAGGTGGGAGCGACACGGTCGGGTTCACCAGCGGATCGAGCCCATGCCACAGCCGCGCCACGAGGTCGCGCCGGACGCTGCGTGCCGATCCTATGCCGTCACTTACGGCCCCGATTTCGACCATGTTCAGGCAACCTCCTGTCAGGCATCGACGTTCGCGGAACGAGCCAGCCGGATACTGCGGTTCCGGCCTGACCGCGATGGTGACCGCCTGGTCCTCGATCATCCTATCGCCGTGTATCGGGGATGCTTTTAGCCTCACGTCGCGCGGTGGGTTGCGAGGGCCGCACCGGACAACCATCGGCAGCCCGGTCAAGCGCCGCGCGCATGCTGGCCATCGTGCGCCATGACACCTCACGCTTGTGCCTCCCGTCGTAGAAATGGCCGGCATCGACCTCCTGCCTGGCGAGCGGCGGCGGCAGGTGGCGGTTGTCGGTCAGCCAGGCGCTGGCAGCCGGATGCGATGTTGTTTGGTCGAAGCCACCGACGAGGACGTCTGCCGGGAGATCGATCGGCCGCCCGAGCGCCGGGGTGATGAGCGACGCGGGACAGTCGTCGTTCCGGCTGAACCAGATTGTGCGACCGAAGCCAGTTTCGGCCGGTACGACGTGGAGGAATAGCATCTGTTGCGGCCGTCGCGCACAGGCGTGGATGCGCTGTCGTGCGCCTTGCGACAAGCCAGACGTGCTTGCCTCGGTGGCTTGCATGGGTGTCTCCTGGTCGGCCACATTATGCCGCCGCGCTGGATCGGCAAGGCGTAGATGGCCGGGTGCGATCCGCCTTCACCTCGCCCGCTTGTGGAAACAGTCGCGGTCCCGGTTGCCGGCTCCCCCGATCACCGACCGCCGCCCACTCCGCCGGCCGCCGGTTTGAGATCACCGCCCCCCGCGCCTAAGCTGCTCGCCACGGACCTCCTGCCTGTGCCGCGGACCTGGCCAACGCAGGACACCGCCGCCATGGCAGAGCAATCGACCACGCCAGGACATCAAAGGAGGAAACAGCAATGGCTCAGACCGGGGACTCGAAGGGCGAATATCGCGGCGGCGTCTATCGCGAGGACGCCGCGCTGAAGGCATGGCTGGCGAAGCGCCCCACCGAAGCGGCGCTGGAACCCGATCTGCCGATCATCGACCCGCACCACCATTTCTGGGACACGCCGCAGCGCGGCCACTACCTGTTGCCCGAACTGCTGGCCGATATCGGCGGCGGGCACAACATCGTCTCGACCGTCTTCCTTGAATGCCGCGCGATGTACCGCAAGCACGGCCCGCGCGAGATGGCCGCGCTGGGCGAGGTCGAGTTCGTCACCGGCATCGCCGCCATGAGCGCGTCGGGCGGCTACGGATCGTGCCGCGTCGCCGAGGGCATCATCGGCGGCGGCGACCTGTCGGCCGGCGCGCGCGTGCGCGACCTGCTGGAAGCCGAGATCACCGCGTCCGGCGGGCGCCTGCGCGGCCTGCGCCACGGCGTGGCATGGGACACTCACGAGGCGGTCAGCAAATACGCGTCCCGCGCCGTGCCGCTGCACCAGGTGATGGACCCGAAATTCCGCGAGGGCATGGCCCAGCTCGCACCGCTGGGCCTGAGTTTCGAATCATGGCAGTATCATCCGCAACTGTCGGACGCGACCGACCTCGCGCGCGCCTTTCCGGACACCGCCATCATCCTCAATCACGTTGGCGGCATCCTCGGCGTCGGGCCGTACAACGGCCACCGCGACGACGTCATGGCCGGCTGGCGCAAGGATATCAGCGCGCTGGCCAAATGCCCCAACGTGTCTTGCAAGCTGGGCGGCCTCGGCATGGTGTCGGTCGGGTTCGACTTCCATGAACGCGACGTTCCGCCCTCATCCGAGGAACTCGCCGCGGCGTGGCGGCCCTACATCGAGCATTGCATCGAAGCCTTCGGCGTCAACCGCTGCATGTTCGAGAGCAACTTCCCGCCGGACAAGCAGTCCTGCGGCTATACCGAGCTGTGGAATGCGTTCAAGCGCATCAGCGCCGGCGCGTCGGCGGCCGAGAAGACCGCGCTGTACAGCGGCACTGCGGCGCGCGTGTATCGGTTGACCGCGCCCTGATCCGCGTCGCCCCGGCTGGCGTGGCGGCACGCCCGCCACGCCAGCGGCGGCGGTCGCATGACGGCTGCGCGTCGCGCGGGCGGCGTGCGCGCGTTACCGCGCGGCTCGCCTGGCCTGTATGCTGCCGCCATCCGCAGTTCGTCCCGGAGGCTCCGTCCGATGACCACGCCGCTTGCCGGCATCACCGTGCTCGATTTCGGCCAGATCTACCAAGGCCCCTACGCCACGCTGCTGATGGCCAAGGCGGGCGCCGACGTCATCAAGATCGAGCCGCCAGGCGGCGAGCCGCTGCGCCGCCGCGTGCTCGCCACCGGCAAGGGCGACACGACGCTGCCCATGGCCATGCTGAACGCCAACAAGCGCGCGGTCACGCTGAACCTCAAGACCGACCGCGGCCGTGATCTGTTGTGCCGCATGGCGGCGCGCGCCGACGTGCTGCTGGAGAATTTCTCGCCCGGCACCATGGACGGGCTGGGCGTCGGCTATGACGTGCTGCAAAAGGTCAATCCGCGACTGGTCTATGCCACCGGCACCGGCTTCGGCATCACCGGCCCGGACCGCGACAACCTGGCGATGGACTTCACCATCCAGGCCGCCTCCGGGATCATGAGCGTGACCGGCGACCCGGATGGCCCGCCGATGAAAGCCGGCCCCACGCTGGTGGATTTCATGGGCGGCATCCATCTCTACGCCGCGGTGGTCACCGCGCTGTATCAACGCGACCACACCGGCGAAGGCCAACTCGTCGAAGTGGCGATGCAGGAGGCGGTGTATTCCTCGCTGGCGGCCAGCTACGAGTACCATTTCCGCACCGGGAACGTTCCGCCGCGCGCCGGCAACCGCCAGGCCGGCCTGTCCAGCGCGCCGTACAACACCTTCGCCACCAGCGACGGCTGGGTGGCGATCCATGTCGTCACCGAAGGCCATTGGACGAACCTGCTCAAGGCGATGGGACGCGAGGACCTGACGGACGATCCCCGCTTCCGCACCAACACCGACCGCACGGCGCACATGGCGGAGACCGAGACCGTGGTCGCTGCCTGGACCGGCACGCGGCCGAAGACGGAGATCGTCGCGGCGGCGAAACGCTACCGCATCCCCTGCGCGCCGGTGCGCAATGCGGTGGAGGTGATGAACGATCCGCACATGCACGAACGCGGCATGCTGGAACGGGTGGAGCACCCGTCGCTCGGCTCCATCGTTGCGCCCAACTCGCCGCTGCGGCTGCACGGCGCGGACCGGGTGAAGCCGCTGCCGAGCCCGTCGCTCGGGCAGCACAACATGGAAATCTATCACGGCTGGCTGGGGTTGCCGGAAACCGAGGTTGCCGCCTTGCGGCAAGATGGGGTGATCTAATACCAGGCGCCCGAATGGCTGATTCGTCAGGCCGCCAGGCCGGTGGTCAACTCGCAATGACATGGCACTCGCAATGACGTGGTGCTCGCAGTGACATTGTGCCCGCAATGAAATGGCACCCGCAATGACACGGCCTTGCGGTCAACCGGCCGCGGTCGGTTCGGCCGACGCATACAGCCGCTCCAGCGCACGGCACAGCCCAGTGGTGTCGCATGCCGGACTGGCGGCGACCCGCGCGCGCATGCCGTCCCGCAGCGCCGCAAGCTGGCGCGGCGTGTCGGCGGCCCGGGCCAGCCGGATCGCAGCATCCGCGAACCCCGCGGCGTCCGCTGCGACATAATCATCCAGACCGGCCGCCAGCAGGATGGAGCGGCTGGTGCGGCCCGCCCAGCGGTCGCCGTTGCAGGTCAGCATCGGCACGCCCTGCCACAACGCCTCGGCCGTCGTGGTGCCGCCGTTGTACGGGAAGGCGTCGAGCGCCACATCGACCCGGTCGTAGCCGCGCAGGAAGTCGAAATGCTCGGCGCCGCCCTCCAGCGTCAGCCGATCCGCATCGATGCCGCGGCGCGCGAAACGATCGAGCAAGGCGGCGCGGTTGGACGCCTCGTCCAGCGTGCGGTTGCGCAGCAGCAGTCGGCTGGCCGGCGCATCGCGCAGGATGCCGGCATAGGCGGCGATGGTTGGCTCGGTCAGCTTGTACGCCGAGGCGAAGCAGCCGAACGTCAGGTGCCCCGCGCGCAGGCAGGGCGGCGGCGCGACGTCCGGCACCGGATAGAACACCGAGAACGCCAGGTACGAGCCCGCCACGCGAAAGATCGGCTCGCTGTAATAGCGCTCCTCCTCCGGCGGGATCACCGCCGCGTCGCCCACCAGCCAGTCGATGTCGCGCAGGCCGGTGGTGCCGTACATGCCGTTCCAGCAGATCTGCAGCCGCGCCGGGCGATACAGGAACACCGGCAGGCGGCGCTGGTAACTGTAGCCGTTCAGGTCCACCAGCACGTCCAGGCCCGCTTCGACGATGTGCCGCGCCAGTTCCGCATTCGGCACGCCGCCGAGCTCCCAGATACGGTCGTCGGCATGGTCGGTGTAGCCGCACGCCGCGGATGGCGCGGCGTCGTCGGCGAGGAAATGGAACTCGAAACGGTCGCGGTCATGGGCGTTGATGACGCCCATGTACATTTTCATCCAGTTGCGCGCGCCGAAGAACGCCCCGAGATAGCCGATCCGCAGCTTGCGTCCCGCTTCGGGTGGCGCGGCCGTGACGCGACGGATGCCGCGCGCCTGCCAGTCGATCCAGCGCCGCCGCGCCGCCATGACGTTGAAATTGTCCTGGTGGGGCGCGCCGGGCGCGATGCAGGCGATGCCGGCAAGGGCGACCGCCCGCACCTCCGCATCGCCACCGTCAGCCGCGCTCTGGTATTGCGCGATCGCGCCATCCACCTCGCCGAGTTGGAACAAAGCCTCGGCCAGGTTGCAGCGCACGCGATCCGCGCCGGGCTGTAGCGCGACCGCCTGGCGCAGCGCGTCGGCGGCGTCGGCATAGGCCTTCAGCGTCAGGCTGGCGCAGCCCAGGCCGTACCAGGCCGCGTGCAGCGAGGCGTTGCCCGCCACGGCGCGGCGGTAGGCGTCGATCGCCTCAGGATAGCGCCGGTCGAGGTGCAGCGTGTCGGCATGGCGCAGTTCGTTGGCTGGGTCCACGGGTCAGTGCGTCTCCGCTGACGTGAATAAGGCAGCGCACTCTGCGCTCGGGGCCACCGTCGGCCACCGCCCCGCGGCAGCAATTACGTGGTCGCCGGAAGCTCCTCCAGCACGGCCAGAATCTGCCGCGTGACCGCGTCGATGTCCGCCATGCCGTCCACCGCGCGCAACACGCCCTGCGCCGCGTAGTGCGGCAGGATCGGCGCGGTCTGCCGGTGATACGCCTCCAGCCGCGCCATTACCGTCTCGCGGTTGTCGTCGGCGCGGCGGGTGAACTCGGTCGCCCCGCAGACGTCGCATTTCCCCGCCGCGCGCGGCGGCTGGAAAATATCGTGGTAGCCGGCGCCGCATCGGGCGCAGGTGAAGCGCCCGGCAATGCGATCCACCAGCGCGGCGTCATTGACCTGCAACTCGATCACCGCATCCAGCCGCATCCGCTTCTCCGCCAACAGCCGGTCCAGCGCCGCCGCCTGCGGCACGGTGCGCGGAAACCCGTCCAGGATGAAGCCCTTGGCGCAGTCCGGTTGCTCGATCCGGCTACGCAGCATGTGGATCAGGATGGCGTCGGACACCAGCAGCCCCGCCTCCATCACCGTCTTTGCTTCCCGCCCGGTCGGCGTGCCGGCGGCAACCTCGGCGCGCAGCATGTCGCCGGTGGAGATCTGCGCGATCCCATAGCGATCCTGCAGCCGCCTGGCCTGTGTGCCCTTGCCCGCCCCTGGCGGGCCCAACAAGATCAGCTTCACCGTTTCCCCCGCACGCGCGCCTTCTTGATCAGGCCTTCGTATTGGTGCGCCAGCAGATGAGACTGGATTTGCGTCACCGTGTCCATGGTGACCGAGACCACGATCAGGATCGAGGTGCCGCCGAAATAAAACGGCAATCCGTAGTCGCTGATCAGGATTTGCGGCAGCAGGCAGACCGCGACCAGGTACAACCCGCCCACGGTGGTCAGCCGCGTCAGCACCTTGTCGAAATACTCGGCCGTGGCGCTGCCGGGGCGGATGCCAGGGATGAACCCGCCATATTTCTTCAAATTGTCGGCCGTCTCCTCCGGATTGAACACCACCGCGGTGTAGAAATACGAGAAGAAGATGATCATGAAGGCGTACAGCCCCATGTACAGCGGCTGGCCCATCGACAACTGGTTGCCGATGAACTGCAGCCAGCCCGGTCCGCCGCCATGCGAGAACCCGGCGACCGTGGCCGGAATCAGCAGGATGGAGCTGGCGAAAATCGGCGGGATCACGCCCGAGGTGTTGATCTTCAGCGGCATGTGCGTCGAATCGCCGCCGAACATCCGGCTGCCGACCTGGCGCTTCGGATATTGCACGTGGATGCGCCGCTGCGCCCGCTCCATGAACACGATGAACGCGACGACCGCCACCGCCAGCACCATGAACGCCAGGATGAAGAACGGCGACAGCGCGCCGGTGCGGCCGAGCTCCAGCAGCGAAGCCATCGCATTCGGCAGGTTGGCGACGATGCCCGACATGATGATCAGGCTGGTCCCGTTGCCCACCCCGCGCGCGGTGATCTGCTCCCCCGTCCACATCAGGAACATCGTGCCGCCGACCAGCGTGATCACCGCGGAGAACATGAAGAACGCGCCGGGATTCGGCACCGCGGGCCCAAAACTGCCATGCATGCTCTCCAGCCCGACGGCGATGCCGTAGGATTGGATCATGGCAATGAACACGGTCAGGTATCGGGTATATTGATTGAGCTTCTTCCGCCCCTGTTCCCCCTCCTTCTTGAGTTGCTCAAGCGAGGGGATCGCCGCCGACATCAACTGCGTGATGATGCTGGCGCTGATGTACGGCATGATGCTGAGCGCGAACACCGTCATGCGCCGCAGCGCGCCGCCGGTGAACATGTCGAACATGCCCAGGATGCCGCCGCCGCCATGCTGCGACAGCATCTCGCCCATTACCGATGCGTCCACGCCGGGCACCGGGATGTAGGTGCCGATGCGATAGACGATCAGCGCCCCAAGGGTGAACCAGATGCGGTTCTTGAGCTCGGTCGCCTTGGAGAAGACGCCAAGGTTGAGGTTCGCCGCAAGCTGTTCGGCAGCAGAGGCCATCGGGGGTTCCCTCGTTGTACGCCTCTCCCGCGTCCAACGGAAAAGGTCGGCGCCGTGGCGCCGGGTGGGGGGCGAACCGCACAAGCCTGCCGCAGCGCTCGCCCCTCACCCGCGTCGCGGCGCTCCGCGGCTCTCCCGCCGCGGGCGGGAGAGGTGTACTACCCCGCCTCGGGCCGCGCCACCGTCGTGGTGATCGACCCGCCCACCTTCTCCACCGCCGCCCGCGCCGACGCCGAGGCACCCGACACGGTGATGGTGATCGACCGCGTCAGTTCGCCCTTGCCCAGCAGCCGCACGCCGTCCAGCCGCCCGCGCACCAGCCCGGCCGCCGCCAGCGTCGCTTCGGTTATCGGAACCCCGGCGTCCAGCTTGCCCGCGGTGATGGCCGCCTCCAGCGTCCCCAGGTTCACCGGCGTGTATTCCTTGCGGAACAGGTTGACGAAGCCGCGCTTGGGCAACCGGCGGTAGATCGGCATCTGCCCGCCCTCGAAGCCGTTCAGCGCCACGCCCTCGCGTGCCTTCTGGCCCTTGACGCCCTTGCCCGACGTCTTTCCCTTGCCGGAGCCGATGCCGCGGCCCAGCCGCTTCGACTTCAGCCGCGATCCAGGATTGTCGCGCAACTCGTTCAGATTCATGTCAGGCCTGCTCCTCCACCTTGATCAGGTGGGCAACCTTGCGGATCATGCCGCGCACCGAAGGGGTGTCTTCCAGATCGCGGGTGCGGCGTTGCTTGTTCAGGCCGAGGCCGATCAGCGTTGCCTTCTGGCCCGGCTTGCGGCCGAACGACGAGCCGGTCTGCGTCACGCGTACCTTAGGCACCGGCGCCCTCCTCCGGCTGTGCCGCCTGCCCCGCCGGACCGCGATCCGGGGTTGCCACCTCGCGGCGGGCAAACAGCTCGGCCACCTTCTTGCCGCGCCGCGTCGCCACCGAGCGCGGCGACGCACAATGCTCCAGCGCGTCGAACGCCGCCTTGACCATGTTGTGCGGGTTGCGGCTGCCGAGCGACTTCGCCACCACGTCGCCGATGCCCAGCGTCTCGAACAGCGCGCGCAGCGGGCCGCCGGCGATGATGCCGGTGCCGGCCACGCAGGTGCGCAGAATCACCTTGCCGGCGCCGAAGCGGCCCTGCACGTCGTGGTGCAAGGTGCGGCCTTCCTTCATCGGCACACGGATCATGCCACGCTTGGCACGTTCCGTCGCCTTGCGGATCGCTTCCGGCACCTCGCGCGCCTTGCCGTGGCCCCAGCCGACGCGGCCCTTCTGGTCGCCCGCCACCACCAGCGCGGCGAACGCGAACCGCCGGCCGCCCTTCACCACTTTCGCCACGCGGTTGATGGTGACCAGCTTGTCGATCAGCCCGTCATCGGCGTCGCGGTCGCGATCCCGGCCGCGACCGCCTTCCCTGGGTTCACGTGCCATGCTTGTTGTTCCTCAAAACGCCAGCCCGCCTTCGCGGGCAGCCTCGGCCAGCGCCTTGACGCGGCCGTGATACAGATACGCGCCGCGATCGAACACCACGTCCTTGATGCCCGCCGCGATCGCCCGCTCCGCCACCAGTTTGCCCACCGCGGCGGCGGCCGACTTGTCCGCGCCGGTCTTCAGCGACTCGCGCAGCGACTTGTCCAGCGACGAAGCCGCGGCGACCGTCCGGCCCTCGCCATCGACGATCACCTGCGCGTAGATGTGCTTGCCCGAGCGGAACACCGACAGCCGCGGCCGCCCGCCCGACTTGCGGCGTAACTGGAAGCGCAGGCGCTGGCGCCGCCGGTCGCGAAGTTCCTGAGGCGCGCTCATTTCTTCTTGCCTTCCTTGCGGCGGATGGTCTCGTCGGTATAGCGCACGCCCTTGCCCTTATAGGGCTCCGGCGGACGGAAGCCGCGAATTTCCGCCGCGACCTGACCGACCAGGCGCCGGTCCACGCCTTCCACCCTGATCGCCGTCGGCCGCTCGCAGGTGATCCTGATGCCGTCCGGAATGGGATAGACCACCTGGTGCGAGAATCCGAGATTGATCTCCAGGTTCTTGCCCTGCACCGCCGCGCGATAGCCGGTGCCGGTGATCTCCATCGACCGCGTGTAGCCGGCGGAAACCCCCTTCACCATGTTCGCGATCAGCGCGCGCGTGGTGCCCCACATCATGCGCGCCTGAGTCTCCTGGCTACGCGGTGCGACCGCCACCTTGCCACCGTCCACCGTGGTCTCGACCAGGTCGGACAGCTTCAGTTGCAACTCGCCGAGCCGCCCCTTGGCGGTGAACATCCCGCCGGCGATCGCCACCTGGACGTCCTGCGGAATCTCGACCGGATATTTGCCGACGCGTGACATGCCGCCTCCGTCAGAACACGCGGCAGAGGACTTCGCCGCCAACATTGGCGGCGCGGGCCTCGGCATCGCTCATCACGCCGCGCGGCGTGGACAGGATGGAAACGCCGAGGCCGGCATAGACCCGCGGCAGCTCCTTGATCTTCGAATAGACGCGCCGCCCCGGCTTGGAAACCCGGTGGATCTCCTTGATGACCGGCTCGCCCTCGGTGTACTTGAGCTCGATGCGCAACTGCGCCACGCCGGGCCGCAATTCCTCGGCCGCGAAGCCGCGGATGTAGCCCTCGCGCCGCAGCACGTCCAGCACGTTGGCGCGCAGCTTCGACGCGGGCGCCAGGCACATCGTGTGCCGCGCGCGTTGCGCATTGCGAATCCGGGTGAGCATGTCGCCCAGGGGATCGGATAGTGACATATGCTGCGCCCCTTACCAGCTCGCCTTGACCATGCCGGGGATTTGCCCGGAACTCGCCAGATCGCGCAGCGCGATGCGGCACAGCTTGAACTTGCGGTAGTTGCCGCGCGAGCGGCCGGTCAGCGCACACCGCAGCCGAACCCGCACCGCGGCGCCGTTGCGCGGCAGTTGCGCCAGCTTCAGCGTGGCGTTGAAGCGGTCCTCCACCGGCAGCGTGCGGTCCATGACCACGGACTTCAACGCGGCGCGCTTGGCCTTGTCCCGCTTGGACAGGCGTTCGCGCATCGCATTCCGGTTGACCTGAGACGTCTTGGCCATACTTTTTTCTCTACCCTCCGGAACCCGCAGTCCCCGGGCCTGACCCGGGGATCTGTAGTTTTCCAAACAACCTCTAAGTCGCGAACGGTAAGTCGAAAGCCTTCAGCAAAGCCTTCGCTTCGGCATCGGTCTTCGCGGTGGTGACGAACTGGATGTCCATGCCGCGCACCTGGTCCACCCGGTCGTAGTTGATCTCCGGGAACACGATCTGTTCCTTCAGACCCATTGCGAAATTGCCGCGGCCGTCGAAACCCTTGCCCTGGATCCCGCGGAAGTCGCGCACCCGCGGCATGGCGATGGTCACCAGCCGCTCCAGGAATTCGTACATGCGCGCCTTGCGCAACGTGACCTTGCAGCCGATCGGCAGACCCTTGCGGATCTTGAACCCGGCGATCGCCTTCTTCGCCAGGGTCCGCACCGGCTTCTGGCCGCTGATCAGCGTCAGTTCCACCACCGCGTTGTCCAGCTTCTTGCTGTCGCCCGAGGCCTCGCCGACACCCATGTTGATGACGATCTTGTCCAGCCTGGGCACCTGCATCGGGTTCGTGTAGCCGAACTCCTGCCGCAGCCTGGCGCGAATCTCGTCGCGGTAGCGCTGCAGCATGCGTGGCGTTTCCGCCGGCGACGCGGCGGCTTCGGCCACACCCGCCGGCGCATCCGGCGCCTTGCCGCCCGCATCGCCCTTGGCCGCGCGCTGCTGCTGCGGCGGACCCGGTGGCCCCTTGCCCTTCGGCGGGTTCTTCGGCGCGCCCTTCGATCCGCCCTTCGGAGGAGACTTCTTGGTTCCGCTCATCGCTCGCTCCTCATGCTTCGATCACCGCGCCCGTCGCCTTGGCGACGCGCACCTTGCGGCCATCCTCCAGCACGCGGAACCCGACCTTGGTCGGCTTCTCGCTCTTCGGATCCACCAGCATCAAATTCGACAGATGGACCGACGCCTCCTGCTCGATGCGGCCGGATTGCTCGCCCATTTTCGCCGCCTTCTTGTGCCGCGTGACCATGTTCACGCCCTGCACCAGGGCACGATCGGCGGCCGGAAACACCCGCAGCACCTCGCCGCGATTGCCCTTGTTCACCCCGGTGATCACCACCACCACGTCGCCTTTGCGGATGCGCGCCGCCATGTCACAGCACCTCCGGCGCCAGGCTGATGATCTTCATGAACTTGCGTCCGCGCAGCTCGCGCACCACCGGTCCGAAGATGCGCGTGCCGATCGGCTCCTGCTGCTTGTTGATCAGCACCGCGGCGTTGCGGTCGAAGCGGATCGCGCTGCCGTCCGCACGGCGCACCGGGAACGAGGTGCGCACGATCACCGCCTGGTGCACGTCGCCCTTCTTCACCTTGCCGCGCGGAATCGCTTCCTTCACCGACACCACGATCACGTCGCCCACGCTTGCGGTGCGCCGCCGCGTGCCGCCCAGCACCTTGATGCACTGCACCCGGCGCGCGCCCGAATTATCGGCCACATCCAGGTTGGTTTCGACCGAGATCATGCCGCCACTCCCTCAGCCTGGGCCGCGACGGGCGCCTGTTCGGCACCGAGGGTTGCGCCGTTGCGCTCGATCACCAGCCAGGTCTTGCGCTTGCTGATCGGGCGGCATTCCTCGATGCGCACCACGTCGCCAATTT
>DATLQW010000080.1:0-10826 GCA_035535035.1 Acetobacteraceae bacterium
TCGCCGGTGGCACCGAAAACGACGGCGTCGAACAGGGCGACGGGGATGATCGTGGCGGCCATGATGCGCGCTCCCGCTGTGCGGGCCGCGGCCATGCCGCGGCCGGGAGAACCCCTATCGGGTTGCGGCGCGGCCCACAACCGCGGCGGACGTTACAGTCGTATATGATTTACAGATGTCGCGCTACAAACGTTCCCAGAACGTTCGGACCGGCGGACGAGGCCGCGCCGGCGCGTCCCGTGAAATGGGGATAGGACACAAATAAAGACGCGCGCCGGCCCCGTCCGGTGGTATAGGCGCCCGCCGCCGCGCGGCAGAGGGGCGGGGTTGTCATTCGTTCGCAACCCCGGTGGAACCATCCTGGGGCCCTGCCACGCCCTTTCCGCGCACCACCGTCGCCTGCCCGCCGTGCCACCCCCGGCTTCGCCCCAGGTTCTCCGCCGTTTTATGGTCGACATCACGCTTCCCGACGAACACCTGATCCTCATCGGCATGATCGCCATCCGTGCCGAAGTGGGCGAGCAGTTGCTCGACATGCTGCTGGAAGGCTGGTTCCGCGAGCTGCCGCACGGCATGATGCAGGATGTGCAGGAGGTCGGCATCGAGCGCAAGGCCGACATGCTCCGCGAGGCGTTCCAGCGCGCGCTGCCGGCGGAGCACGAGGCCATCGCCGGCCTGTTCGCGCGGCTGCTGGACGCGAACGACGACCGCAAGGCGATCCTGCACGAGGCGTGGGTCTTGGCGGAGGCGCCGGACGTGCGTGCGACCGGCCGGGCGCTGCTGGCCGGCGAGGCGCCGCGGCGGCGGGTGACGACGCGGACGCTCAGCCGGCTCGATCGGACACTCGCGTCCCTGTTGCTGGAGCTGACTCTGCTGTTCGCACGGGCGAGCGAAGCTCGTTCAGCTCCGCCTCCCGCATCGCCCGATACACCTGGACTGCGAGATTAGCGGCCCAGTTCGGCCGGGCCATCTCCGAGTTCGTGTGGAAGAAGCGATCCACCACTTCCGCTCCGCCGGCCGCGACCAGCAGGCTGACATCGACACCGCCGTCGTCCGCCGCCTCCGCCGTATTCCACATTCCCCGCTTCCCGTCTGTACCAAATCTGCTATCACGGACCATGCCGTGAGACACAACTTAGCATTTCCGGGCCCGTGGAGTCCAGGGTCCCGCCGCGCCTGAGGCGTCCGTCTCTTTTTTACGACGGCAGCCCTGCCGGATCCGCGTCGCCAATGGAAGACGGCGCACGACCCGGGTCACCTATGGGCGCGCACGAACGGCGGAGCCGGCGCGCCCGGGGGCCCGGACATCGGCCGGATCGCCGCACTTGGTCCGTGCCGTATCCCTTCCCTGGGGTTGGTTCGGGTTGTTGCACGCAAAATCTTGTGGGTAGCGGACGATTCGCGTTGACCGCGGGCAGCGGGGCGGGTACGCCTCCCGCGTGTCACAAACAGACTCCCGTCCGTCGCTTCGTGTCCGCGGCCGCAGCTTCATGGCGCTGGTACTGGCGCCCGAGCCGCCGCTTGCCGAATGGCTCGCCGCGCTGGACGCGCAGATCGCCCGCGCGCCCGGCTTCTTCGACCAGCGGCCGGTGCTGCTCGACCTCGGGCTGCTGCCGCCGGACCAGGCCGGCGTCGCCGGGCTGATCGAGGCGATCGCCGGCCGCGGCATCCGGGTCATCGGCACCGAAGGCGCGCACAAATCCTGGGCGGGCGTGGAGAAATGGGGCATCGGCCTCGGCCCGCCCGGCCCCGCTGCCGCCGGCGGCGCCCGTGCCGGCCGGCCGATCGAACTGCCGGACGAGCCGCGCCCGGCGGAGCGGTCCACGCCTGCCGCCGATCCCGGGGCCGCCGCAGCCGGCGGCGCAACCACCTTGCTGATCGACCACGCCGTGCGCTCCGGCCAGTCGATCGTGCACGAAGCGGGCGACGTGACGGTGCTCGGCACCGTCGCCTGGGGCGCGGAGATCGTCGCCGGCGGGTCGATCCACATCTACGGTACCCTGCGCGGGCGGGCCATCGCCGGGCTCAACGGCAACAAATCCGCGCGCATCTTCTGCCGGCGGCTGGAAGCGGAGCTGCTGGCGATCGACGGCGTCTACCGCACCGCCGAGGACATGGACCCCGCCGTCACCGGCCGGCCGGCGCAGGCCTGGCTGGACGGGGAAACCATGCTGCTCGCGGCGCTCGACTGAGAGTTTGTGAAAGAATGCCCGTCAGCCGCCGAAATCGCCCGCAAACCCGGGCAATGACAACGGGCGTTCTTTCACAAGTTCGATTGCTTTTCACGCTCTGAGAAACAGGGACAGGGGGAACGACGGCATGGCGCAGGTCGTGGTGGTGACATCGGGCAAGGGCGGGGTGGGGAAGACCACCTCCACCGCCGCCCTCGGCGCGGCCCTGGCGCAGGGCGGCGAGAACGTGGTGGTGGTCGATTTCGACGTCGGACTGCGCAACCTCGATCTCGTGATGGGTGCGGAACGGCGGGTGGTGTTCGACCTTGTGAACGTGGTGCAGGGCGACGCCAAGCTGGCGCAGGCGCTGATCCGCGACAAGCGGCTGGAAAACCTGTCCTTGCTGCCCGCGTCGCAGACCCGCGACAAGGACGCGCTCACGCCCGAAGGCGTGGAGCGCATCGTTGGCGAGCTGCGCGAGAAATTCGACTGGATCCTGTGCGACAGCCCGGCCGGGATCGAGCGCGGTGCCACCATGGCGATGCGCCACGCCGACATGGCGGTGGTCGTCACCAACGCCGAAGTCTCGTCCGTGCGTGATTCCGACCGCATCATCGGGCTGCTCGATTCCAAGACCCTGCGCGCCGAGCAGGGCCAGCGCATGCCGAAGCACCTGTTGCTGACCCGCTACGATCTTGCGCGCGCCGCGCGCGGGGAGATGCTGAAGGTCGAGGACGTGCTGGAAATCCTGTCGATCCCGCTGCTCGGGATCATTCCGGAAAGCCAGGACGTGCTGCGCGCATCCAACCTCGGCGCGCCGGTCACCCTGGCCAGCCCCGCTTCGGCGCCGGCGCGGGCCTACGCGGAAGCGGCCAAGCGGCTCAAGGGCGAGCAGATCCAGGTCACCATGCCGGCCGCCGAACCGCGCGGGCTGTTCGGCAAGCTGTTCGGGCGGAGGGCGGTGGCGTGAACCTGCTCGCCCTGTTCCGGCGCAACAACTCCGCGCCGGTGGCGCGCGAGCGGCTGCAGGTGCTGCTCGCGCACGAACGCGCCGTGGTCGGCGGATCCGACCTGATTGCCGTGCTGCAGGAGGAGATCCTGGCGGTGATCGCCAAGCATATCGCGGTCGACCGCGACAAGGTGCAGATCAAGCTCGACCGCGGCGATCCGGTCTCGACCCTGGAGATCGACGTCGAGGTGCCGAGCCTGGTGCGGGCCGCCGACGCGGCGCGGCGGATGCCGGAGGCGGCGCTGCGGCGGCAGGCGGGCCGACTGTAGGAAAGAGGGGCCAGAGGAAATGAGGGCTCGGGCGGCCCCGCCCCTTTCTCCCGGACGCCTCGCCGAAGGGGAAAAAAGGTACAGGAGATTCGCTGCGTTTCCTGGACGAATCCCGTAGACCGCCTGCGACACCAGTGTTACGTCCGTCGGGGAGTGAACGGACGGGGCGCCATGTCGGATACGGGCAGCAGCAAGGCGGAATGGATCAAGCGGGTTCTCGGCCTCGATCTGGCCCCGCCGAACCCGGTCACGCCGAAGGAACCGGTGGACCTCAACGCGATCTGGCGCGACGCCAAGGAAGCGACGGACCAGCAGTTGAACGTGCTCGCCGGCAAGCTCCGCGCGACCGGTGATCCCGACCTGGTGCGGATCGCCGATCTCGGCCTGTTCAGCATCGGCGGCGGACGCGGCATCAACGTCGCCTTGCGCAAGGCTCTGCTTGAGTATGGCGCCGCATCGACCGACCGGCGTCCGGCCGCGGCGCAGCAGGTGCGCAAGGCGGTCACGGACTATCGCGCCGCCATCACCGGCAACCCGGGCATCGCGCTGATCGATCGCAATCCTTTCGGCGTGACGGTGGGGCTTGGGCCCCGGCTCGGCGCCGCGCTTGACCGTATCGAGCAGTCGCTCGCCTAGGCGCCAGCCGCCTCAAACCCGCATCGAGGAAACGCAGCGCCAT
The DNA here is from genome assembly GCA_035535035.1 of Acetobacteraceae bacterium. Classification (GTDB taxonomy): domain Bacteria; phylum Pseudomonadota; class Alphaproteobacteria; order Acetobacterales; family Acetobacteraceae; genus JASHVB01. Next base: position 4,129 of record DATLQW010000080.1, read on the forward strand.
GGGCGAGCACGATCAACAGGACAATCCGCCGCCGGTCCCGAACCGGCCCCGTGGGGGCTTCCGGATCGGAGAGGGGCGCGGCATGCGGCAGAACCAAGGACTTGGTCTGGGTGGCCCGCCGCCGAATCTGCCGCCTGTGCCCAACCTCCCCCCGCCACAGATCCAGGTTCCCAACATCCCGCCGCAAGGGCAAATTCCACCCCAAGGGCAAATCCCGCTCCAAGGGCAACAAGTCGGCCAGCAGCAGCCGACGATCCAGCCGGTCGATACGATTCCCGACGACGTCGCCCAGTGGACCACGCAGATGCTGCGGGTGCTTGGCTGGAACAGCAAGAAGGTCGAGCAGGGCAAGCTGAACACCGAAATCGCGACCATGCTGCAGGGGCACCAGAACCCGTCTCCGCTGGTCACCGAACTCGGGCGCAAGCACGGGGAGCTTTCACAGCAGTTCGCGCTCAACGGGGTCTGGGACAGCACCCAGGAGATGCAGGCGAGCGAAATCAAGGCCACGCTCGCCTTCGAATCCATGCCCAACCAGCGGGCGCGGTTGCAGACCGGGACCGCCAACCCGACCTTCTGGGTCGATGGCGCGCCCGATCCGATCAGCGGGGAGACCAAGGAATACATCTTCAAGCCCGCCATGAAGGGATCCCTGATGGCCGGGATGCCCTCCGGCGGCGAGCCGGCGCGCGAGGCGCTGGCAGGGCGCGTCTCGGAGCAGCTTCGCGTCTTCACCGGCCTCGACTTCAACATGCCGGTGACCAACGTGATCTCGGTCGATCGGACGCGCCTCGACGACTTCGTCGAGAACGAAGGCAGCGGCATCAACCTGGCGGGGGAAGGGCAGACGATTCCCGGCTCCCTGCAGCAGTTCAAACCGAGCGACGGCGACCTGCGCAAGAATCTCTGCGCGCAGAAAAACAACATCAGCGCGCAAAGCTGCCAGAACGTCGCGATGCTCGACACCATCATGCTCAATCTCGACCGGCATGACGGCAACCTGCTACTCGGCAAGAACGGCAGCGGCCTGATCCCGATCGACCACGGGCTGAGTTTCCCCTCCACGCCAACCGTGCGAGCTGGCCAGCTGATCATGGAAATGGCGGGCGAGAAGAACGTCCTGCTGCGGCTTCCCGGCTCCTACGAGCCATTTTCGCAGGCAAGCCTGGACGGGCTTGCCGAACTCGATCCCGAGCTCATGTCCTCCGCCTTGAAGGCCGAGGCCATCAAGATTGGGCAGGCGCATCCCGAGACCGAGGGAACGATCTCGACCGAATCGCTGCGCATCAGCGATCTTTCCACCCGATTCCTCAAGAAAGCGGCGCCGCAACTGCCGCCGGCGGTGCTGCAGATCGCGCTCGGGATCAACAGCAAGAAGCTTCTCGATCTGGACTTCGCCCGCAATGCCCAGGCATGGGACCAGTTCGCCAACAGCGTCATTGCGGAATATGCTCCCAAGGCGGCGGCGCTGAAGGAATTCTGGACGATGCCCGGCGACGAGCGGGATGCCATCTTCCGGAAACTGGCCGCCGACGGGCTGGTGGATGGCTTCCGGCCGGATTACACCTGGGTCGCGCAGAATATCGACGTGGTCCTGCCCTATGCGCGCTCCGGTGTCGCCCCGGTTCCGCCGCCCGGCCGGCCGCCGCAGCCGCAGGCCCTGAACGCCGACCTGACCAAGCAGGAGGTCGCGCAGGCGCTGCCGAAGCTGAAGCTCGACAAGAAGAAGGAGAACGAGTGGGTTGCCGACTGGCAGCGCATCCGCGTCCTCGGCGGCGCTCCCGTCGTGCAGCAGGTCATGCTGCTGCCGGGGGCGCAGAAGTGCAAGACGCTGGCGGAAGTGCTCGTGCTGGTCCGCAAATATGTCGAAGAGGGCGACAAGAGGGATCGCGCCGGCAAGATGGTCGCGATCCACAACCTGTTTCCGCAGCTACAACTGCCCGAAGAAAAGTCGAAGCTCGACACGCTGATCACGGCCTGGGATGCCTTCGCGCGCAACGGGGGGATCCGGGCGCTGCGGCTCGCACAGCAGGCGCGCCCCACCTTGCCGCCGCCCCGCGACCCGCAGGCGGCGTTGATGATGCTGCTGGCCCCGGTGCCGAACCCGGCCCAGGCGGCGCTCAAGGGCGTGGATTATCTCGACCGGGTCGTTGCCGCCGATCCGACCGTCGTGTCGCAGCAGAACCAGCAGGCCATCCAGCAGATGCGCATCGATATCGTCGGCAACCAGGTGCAGGGCAACCCGCAGACGGCGGTCACCCAACTCACCGACACGGTGATTGCCGCCGCCGTGCCCCTGATCAAGGGCCGGTTCGAGGCGCTCGAGAAGCGTATGCCGGAGCAGACGTGGCAGGACGTGGAGTCACTGTGGTTCACGAACCTGTTCTCAGGCAAGCTGATGGACGCGATCGGGTACCTTCTGCAGCTTGAGGCCTCGCTGCCGGCGCAGGCGATCCGCTAAGCGTCGGCGTGCGCGGACGGGTTGGCACGGCTGGAGGCTCCGGTGGCGCGATGCCAACGCCCGCCTCCGGACGTTGGCTCACTGGGCCCACCAAGCAAGCCATTGCTCTGCGGCGGGTGCCGGAGACGGCGGCGCGGCGGTAGCACGCGCCACCGCCGGCCGCGCGCCGGCTCCTACCGGAACGATACCGTCATCTGCCCGTAGAAGGCGCGCGGGGCGCCCGGGTTTGCCAGCACGGTACCCGCACTGTCGACGCCGGAGAAATAGCCGCCCGCCGAGATATAGGCGGTCGAGTTGTACTCCCGCCCGAGCAGGTTGGTCGCCGTGAAGGAGACCGTCAGCAGCCGCAGCCCCGGCAGGGTGCGGTCCTTGATCGGGAACTTCGCCGACACCGACAGGTTCAGCAGGTTGTAGGGCGCGATCGGCAAGCTGGTCGGCGCGCCGATCTGGTTGCTGTACAGATAGCGGCGCCCGACATACTGGTCGTAGACCGTGCCGCTCACGAGCGTGGTGCCGATGAAGCGGCGGTAGCGGACGCCGATATTCGCCGTGAACACCGGTGTGTTCGACACCGGCTGGCCGTCGTAGGTCAGGCCCGTCGTCGTCGAGGTGTAGGAATTCCAGTGCGCGTCCAGTATCTCGCCGTTGGCGAACACCTGCCAGGGAAAGCCGATGTCGCCGACCGCATCCAGGTTCACGCCCTGCAAGGTGGCCGCACCGTAGCCGAAGGTCGTGACCGCCGGGTTGGACGCGAGGCTGATCGGGATGGTCTGGTTGGAGATCACGTCGCGGAAGTAGTTCACGTCGAGGAAGGTGCTGCTGAAGCCGGCGACGTTGGAATTGAGCGCACGCAGGCCGATCTCGTAGTCCCGGCTCTCGACCGGTTCCAGCGCCGGCAGGTCGGTCTGGGCGTTGTCGAAATTGCCGGCCGTCGGGTTCTGGTAGGTCACCGCCGTGTTGCCGTACGCGGTCAGCCACGGCAGCACGTCGAGGGTGACGCCGAGCGAGGGTTCGACGTTCTGGAAATCCTTCGCGGTGTCCGGATCGGTATTGTAGTTCGTGCCGGCGACCAGGCTGCCGCCGGCGAGGCCCGCCGCGGCGGAGGCGTTGTTGTTATAGAAATACGTGTGGTAGTTCACCAGCTCCACGCCCGGAACGATATGCAGCCGGTTGAAGAGGGTGAGCTTGTCCTGCACGAACACCGCGGCATCCAGATTGTCGTAGGTGCCGTAGGAGATGAAGTTCGGCGCCTGCTGTGACGTGCCGAGGGCCGCGTTGTAGAGGTCCAGCCGGTCCACGGTGTGCGAGGTGATCGCGTAGCCGCCGACGCTCAGCACGTTGTGGTACGGCAGGTCGATGTCGGCGTAGATCTTGTCGCCGAACGTGTCCGAGGTGGGGAAATAATACTCGGTGCCGGTGGGATTGTCCTGCGGGAAGCCGTTGTTCACCCGGTAGTGGGTGACGGTGCCGTGGCGGTACCACATCGTATCGTGCAAGGTCACGCCCGAGCCGAGGTCCTGCACCAGCTTGCCGTAGCCGATGAAGTTCTCGATCTGGTTCTCCTTGAACCAGACGTCCTTGGGCAGGTCGGAATAGAAGCCCGACGTCTGCTGGCTGTACAGCGGCGCATTCTGGTTGGCCCCGGCCGTCGTCAGCCCCGCGACCGGCGTCGTCGGGATCATGTTCGGGCGGAATTCGTCGCTGTGCTGGTAGTAGAACCCGACGCTGAACTCGCCGCCGTCGTAGCGCTTGCGCACCTTGGCGAAGACCTGGTTCGCATGGCTCGGCCAGTCGTAGGAGCCCTGGCGGAAGGTATCGTATTGGGCATGCGCGTAGCCGACCACGCCGGACCAGCCGTCGTGCTCGCCGGTCTGCGCGATCATGCTCTGGGTCATGCTGGCGAAGCTGCCGAAGCTCGTGCCCACCGTGACGCCGGCCGTCTTCGTCGGCTGCACGGGGATGAAGTTCACGGTGCCGCCGAGGCTGTCGTACCAGCGTTCGCGCGGATTGCCCGGCCCGTAGATCAGGTTGGTGCCATCGAGCAGCAGGCCGAGCGGCACCTCGGTCGAATGCCAGCCCGTGCTCTGGATCAGCGAGTTGAGCGGCACGCCGTCGAGCTCTGCCGTCAGGCCGTTCGTTTCGAGGTCGCCCGGAACGCTGTTCCAGCCGACCTTCACGCCGCGCACGGACAAGGTGCTCCGCGCCGATCCGTTCTGCGCGGCGTAGCCCGCCACCGTGACGCCGGGCGCCATCGTCAGCGATTGCAGGCCCGACGCCTGCGGGCTGAAAAGGTCGGTCTGCGCCTTGCTGATCGACGTCACCGCCTGGGTCGCTTCCTTGCGCGCCTTGTGGCTGAGCACCGTGGAGGTCGGGCTGGCGGGCACCGCCGCGCCGGTGGCCGAAACGGATCCGGCATTGACGGCGGCCCCGTCGGCGGTCTGCGCACGCGCGGCGCCTGCCGGCATGAGGACGTGCAGCATCGCACCGGCACTGGCGGTGAGCAGAAGCAGACGGCGGCTCGACATCGATGACCTCAACAACGAAAGACAGGAAGGAAGGGACGGAAAGGAAGGATGCATCTCGCTGGAGGCGCGAATTGTCGTTCTTTCTCCGTCATGACAGCCGCGTGTGCGGCATGGCGGGGTGCTTACGCCGATCTCATGACGGTCGTGTGACGGAGAGTTTTCGGCAACATTACATCTGTCGCGTCGACGCCGCATTCGGGCAGGAGGCGCCGCGTTCACGGTCATGTGACCGCGCTTCCGGGATGCGTTGTCGTTCCGGCCGCATACGTTATTCATGCCGATTTAGGAACGAACGGCGCCGCTCCTCTTCTCCCCTCCCACGCGGGGAGGGGAGAAGGGGATCGCTCGATTGCCCTGCCGAGCCGCCGTGACCTGCCCGCCCGTGCGGCGCGATGGTGGCGCGGCTCCCCCGGATCTTACGGAGCGGGCAGTTGCCCGCGCCCCCGGCCGGACTAGACTGCTCCCATGTCATCCTTCGCCCTCACGCCCGCCATCGACCTGCTGGACCGGCTGGTCGCCTTCGACACCACCAGCCGCAACTCCAACCTGGCGCTGATCGACTTCATCGCCGACCGGCTGTCCCGCCTCGGCGTGCCGTTCCGGCTCAGCTACAATCCCGACCGGAGCAAGGCCAATCTGCATGCGCGGATCGGGCCGGACGTCGCGGGTGGCGTCGCGCTGTCGGGACATGTCGATACCGTACCCGTCGATGGCCAGGCCTGGACCGGCGACCCGTTCGCGCTCCGCCGCCAGGATGGCAAGCTGTTCGCCCGGGGCGCCTGCGACATGAAGGGCTTCGTCGCCGCCTGCCTCGCCCTGGTGCCGGAGCTGGTCGGCCGCACCCTGGCCCGCCCCGTGCACCTGTTCATCACCTACGACGAGGAGATCACCTGCGACGGCGCCCGCCGGCTGATCGAGACCCTGGACGACGGCGGGGCGCGCCCGGCGGTGTGCGTGGTCGGCGAACCGTCCTCGATGCAGCCGATCCTGGCGCACAAGGGCAAGCTCGACCTCAGGGTGACGGTGCGCGGGCGCACCGGCCATTCCAGCACGCCGGCGCTCGGGGTGAACGCGGTGCAGGCCGCGGCGGAAGCGATCGCCTGGGTCGCCGCCGAAGCCCGCCGCATGGCGGCCGAGGGCCCGTTCGAGGACGGGTTCGACCCGCCCTGCTCGACCGTCCATGTCGGCACGGTCAGCGGCGGCACGATCCTCAACATCATCCCCGAGCTCGCCCGCTTCACCATGGAATGGCGCACCATCCCGGCCGACGATCCGCACGTGCTGTTCGCCCGGCTGCGCGATCATGTCGCCCGCGCGATCGAACCGGCCATGCACGCGGTCGATCCCGCCAGCGGTTTCGCATACGAGCTCACGGCCGAGCTGCCCGGGATGTCGCTGCCGCCAGCGCATCCGCTGGCCGACCTGGTGCGCCACCTGACGGGCGCCAACCACGCCGGCAAGGTAAGCTACGGCACCGAGGGCGGGTTCTACCAGAACGCCGGCATCCCCACGATCATCTGCGGCCCCGGCGACATCGCGCAGGCGCACAAGCCGGACGAGTTCGTGACGGAAGAGCAGATGGTCGCCTGCGACCGCTTCCTCCGCCGCCTGATCGACCGGCTGACGGGATAGACGATGGTCGCGATCCCGCTCCTGCCGCTGCCGCGGTTCGAGGTCCGGCTGACGGTGCCGGACCTCGCGCCCTGGCGCAC
>DATLQW010000081.1:0-89091 GCA_035535035.1 Acetobacteraceae bacterium
CCGATCCGCATCGGGGGCACAGACGTCGGCCGGAGTCGTGAGTGGATCGTGCATCATGGCGGGACGGATACGGAGCGGTCTTTCGTGGCGGGTTGCGTAGCGCGCATGGCGTGTAGCATGGCGGAGGGTGTGTGTCAATGGGAATAACTGGATATGTCAGAGATACGCACGCGCGCCACGGCTGTGGCGAGGCTCGCCCGGTGGATTGGCCTGGTGGATTGGTTCGGTGGATTGGTTCGGTGGATTGGCCTGGTGATTGGTCCGGTGGATCGGTCCGTGCGGCGGCCCGGGCAGATCGGGCGGTTTCTACATGCACTGCCGGAGTTGCCGGAGCGAGCGGTTCAGGGATCGACCGCACAATCAATGACGAGCGGCACCAAGCCCGCAGGGCCGACGCAATCCCCCGCGCAAGGCTGACGTTGCATGCCGGCGGCGCTGCCGCTCCAACCACCCGCTGCGAGGCCCCTCAATGCGCATTTGCGCCCGGCGTCGGCGCGGCCGCCACCTTGCGCAGCAGCGGCACCAGCAACGTCGCGACGATGAAGGCGAGCATGATAGCGCGGAACGCATCGGCGAAGGCCAGCGTCGAGGCTTCCCGATACGCGAGGTCCCATAGTTGCTTCAGCGCGGCGTCGTGGCCCGCGGCGGGGCTGCCGGGATACGCGCCGTAGCGCGCGGTCAGGCCCTGCACGAAGCGCTCCATCGCGCCGTTCGCCGGCGTCAAATGGGAGGCGATCGCCTGGAAATGCAGGTTGGTGCGGTTGTTGATGATCGCGGCGCTCACCGCGATGCCGACCGCGCCGCCCAGGTTGCGCATCATGTTGAACAGGCCGCTGGCGTATTTCAGCCGCTCCGGCGGCAGGCTGCCGAGGCCCAGCGTGACGCTCGGCGCCACCGCGAACACCTGGGGGAAGCCGCGCAGCACCTGCGGCACCAGAAGCTGCCCCGCGCCCCAGTCATGCGTGATGAAGCTGTATTGCCACATCGCGAATCCGAAACTGGCCAGCCCGAACATCATCAGCCAGCGCGGATCGAACCGGCGCGCCAGCATTACATAGACCGGCGTGCCGATCAGCGACGCGACGCCGGTGGAGAAAATCGCCAGGCCGATCTGCCAGGCGCTCAGGCCGCGTACATAGCCCAGGAACAGCGGCGTCAGGTAGATCGTCGTGAATATCCCGATGCCGGTGATGAAGGACAGGAAGCAGCCCAGCGCGAAATTCCGGTTGGTCAGCGCGCGCAGATCGACCACCGGATTGCGAAACGTCAGGCTGCGAACGACGAACAGCACCAGCGCGATGCCGGCGATCCACGCGCAGGCGCGGATGGTGGAATCGTCGAACCAGTTCCAGCGCGTGCCTTCCTCCAGCACGTATTCCAGCAGGCCAAGGCCAACTGCCATCAACCCGATCCCCGGATAGTCGGCGCCGCGCAGGAGGGAAAGGTCGGGTTTGTCGATGCGCACCGTCAGCGGCACCAGCACGGTGATGATCACGCCGGGGACAAGGTTGATGTAGAACAGCCAGTGCCAGTTCAGTGTGTCGGTGATCCAGCCGCCGATCACCGGACCCAGCGTTGGCGCCATCGAGGCGATGGTGCCGACCGCCGCCGCCGAATAGACCCGCCGCGGTCCCTGGAAGAAATAGAACGACGAGGTGAACACAGTCGGGATCATCGATGCGCCCAGCATCCCTTGCAGCGCGCGAAACGCGATCATGCTGTGGATGTTCCACGCCAGCCCGCACAGCATGCTGGACAGCGTGAAGCCGGCGCAGGAGATGGTGAACAGCCAGCGCGTCGAAAACACCCTCGTCAGCCAGCCTGACAGCGGGATCATGATGATCTCGGCGATCAGATAGGCGGTCTGCACCCAACTGATCTCGTCCTGCGCCGCGGACAATCCGCCGCCGATCTCCTGCAAGGAGGACGCGACGATCTGGATGTCCAGCAGCGCGATGAACATGCCGACGCACATCACCACGAAGGGCAGCACCGAGGGCTGCTTCGGCGCCACCGCGATCATGGCGCGCTGCCCTTGCCGGCGGCGCTGGTATCGACGCTGACCGTGGTGGAGAGGCCAGGCCGCAGCATGCGCAGCGTCGCGTCGCCGGGGTCCAGCCGGATGCGCACCGGCACACGCTGCACGATTTTCGTAAAGTTGCCGGTGGCGTTCTCTGGTGGAATGACGCTGAACACGGCGCCGGTGCCCGGAGCGATGCTGGCGAGATGGCCGTGGAATTCATGGTTGGGCAGCACATCCGCCACCACGCTGGCGGCCTGGCCCGGGACCATGCGGCTGAGCTGGTCTTCCTTGAAATTGGCATCCACCCACAGGCCCGTCGATGGAATCACCGAAACCAGATAGGTGCCGGCCGTGACATAGGCACCGACCTCGGCCGCGCGGTTGCCGACATAGCCGTCGATCGGCGCACGGATCTCGGTGTATCCCAGGTTGAGCCTGGCGGTCTGCAGATCAGCCCGCGCCTGCGCCACGGCGGCGTCCGCCTCGGCGATCTGTGCGCTCAGCACCTTAAGCTGCTGCTGCGCGGCCTCCAGCCCGGCGGCGGCGGCGGCGACGGCGGCGCGAGCCTGCACGTCCAGCGCGCCGGTACGCTGCGCGTCCTGGCGCGAGCCGGCGGCGGTCCGCGCCAGGCTGCGATAGCGGGCAGCGTCGGCCGCGGCGAAGCTCGCCTGCGCGGATTTCGCGGCCAGGTCGGCCTGCTGCTGGCGGATGGTGGATTGCTGCAGCACGTACTGCGCGCGCAACCCGTCCAGCGCCGCCGCGCGCGCCGCCAGGACAGCCTCGGCGCGGTCGAGCGAGGCGCGGTAGTCGCGACCATCGAGGCGGATCAGCGTCTGTCCGGCTCTCACGAACTGGTTGTCCGCCACCAGCACCCGCGCGACAAAGCCGCTGACATGCGGCGCGACAGCGGTGACGTTGCCGCCGACATAGGCGTCGTCGGTGGTCTGGATGAAGCGTCCCTGGGTCCACCAGTCATAACCGTACCAGCCGGCCCCGGCGGCGGCGAGGGCGAGCGCGGCACCGGCCAGCAGAGCGCGGCGCAGCCGGAGGCGGGCCCTGTCCCGGCTGAGGGCAGGCACAGTCTCGCGGGCGGTGATGGTGCTAGACATGGGTGTCTCCCGAGGTTGCCGGGTTGGACTGCCGCGATGCCTCGCGGTCCTTGCGCATGGCCTCGGCGGCGGCCGGTCCGTAAACGGAGCGGAACGGCGGCTCGGTCAGCTTGCGGCCGGTGCGGCGATCCACCAGGATCGGTTCGGCCAGCTCCCCGGTGTCACCGTTGACGATCACGACGTTCGGTCCTTCGGGGGCGAAGTGCCGGTTGCCCCAGGCGAGCAACGCCCACAGCACGGGGCGGAAGTCGCGGCCGCGCTCGGTGAGCAAATACTCGTCGCGCGGCGGGTGTTCGCTGTAGCGGCGGCGTTCCAGCAGGCCGGACTCGACCAGGGCATTCAGCCGCCGGGTCAGCATGTTCGGCGCGATGTCCAGACCTTTCTGGAATTGCTCGAAGCGGGTCGCGCCGCGGAAGGCGTCGCGCAGGATCAGGATGCTCCACCATTCCCCGACCCGCTCCAGGCTGCGGGCGATCGGGCAGGACATGGTCTCAAAGCTCTTGCGTCGCATGGCGGGTCACCAGGGGATGGTTGGTTGCACGATGCAAGTGATATAGAGGTGTGGCTTGCAGAATGCAAGTGACATGTGGTGGTCGTCCCGCCGATGGGGCCGGGTGGACTGGCCGCCCTGCCGGACGCGCGGCGCGCCCTGCGGCAAGACGGGATCGCGGGCGCCGTCAGCACCGCAGTCCTGGCCATTGCCGCGTTCACGACCGGTGGCCTGCTGCTGGCCTGGTGGCGGCCGGTCCGGCGCAACGGAACCCGCACTTGTATCGGACCGCTGCTCTCCGTAGCCTGCGACAGGGGCGAGCGGAGGCATTGATGCGGCTGCGCCATGTGGTGCTGGTGTTGCTCGCGGTATTGGCGGGCGGGGTTGCCGCGCGAGCGGACGACGTCTCCGACCAGATCGACAAGGCAAGCGCCGCGTGGCGCGCGCATGACGGTCAGGGCGCTCTCGCCGCGCTGGATGCCGCGGCGAACCTGCTGCGCCAGGCACGCGCGGACGCACTGAGGATGTTGCTCCCGCTGCCGCCGCCCGGCTGGACCGCCGATCCGGCGCAGACCAGCGCGGTCAGTGCCGAGATGCTGGGCGGTGGCACGTCGGCGAGCCGCGTCTATCACAGCGGCGCGCAACGCGTGCAGGTGCAGATTACCACCGACAGCCCGATGCTGCAGGGCATGGCGGCGCTGATCAGCAGCCCTCTGGCCAACGCGTCGGGGGTGAAGACCGTGACGATCGGCGGCCGGCCGGTGTCCTATACCGAAAGCGACAACGGCTACATGACGTTGGTCGGCGGCAAGATCATCGTGAAGGTGGACGGCAGCAAGGACACGCCGGAACCGACATTGCGCGGCTTCGTCGCCGCGATCGACTTCGGGGCGATGGACAAACTGGCGCGCTGATGCTTGTGCCGCGGTCCGCGCGGCGGCGCTCCGCGGGCAACCCAGCCGAATCGCAACACGGCGGAGCCCCGCGGGTCGCGGGGGCATGATCGATGCGCTGCCCGTGACGCCACCGGCGCGCGCCGGACGCAAGGGAATTGGTCCGTGGCCCTCCGCGCGGCGCCATGTTAAAAGCGTGAGACTGCCGTCGGAAAGCAATACAGGAGGAAACCATGCTGCGGATACACGGCTCCGCGCGGTCGCGCGCCATCCGTACCTTGTGGATGGTCGGGGAGCTTGGGCTGGCGTACGACCATGACGATCTGCTGCCGCGGTCGCCGGGGACGCGGACGCCCGATTATCTGGCGCTGAATCCCAACGCCCGCGTGCCGACGATCGAGGATGACGGCCTGGTGCTGTCGGAATCGATGGCGATCAACCTGTATCTCGCGAAGAAGCACGGCAGCCCGCTGTATCCGGCCGATCCGCGCGCCGAGGCGCTGTGCTGGCAATGGAGTTTCTGGGAGGTCGATCGGCTCGACCGGCAGATCGTCAATTACGCGAACCACAGCTCCGCGTTGCCCGAGGCGGAACGCAAGCCCGCCATCGCCGAAGCTGCCTGGGCGGAGGTGGTGCCGGCGCTCGACGTGCTGGACGGGGCGCTGCGGCGGTCGGGCTGGCTGGTGGGCAATGCGTTCAGCGTCGCTGACCTGAACGTCGCCGCGGCCTTGTATCGCGGGTTGAGCATGGATCTCGGCCGCTGGCCGCGTGTGACCGAATGGCTGCACCGGTGCTGGCAGCGCCCGGCGGCGCAGCACGCGCGGGCGATGCGCGAGTAGCAGCACGACAAAGGAGAGGGGACAATGACCAACGCGCCCACATTCGGACGCTACGCCGAAATTCCAGTGGACCGGATGACGCCCGAACAACGCGAGGGCTACGATTTTCTTGTGTCCGGCCGCGGGCGGTTACCCGGGCCGTACAAAGTTTGGGTGCACAATCCGAAGCTGGCGCATGCGGCGGCGCCGCTCGGCGGCCATTTCACGCCCGGCCAGTCGTCGCTGTCGGAGCGCGAGCGCGAGATCGCGGTGCTGGTCATCACCGGCAAGTGGCGCTCCGCCTACCCGAACGCAGCGCATGAGAAGCGTGGCAAGGAGGTCGGGCTGCCGGACGCGTCGGTGGAAGCGATCGTCGCCGGCCTGCCGGCGTCATTCGCCGATGCGCGAGAGCAGATTGTGTACGAAGTGGCGATGGCGCTGGCCGGCGAACGGCTGGTGCCGCAGGGGTTGTACGAGCGCGCGGTCGCGGTGCTCGGGCATGTCAGCATCACCGACATGATCGTGCTGATGGGTTATTATACGTGCGTGTCGCTGACGATGAATTTCTACGGCGTGCCGCCTGGAAGCCCCGGCATGGCCCGATGAGCAGGAGACCTCTCCCGCTGCGCGGGAGAGGTTTACGCCTGCTCGCTATTCCGCGGCTGCCCGCACCGGCGTCGCGTTGTTCGCTTCCGCCAGCACGGCGGCAGCCTCCTTAGCCACTACCGTGCCTTCGAAGAACTTCGGATTCTGGGTACCCCACAGCCGCACCGCGTTGGCGAAGGTGAAGTCGCGGAAATTCGCCTCCGTCAGCAGCCCGTCCTCCACCAGCTCGTACGCTTCCGGCAGCGGATCGCGCATGTCGATCACGTCGAAATGGCCGATGTCGGAGCTGTAGATCGCGTTGATCTGCGCGCCGAACGGGTTGCCCTTGCTGAACGCCCAGGCGTTGGTGCGGTCGTCCGCCTCGCAGCCGAAATAGAACGGCGTGACGAACAGGTCGCGCCAGTCCTCCTTGCGGGTAATCTTGCAGGCGGCGAAGTCGTCAAGGTCGTCCAGCCCGCCGGTCAGGCGCGCCAGTTCGGGATCCGGCCAGCCATCCTGCTTGCGCAGCACCGCGGCGATGTCTTCGTAGCCGTGCTTCTCGACCAGGCTCAACAGCAGCTTGCGGTCGAGCTTGTCCGGGTGCATGTGGTCCAGCGCCTTGCGGTTGCGCCGCTCCCAGTGTTCGAGGAAGTCGCCGAACAACTGGCAGCCCCAGCCGACGCCGCCTTCGAGGAAGGCAAAGCGGAGATTCGGGAAGCGCCGCGTCACGCCGCCGAGGAAGATGGCCTTGGCGGTGGCGTGGCCGGCGGCGGCGAAATGGCCGATGTGGTTGTACACGAAGTTGGTCGGCGACAGCCGCAGGCCGAAATTGTTGCCGCTGCTGTGGAAGGTCGGCGCGATGCCGAGCTCCTCGCACTTCGCCCAGACCGGATCGTAGTTGTAGTCGCTGTCGATGCCGATCACGTCCTGCCAGACCGCCAGGCGCGTCGCATCCTGGTCGCCGGACGCGACCGACGCCACGTGGCGCGGCAGCACGCTGCCGAACATGCCGGCCTTCGCGCCGAGCTGCCCGGTGGCGTATTCGAGTTCGGCGATCGCTTCGTCCGGCGAGTGCATCGGAATGATCGCCGCGGGTGTCATGCGGTCGCCGAGATCGCGGAAATATTCCGCCGACACGATGTTGTAGGCGCGGATGACGGCGCGTCGCGTCGCGTCGTCGCTGATTTTCGGCAGCCGCAGGCCGGCGGTGGGATAGACGACGGCGAAGTCCGAGCCGATTTCGTCGAGCCGCTCATACAGCATCCGCGGCATCATCGCGGTGGCGCGGTCGAGCGTGTTCTCGGTCTGCCGGGTCCAGAAGCCCGGCTGGGGAACGCGCCGCCGGCGCCGCTCGGCCACCGACATGTTCAGCGCGTCGCGCGTCGTCTTCATGGCGGCGAGGAACCCGTCCGCCGCCTTGTCGCCGCCGACCTTGCGCATCCTTTCGCTGAACACCGGTTCGTATTCGACCCAGTGTCCGTCACCATCAATAACAGGATGCTTGAGGTGGGAATGGATCTGCGCGGGACTCTGATGGCCGTGGGCGCTCATGGTTGCTTCCTCCTGACGATGACGGTTAACTCCGGCACGGTGTTTTCCGGGAGGCTAGAACCGGCGGAAGGATCGAGTCAAACCGTCCCCGGCCGGTCGCTGGCTTGACCCTGTTTCGGCGCCGCCGATATGGTGCCGATGCCCCACAAGGAAGCCGCCCGGAAAATGACGTTGGACGTCGCCAGTCGGCTCGAACCAGGCGTGGCGTCCGCGCCGGCGCCGCACGGGCCGGACCAGGACGCGCTGACCGCCCTGGTGGAGTTGGTTGGCGGCGACATGGCCGTCTGCAACCGGACAATCGTCGCCCGCATGGACAGTCCGGTGGCGCTGATCCCGCAACTGGCAGCACATATCGTCGCGGCGGGCGGCAAGCGGCTGCGCCCGTTGCTGACCCTCGCCGCGGCGCGGCTGTGCGGCTATCCCGGGCCGGCCGGCGGCGAGCGGCACGTCGCGCTGGCCGCCTGCGTCGAGTTCATCCACACCGCCACCCTGTTGCACGACGACGTGGTGGACGAGAGCGCGCTGCGCCGCGGGATGGCCTCGGCCAACGCGGTGTTCGGCAACCAGGCATCGGTGCTGGTGGGCGACTTCCTGTTCGCCCGCGCCTTCCAGTTGATGGTGGAGGACGGCTCGCTGCGGGTGCTGGCCATCCTGTCGCGCGCCGCGGCGACCATCGCCGAGGGCGAGGTACTGCAGCTTGTGACGCAGAACGACCTGTCCACCCAGGAGGCGCGCTACCTGGAGGTGATCAAAGGCAAGACCGCCGCGCTGTTTGCTGCTGCCTGCCAGGTGGGTGCGGTGGTGGCGGTACGGCCGGAGGCGGAGGAGGCGGCGCTGGCCGAATACGGCCTGAACCTCGGCATCGCCTTCCAACTCGTGGACGACGCGCTGGACTATGCGGCGGACCAGGCGACGCTGGGCAAGACGGTCGGCGACGACTTCCGCGAGGGCAAGATCACCCTGCCGGTACTGCTGGCCTACGGGGCGGGCGACGCCGCCGCACGCGCCTTCTGGCAGCGGACCATCGAGGCGAGCAAGCAAGGGGATGCCGATCTGGAGCATGCATTGGCGCTGATGGCGGGGTGCGGAGCGATCGGCACGACGCTGGCTCGGGCAGGGCGCTTCGCGGATGCGGCGAAGGCGGCGCTGGGAGTGTTCGCGGACGGCCCCTGGCGGCGGGCACTGGCGGACGTGGCGGATTTCACCGTAAGCCGGGCGCGGTAGGGCCTGCCGGCCGGTTTTGGCGCCGCCATCGACCTGCACGCCGGCACTCACTGCAACAAGGCCAGCAGAGCAAAGGGCGCGTCATGCAATACGGTAGCGCACTGCCGATCACGGCGTTCTCCGATGTCGGTGCGGTGAAGGCGTATGCCGCGGCGCTGGAGGCGGCGGGGTTCGATTTCACCTCGACCAGTGGCCACGTGATGGCGCAGCCGCCGGGCACCAACCCGCAGCGGCCGGATCGGCAGTATGCCGGGCCGTTCTATGATCCGTTCGTCACGTTCGGCTATCTCGCGGCGGTCACGCAACGGCTGCGCTTCATCACCGGCATCCTGATCCTTCCGGCGTGGCCCACCGTGCTGGTCGCCAGGCAGGCGGCGGAGCTTGCGCTGTTCAGCGGCGGACGTTTCGAACTCGGCGTCGGGCTGAGCTGGAACGCCGCCGAATACCAGGCGATGGGCCAGACCTTCCGCGATCGCGGCCGTCGCATCGAAGAGCAGATCGCGGTGCTGCGGCTGCTGTGGTCGGAGCCGTACGTGACGTTCGACGGTCGCTACCACAAGCTGGACAAGGTCGGTCTGAACCGCGCGTCGCTGCCGCACATCCCGCTTTGGTTCGGATCGGAAACCGGCGAGCCGGCGCTGCGCCGGGTTGCAAGGCTGGCGGATGGCTGGATGTCGCTCGGCGATCCGGCGCCCGACCTGCCGCGGCTGCGGCAGTACATGCAGGAGGTGGGTCGCGATCCGCAATCGTTGATGGTGCGTGGGCCGCTGCAGGCGGGCGATGGCGGCAAGACGGCGTGGCTCGCCGCCGGCAGGAAGCTGCACGCGGCCGGGGTCACGCATATCAACATCACCGCCCCGCTCGATCTTGCGCCGGCGCAGGCATTGCCGCGGATCATCGAGGTGCGGCGTGTGCTGGCGGACGAGCTGGGTTAGGCAATGTCCTTGCGAGGAGCGAAGCGGTGGCCGTTGTGCGAAAGCGAATGCAGAACACGTGAAAATCGTTCCGCTGCCTGCGCCGCGCCCCACGGCTCCCATGGCGGCGTGTCGAACCAGCCCGCGAGCGGGTCCGTCTCCACCGGCCGTTCGGCGATGCGCAGCACCCGCCGCACCTCGTCCCTGCTCCAGCCCACGACGTGGATCGCCTCCGATGCGGCAGCGATACGGTCAGCCTGCTTGTGCGCGCGGCGGTCCTCGGCGCCCCACTTTTCCAACGCATAGCGCTGCGCGATCGCCGCCTGCAGCCGCGCGGCGAGTGCCGCATAGCCCGGGCCGAGAAACGGTTTCAGCGGCGAAATAGGATCGAAACCGAGCAACCCCTCGTCGGCGTCGTGCAGCAGCTCGCGCCGGGCGGCGGCGTCGGACAAGCCGGTGGGGCTGCGGGCACGGCGCAGCGCCAGCACCAACAGGCTGTGCTGGGCCACCGACAACGGCAAACTCCAGGCGGAATGGCCGCCCCAGCGATAGGTGCGCGCAAGGCCAAGCCCCAAATCCTCGTCTGCCCAGTCGAACGGCGTCGGATCGAGCAGATCGAGCCGGCGGCCGGAGGGCAGGCGAACCCAGGCGCGGACGCGGGACGAGCCGGGCCGGGCGTCAATGATGGCACGCATTCATCACGATCGCGTATCTGGCTTCGGTCGGTGGCGTACGGAACCGCCGCGACACGGCGAAGTCAACGGCCGGCAGCGCCTGATCGATGCCCATGTTGATGAAACAGCAGGACCCGGCGGTGCGGAATGTGTGACCCGGTGCGCTGGCGACGGTACCGCGCACCACGGAATCACGTCGCCTGGCGACATCGATCGCCGGCAGACGCGCCATCACGGACCGGTTCGTGGCCAGATGCAATGCTCGATCCTCCCGCGCGGGTCCGATCTTCCGGCAACCCATTGTTCAGGCTAGCCGAAACGGGCCGCGGCGGACATGCTGGCCGGTGCCGCGCCGTGCCATGTGAGGGCTGGCCCCGAGACCGCGGCACCCTGCCCGCTGGGACGCTGTCCGTTGGGACGCTTTACCGGGCGCTATCCGAATGATAAAGGTGATTGCGTCCTGCTGGCAGCAATATGTGTGGGCGCGCGCGGCGCGACTTGCGAGCCAGGGCGGAATCAGTATGATGGACCAACGGTTGGCGCTGTTGCAATGCCCGGGTTGCCGTGGCTCGCTCGTGGCATCGCCGGGCCATGCCGCCTGCCAGGCGTGCGGTGCGAAATACCCCGTGGTCGATGGCAACATCATCGATTTCGTGGGCGGCAAGCACGCGACACAACTCGATCCGGCGCATTATGACCACGGCATCGATGACCAATGGGCCTTTACAAGCTACGACCGCATCTGCCGTTGTCTCGCAGAACGCTGGCCCGCGTCCCTCGGCAGCGTCGTGGAGATCGGCTGCGGCTCCGGCGCATTCTCCCGCGCCGTCCTGTCGCGCGCGGTGGTGCGCGACATCGTTCTCACCGATGTTTCCGTCGATATGCTGCGGATTTGCAGTCGCCACCTCGAGCGGCTCGATCTCGCATCCCGCGTGCCGACAACCCTGGCGACCTATAGTACCGCCGAACGCTGCTTTCCCGACGCGAGCTTCGACACCTGCGTCGGCGTCCAGGTACTGCACCATATCCCCGATGTGAATGGCTTCCTTGCCGAGGCGCTCCGCTTTCTCAAGCCGGGAGGCCGTGCTCTCTTCGTCGAGCCGAACCGGATCTTTATCCGGGCTGTTGCGTCGGCGCTGGCCGATATCGTTGCGCGATTGCTGGCGCACGATGCACGGCCCACCAGCGACCGCCAGTCGCTGCTCAATTGGATCGCCCAGGCGCGGCAGGGCGTGTTGCATCAGGGCGATATGGAGTTCCTCGCGGCGTTCGAGGACAAGCACATGTTCGTCGGCGAGGAGTTCGAACAGGCGGCCTTGCAGGTCGGTTTTGCGACCGCCGAAGCGCTGCCGGCCACTCCCGATCCGTCCGCCGCGGACTTCGTCGGCAGCCTGCTGGGGGCGCTCGGTATCAGCCGCGAGGCTATCGCCGAGGTCGTGCAAATGCTGCCGGAGTTTGCCGCGCCGTACATCACGCAACTGGATCGTAAGGATATCTCGCAAAGCTACGTGTTCTGGCTCGCCAAGGGCATGGAGCAACGCGCGTATCGACCGCCGCCCACGACCCAATCGAACCGCAAGGAGTTGCAGACGGAGTACCGTCCCGGCGGGCCTGCATCGGACGACGGGCCGCCGCCGCGCTGGCACATCGAAGTCAAGCTGGACGCCGTGCCCGATGCCGTCACCGTCAATCTAAGCGGCTGGTGCCTGCTGACGACCGATGTGAGATGGATACGCGCCAGGATCAACGAGCTCAGCCGCGATGCCGCGGTCTGGCGCCCTCGAGCCGATGTCCACCTGGTGTTCAACCAATCGGGCTCCTATGTGCCATGGAACTCGCTTTGCTGCGGCGTCACCGCCGACCTCAGGTTCGACGGCGCCGCGGCGCAGGGAACAGGCCTGTCATTCTCCATGCAGATCATCCTGATGGACGGCGCCGTCCTAAACATGCGCCTGCCGCCGAGCATTCAGCTTGGTGAAACCTTTCTGCTGGTGTCGCCGGATGGAGCGTCGGACGCCGATGCGACCGGTCGCCCTTCCGCTGATATGTCTGTCCGGACAATATCGGCGCCGCAATCCAGTGACGCGACAAGGCCTCAGGTTCCACCCATCGGCCAGTCGTCCGACCAACCGCTGGCTCGCTCCGCACCTGCAAAGGAAATCCCGATGCCCGGCGCCTTCAAGCTCGATGCCGTGCTGCCGGCCTTATGGACCGACAGGCCGAACTGGGTGACGCAACTGCGTGCCCTGGCCGCCACCGGCTTCGTCAACCAGACCGAGGCAGACCAACTGGCGCATTTCGCCGATCACGGCTGGCTGCTGATGCAACAGGCGATCGAACCTGCGCTGATCGACGATTTCGTCAGCGATATTCGTAATCTGTACCAGAAGCCTGGGATGTTCGCCTCCACCGATTTCCGCGGCGGCCGTTCCCAGAAGCTGAATGGCAACCGGCCTGACGATCTGGAAAGCCTCTACGACCTCTATGTGAACCTGCAGTCGTCGCGGCGGGTCTGCATGCATCCGAAAATTACGCACTTCCTCAGCCTGGTATTCCAGTCGAGGGTTCTCGCTTTTCAGCAACTGCTGTTCCAGCGGACCAATGGCCATCAGTGGCACCAGGACACCGCCTACGTGGTTGTCGATACGCCGACCTTCATGGCCGCGACCTGGATCGCATTGCAGGATATCGTCGAAGGCAGCGGCGAGTTGGCCTATTACGACCGCAGCCATCGCCTGCCGCATTACATGTTCAGCAACGGCACCACCAAGCATCAGGACGGCAACACCGACGGCGCGCAGTATATCCGTGATCTGGAGGAGGCCTGTCAGTCGCGTCAGCTTGCCTACGGGCGGCTGCTCGCCAAAAAGGGCGACGTGTTTTTCTGGACGGCCGACCTGGTGCATCGCAGCCATCCGCGGACTCTGCCGCCGGAGACGCCGCGGATGTCCTGTGTCACGCATTATTGTCCCGCCACGTCGATGCCGCACTGGTTCAGCGACCACGAGAAACGTGGCATTGAGCCCTGTGGGGACGCAGGCGGCTTCGCAAGCTCGTTCTATAAGCTGCCGAATCTCGGCAAGCCGATCAGGCCGGAGCCGCGATGGGAGTTCTACAACTGATGCGACCCGTATCGTGACGGGAGGAGAGCAAGCCATGCTGACGCCGCAACAGGTCAGGCAGTTCGAGGAGGAGGGCTATCTGTTCCTCCCGGAAACCTTCACCGATGAGGAAGTCGCGGTGCTGCGCGACGAGGCCGAACTCATCTACCGCGAGGATCGTCCCGAGGTCTGGCGCGAGAAATCCGGAGCGCCACGCACCGCCTTTGCGGCGCATCTCTTCAACGAAGCCTTCTCCCTGCTCGGCCGCCACCCGCGCATGATCCATCCGGTCGAGCAATTGTTCAGTGAACAGGTGTATATGCATCAATACAAGATCAATGCGAAGGCGTCGTTTACCGGTGATGTATGGCAGTGGCATCAGGACTACGGCACATGGGCGCGCGACGACGGCATGCCGGAGCCGCGCGCGATGAACGTCGCGGTGTTCCTCGATGAGGTGATGCCGATCAACGGGCCGCTGATGCTGGTGCCGCGCAGCCACATGCAGGGCGTCCTGCCGGCCGGGCATGACACGACCACGACGTCGTATCCGTTGTGGACGCTGGACGAGGCGACAGTGACGCGGCTGGTGCGGCAGGGCGGCATCGTTGCGCCAACCGGCAAGCCCGGCGGCCTGCTGCTGTTCCACGGCAACCTGGTGCATGGCTCGGCGCCGAACATCACGCCGTATCCGCGCAAGATCGTTTACCTCACACTGAATGCGGTCTCCAATTATATCCGCACGCCGACCCGCCCGGACTGGATCGCGCATCGCGATTTCACGCCGATCGAGCCGGCGGAGGACGGCGCGCTGCTGGGTTACGCGCGGCGGTATCGGCAGGCGGCGGAGTAGCACGATGGACGCGGCGGTGATCCCGGCCAACGTTAGCCTCGACGACAAATACGCGCTGGACAAAGGTCGGGTCTATCTCACCGGCATCCAGGCGCTGGTGCGGCTGCCGCTGATGCAGCAGGCGCGCGACCGCGCGTCCGGTTTGAACACCGGCGGATTCATTTCCGGCTATCGCGGTTCGCCGCTCGGCGGCTATGATACCGCGCTGCATGGCGCGCGCGCGTTCCTCGAGCAGCATAATATCCGCTTTCATCCCGGGCTGAACGAGGACATGGCGGCGACCTCGCTATGGGGCAGCCAGCAGGTCGGGTTGTTCGACGGCGCCACGGTGGATGGGGTGTTTGGCATCTGGTACGGCAAGGGCCCCGGGGTCGATCGTTGTGGTGACGTTTTCAAGCATGCCAATGCGGCGGGCACGTCGCGGCGTGGCGGCGTGCTGGCGATCATGGGCGATGACCACGGTGCGAATTCCTCCACGCTGGCGCACCAGAGCGAGCAGGTGATGGCTGCGGCGATGATGCCGATTTTGAACCCGGCGACGTTGCAGGATTATCTTGATTTCGGGCTGTTTGGATTTGCGTTGTCGCGGTTCTCCGGTTGCTGGGTTGGCTTCAAGGCGGTCGGGCAGACGGTGGAGACATCGGGTTCCGTCGCGGTGGACATCGCGCGGCCGGACATCGTCATTCCAGGCGATTTTCCGATACCGCAGGGCGGGTTGAACATCCGTCGCCCCGATCCACCACTGGATCAGGAGAAGCGGCTGCACGGGCCGCGCATGGCGGCGGTCGCCGCGTTCGCGCGCGCCAACGCGCTGGATCGCGTGGTGATCGCACCGCGCGTGCCGCTTCTCGGAATCGCCACCACGGGCAAGTCGTATCTCGACGTGCGCGAGGCGCTCGATGAGCTCGGTCTGAGCGATGACGATGCTGCGGCGCTCGGCATCCGGCTGTACAAGATCGGCCTGGTGTGGCCGTTGGAAGGGCAGGGGGCACGCCGTTTTGCCAGCGGCCTGACCGAGTTGTTGGTGGTGGAAGAAAAGCGCGGCTTCATCGAGGACCAGTTCGCCAAGGCGCTGTTCAACCTGCCCGAGCGTCCGCGCCTGATCGGCAAGCAGGACGAAGACGGCAACGCGCTGCTGCCGAGCGAGGGCGAGCAATCGCCGATCCAGGTCGCCCGCGTGATCGCGGAACGGCTGCTGCGCCTCGGCGTCGCCATGCCGGCGCTGGAACAACGCGTCGCGCGGTTGCGCGAACTGGAAACCCGCGCCGCCAAACAACCGCCGCTGCTGACGCGGGGTGCGTATTTCTGTTCCGGCTGTCCGCACAACACATCCACCAACGTGCCGGACGGCAGCCGCGCGCTGGCGGGCATCGGCTGCCACTCGCTGACCATCTTCATGCCGGAACGCCGCACCCATCTCTGGAGCCACATGGGCGGCGAGGGCGCCGCGTGGATCGGCCAGGCGCCGTTTACCTCGGAACCGCACGTCTTCCAGAATATCGGCGACGGCACGTATTCGCACAGCGGCCTGCTGGCGATCCGTGCCGCGGCCGCGTCGGGCGTGAACATCACCTACAAGATACTGTTCAACGATGCGGTGGCGATGACCGGCGGGCAGCGCGTGGAAGGCGGGCTGACCGTGCCGCAGATCACCCGCCAGGTTGCCGCGGAGGGCGCGCGCAAGATCTTTGTCGTGTCCGACGAGCCGGACAAGTATGCGCCGGATGCCGGTTTCCCGCCGGGTGTGGAAATCCGGCATCGCGATCAGCTCGATGCGGTGCAGCGCGAACTGCGCGAGATCCCGGGCCTGACCATTCTGGTCTATGATCAGACCTGTGCCGCGGAGAAACGCCGGCGACGGAAGCGCGGCACCTTCCCCGATCCGCAGAAGCGCGTGTTCATCAACGAGGCGGTGTGCGAAGGCTGCGGCGATTGCTCGGCGCAGTCGAATTGCGTGTCGGTGCAGCCGGTGGAGACCGAGCTGGGCCGCAAGCGCCGCATCGACCAGTCGGCGTGCAACAAGGACTTTTCCTGCCTGAAGGGATTCTGCCCGAGCTTCGTCACCGTGCATGGCGGTGCGCCGCGCAAGGCAAAGCCGCCGGTGCGCGCGGCGAATTTCGATCCGGCTGATGCATTGGCGGCGCCGGAGCCGCGGCCGATCGAACGCCCCTACGGCATTCTCGTCACCGGCATCGGCGGCACCGGCGTCATCACCATCGGCGCATTGCTCGGCATGGCGGCGCATCTTGAAGGCAAGGGCTGCACGGTTCTCGATTCCACCGGCCTGTCGCAAAAGAACGGCGCGGTCATGAGCCACGTGCGCATCGCCGCGACGCCGGAGGAAATCCATGCCGCGCGCATCGTGCCTGGCGCAGCGCGGCTGGTGCTTGCCTGCGACATGGTGGTGGCGGCCGGCGCCGAAGCCTTCGCCGCGATGGAACCGGGGGTTACGCGCGCGGTGGTGAACAGCGCGGTGACGCCGACGGCGGGGTTCGTCACCAACAACGAGATCGATTTCCAGGAAGCCGCGATGCAGCGGCGCATCCGCGACGCGGTGGGTGCCGGCCACGCCGAGTTCGTTGCTGCCACGACACTGGCAACGGCATTGCTCGGGGATTCGATCGCCACCAATTTGTTCATGCTCGGCTACGCATTCCAGAAGGGACTGATCCCGCTGGGGCTTGATGCGATCATGCAGGCGATCGCACTGAACGGCGTGGCGGTGGCGAAGAACCAGGAGACCTTCGCCTGGGGCCGGCGCGCCGCCGCCGATCCGGATTTCGTGGAAGCCGCCGCGCGCCCGGCGACGCGCACCGCGCCGGCACCGATCGCCGATCTTGGCGCCCTGGTTGAACACCGCGCGCAGTTGCTGACGGCCTATCAGGACGCGGCCTACGCCGCGCGCTACCGCGCCGCGGTGCAGTCGGTTGCGGTGGTCGAAAGCGCGCGTCTTAAAGGCATGAACGGCCTGGCCGAGACGGTGGCGCGCACGCTGTATCGCTTGATGGCCTACAAGGATGAATACGAGGTCGCCCGCCTGTATGCCGATCCGGCGTTCCGCGACAGCCTCGACGCGCAATTCGAAGGCGGCTACCGGATCGAGTTCAACCTCGCGCCGCCGCTGTTCGCGAAGCGCGATCCGGCCACCGGACATCTGGTCAAGCGCGGCTATGGAGCCTGGCTGTTGCAGGCATTCCGTGTGTTGGCGAAACTGAAGCGGCTGCGCGGCACGCTGCTCGATCCGTTCGGCCACACCGAGGAACGCCGGATGGAACGGCGGCTGATCACCGAATACGAATCGCTGCTGCGCACGATCATCGCCGCGCTGACGCCGGACAATCACGCGGTGGCGATGGAGTTGGCTGGCGCCGCTGACCGCATACGCGGCTATGGCCACGTCAAGCAGCAGAGCGTCGCGCAGGTTAAGGCGACGGAAGCGCGGCTGTTGGCGCGTATGCGGAAGGCCGAACCGGAACTTGCGGCGGCGGAATGACCGGCTCATCGACGGCCGCGCGACAGGATTCTAATTTTGCCTCGCGATAATCCCGAATGCCCGATCGTCGCCGGCTCCGCCTCGCGCAGCTTGTCCAGCAGGGCGGGATCGATCGGCGGCGGGAGTCCAGCGCGGCCGGATTGATCGAGATCAACGCCAGCGGCCCCACAGCCGGTAAGATTTTGCATCGGAGACGCCTGGAGGTTCCTATGCCGTTCTCGTTGCACATTGCGTTCCGCAATATGGATGCGTCGGACTCGGCCGACGCCCTGGTGCGCCAGCGCGCCGCGGAGCTGGAGCATCTTTCAGACCGCATCGGTGCCTGCCGCGTGGTGCTGGATTGCGCACACCGACAGAACCAGCTCAGCAGGTTGTACCGCGTCCACATCGACCTGACGCTGCCGGGCGGTTCGATCGTGGTGAACCGCGACGCCGGCAGCAACCATGCGCATGACGATCTGCAAGCGGCGATCCGCGACGCGTTCGATGCGGCGCGACGGCAGTTGCAGGAGCACGTGCGAAAGCATGACGGTGTGGCGAAACGGCGCGAGGAATAATCCTGTCGCCCGAGCGCAAAATTCCCTCTTTTGGTCTATGCCGGCAGCAGGCTTGATCCCATCAGGAATGCATCGACTGCCCGGGCGCACTGGCGTCCCTCGCGGATTGCCCAAACCACCAGCGACTGGCCGCGCCGCATGTCGCCGGCGGCGAACACCTGGTCCACCGATGTGCGGTAGTCCACGGTGTTCGCGGCGACGTTGCCGCGTGCATCCAGCGCCAATCCCGTCTGTTCCAGCATCCCTGGACGCCGCGGCCCCAGGAAGCCCATTGCCAGCAGCACAAGGTCCGCCTTCAGGCTGAAATCGCCGCCGGCGACCTCGCGCATCTGCATGCGTCCATCGTCGCCCTTCACCCACTCGATGCGCGCGCATTCCAGCGCTTCGATCCGGCCGTTGCCGCCGGTCGCGCGCTTGGTCAGCACCGCCCAGTCGCGGCCGGCACCTTCCTCATGCGCGTGCGAACTGCGCAGCCTCAACGGCCAGTCGGGCCAGGTCAGCGCCTTGTTCTCGCGATCCGGCGGCTTCGGCAGGATTTCGAGCTGCGTCACCGACGCCGCGCCCTGGCGAAACGCCGTGCCGATGCAGTCCGAGCCGGTGTCGCCGCCGCCGATGACGATGACATGCTTGCCCGCGGCGCTGATCGTGCCGTCCGGTGCCGCGTGCGCTTCGCTGTCGCCGGCGCCGCGCTTGTTCTGCTGTACCAGATAGTCCATGGCGAAATGCACGCCGGCATGCTCGCGCCCAGGCATCGGCAGGTCGCGCGGCCATTCCGCGCCGCCGGCCAAGACGATCGCGTCGTGATCGTCGAGCAACGCATCCACCGTGATCGTGCCGGCGCCGATCTCCACGCCCGGGCGGAACGTTACGCCCTCCGCCTCCATCTGTTCGATGCGGCGGTCGATCAGGTGCTTTTCCATCTTGAAGTCGGGAATCCCGTAGCGCAGCAGACCACCGATGCGGTCGCTCTTCTCGAACACCGTCACGTCGTGTCCGGCGCGCGCGAGCTGCTGCGCGCAGGCCAGGCCGGCAGGGCCCGAGCCGACCACGGCGACGCGCTTGCCGGTGGCCCGCGCGGGCGGCAGCGGTGCGATCCAGCCTTCCTGCCAGCCGCGATCGACGATGCTGCACTCGATCGTCTTGATGGTCACGGGGTTGTCGTCGATGTTCAGCGTGCAGGACGCTTCGCAGGGCGCCGGGCAGACGCGGC
Organism: Acetobacteraceae bacterium; assembly: GCA_035535035.1. GTDB lineage: Bacteria > Pseudomonadota > Alphaproteobacteria > Acetobacterales > Acetobacteraceae > JASHVB01. Next base: position 19,496 of record DATLQW010000081.1, read on the forward strand.
CGGTGAACTCCGGAAAGTTGTTGGTGGAGTGCAGCACGGTCAGCGCCTGGCGCCACTGGTCGCGGTAAACGAGGTTGTTCCAGTCCGGGATCATGTTGTTGACCGGACAGCCCTGGTGGCAGAACGGAATGCCGCAATCCATGCAGCGCGCGGCCTGCCGGCCGACCGCCTCGGCCGGCATCGGCTTGACGAATTCCTTCCAGGTGTGGCGGCGGATGTCAGGCTTGTCGTAGCCGCGATCCTGCCGCTCGATCTCAAGAAAGCCGGTGGGCCTGCCCATCGTGTTCTCCGAAACAAACCCTCTCCCGCGCAGTGGGGGTGGGCTACTGTGCCGCTACTCCGCCGCCACGGTCTCCGCCGCCGCCTGCTCCGCCCGCAATTCCTGCAGCGCGCGGCGGAAGTCGCGGGGCACCACCTTGACGAAGCGTGCGAGCGCGTTCTCCCAATCGTCCAGCAACGCGCGCGCCCGCGCGCTGCCGGTGAACAGCAGGTGTCGCTCGACCACGATGCGCAGGCGTTCGGCGTCGTAGCGCAGCGGGTCGCCCATGCCGCTGTCCTCGACGCTCACCGCGCGCTGGCGCGGGCGGCCGGGGACATCGGCGAGCCCGATCTCCGGCGGGGCGATCGGCTCCAGATCGACGCCGGTCAGGTTGCACAGCCTCTTGAACCTGGCATGCTCGTCATAGACATAGGCGATGCCGCCCGACATGCCGGCGGCGAAATTGCGGCCGGTGGCGCCCAGCACCACGACGGTGCCGCCGGTCATGTATTCGCAGCCGTGGTCGCCGCAGCCTTCCACCACCGCGACGGCACCGGAGTTGCGCACCGCGAAGCGCTCGCCGGCGACGCCGTTGAAATATGCCTCGCCCGCGATCGCTCCGTACAGCACGGTGTTGCCGACGATGATGTTGTCCAGCGGATCGCGCTTCGCCTCCGGTGGCTGGCGCACCACGACACGGCCGCCGGACAGGCCCTTGCCGACATAGTCGTTGCCGTCGCCGGTCAGGTTCAGCGTCACGCCGCGCGCGAGGAATGCGCCGAAGCTGCCGCCCGCCGTGCCGTGCAGGTTGATGGCGATCGTGTCGTCCGGCAGGCCGGCATGGCCGTAGCGCTGCGCCACCTCGCCCGACAGCATCGCGCCGACCGTGCGGTTGACGTTGCGGATCTCATGCTCGATGCGCACCGGCTCACCGTGTTCCAGCGCCCGCGCGGCGACGGCGATGAACTGCTTGTCCAGCGCGCGATCCAGGTGGTGGTCCTGCTTCTCGCAATTGTGGATTGCCACGCCGTGCTTCGGCGTCACCTGGTACAGGACCCGCGACAGATCGACGCCCTTGGCCTTCCAGTGGTCGATGACGGGGCGCGTGTCCAGCCGGTCCACGCGGCCGATCATCTCGCTGAAGCTGCGGAAGCCGAGCTGCGCCATCAGCTCGCGCACTTCCTCGGCGATGTAGAAGAAGAAGTTGATGACGTGTTCCGGCGTGCCGGTGAAGCGCGCGCGCAGCACCGGGTCCTGCGTGGCGATGCCGACCGGGCAGGTATTCAGGTGGCATTTGCGCATCATGATGCAGCCGGCGGCGATCAGCGGCGCGGTGGAGAAACCGAACTCGTCGGCGCCGAGCAAGGCGCCGATCACCACGTCGCGGCCGGTGCGCAGCCCGCCATCGACCTGCACCGCGATGCGCCCGCGCAAGCCGTTCAGCACCAGCGTCTGCTGGGTTTCCGCGAGGCCGATTTCCCACGGCGACCCGGCATGCGTCAGCGAGGTCAGCGGCGAGGCGCCGGTGCCGCCCTCGAAGCCGGAGATGGTCACGTGGTCGGCGCGCGCCTTCGACACGCCGGCCGCCACCGTCCCGACGCCCACTTCCGACACAAGTTTTACCGACACTCGCGCGCGCGGATTGGCGTTCTTCAGGTCGTGGATGAGCTGCGCCAGATCCTCGATCGAGTAGATGTCATGATGCGGCGGTGGCGAGATCAATCCCACGCCCGGTGTCGAATACCGCACGCGGGCGATGTTCTTGTCCACCTTGCGGCCGGGCAACTGGCCGCCTTCGCCGGGCTTGGCCCCCTGCGCCATTTTTATCTGCAGGTCGTCGGCGTTGACCAGGTATTCCGCGGTGACGCCGAACCGTCCCGACGCCACCTGCTTGATCGCCGAGCGCATTGAATCACCGTTCGGCAGCCTCTTGTAACGGTCGGACTCTTCGCCGCCCTCGCCGGTGTTGGATTTTCCGCCGATGCGGTTCATCGCGATGGCGAGCGTGGTGTGCGCCTCGCGCGAGATCGAGCCGAAGCTCATCGCACCGGTGGCGAAACGGTGCACGATCGAGGCCGCGGGTTCCACCTCGTCCAGCGGCACCGGCGTGTCGGCAGCGCGCAACTGCATCAGGCCGCGGATGGTCAGATGTCGCGTGCTCTGGTCGTTGATGGTCTGGGTGAACTCGCGGAACGTCGCGAAGGATTCGCCGCGCACCGCGTGCTGCAGCTTCGTCACCGAATCCGGCGTCCAGGCATGCGCCTCGCCGCGCAGGCGAAACGCGTAGTCGCCGCCGACATCGAGCATGTCCTGATAGATCGGGTTGCCGTCATAGGCATTGCGATGGCGCTGCACCGCTTCTTGCGCGATCTCGTGGAAGCCGACACCCTCGATCTGCGTGGCGGTACCGGTGAAGCACTTCTCCACGAAGTCGGAAGCGAGGCCGACCGCGTCGAAGATCTGTGCGCCGCAATAGGACTGGTAGGTGGAGATCCCCATCTTGGAGATCACCTTCAGGATGCCCTTCCCAACCGCCTTGATGTAATTCTTCTGAACCTCATACGCCTTCAGCGGCATGCCGTTCTGCACGCGCAGTTGTTCCAGCGTCTCGAACGCCGTGTATGGGTTGATCGCTTCCGCGCCGTAGCCCGCGAGCACGCAGAAATGATGCACCTCGCGCGCCTCGCCGGTCTCCACCACCAGGCCGGTGCTGGTGCGCAGGCCCTGGCGGATCAGGTGGTGATGCGTCGCCGCGGTGGCGAGCAAGGCAGGGATGGGGATTCGGTGCGGTCCTACCTCGCGGTCGGAGAGGATCAGGATGTTGTGGTTCGCCAGCACGGCATCGGTCGCCTCGCGACAGACGCGTTCGATGGCGCGCTGCATGCCCTCGGCGCCTTCCGCGGCGGCCCAGGTGGTGTCGATCGTCGCGGTGCGGAACGCGCCGACCTCCAGGCTGTCGATGCCCTTGATCTTGTCCAGGTCGCCGTTGGTCAGGATCGGCTGCGACACTTCCAGCCGGTAGTGGTTGCCGGCGTGGTGGCCGAGCAGATTCGGTCGCGGACCGATCATGGAGACCAGCGACATCACCAACTCCTCGCGGATCGGATCGATCGGCGGGTTGGTGACCTGGGCGAAGTTCTGCTTGAAGTAGTTGTACAGCAGCTTGGGCTTGTCGGAGAGCACGGCGATCGGCGTGTCGGTACCCATCGAGCCCACCGGATCGTCGCCGTCGCGCGCCATCGGTTCGAGGAAGAACTGCATGTCCTCCTGGGTGTAGCCGAACGCCTGCTGGTGGCGCAGCAGCGTCTCCATGTCGTTGGGCCGCGGCAGCGCGCGGCGCTCGGGGCTGTCCGGCAGTTCCTCCAGCTTGAACTGCGTCTCTTTCAGCCATTCGGCATAAGGATGCGCGCCGGCGAGTTTCTGCTTGATCTCGGCGTCGTCGATGATGCGGCCTTCCTCAAGGTCGATCAGCAGCATCTTGCCGGGTTGCAGCCGCCACTTGTGGACGATGCGCTCCTCCGGCACCGGCAGCACGCCGGCTTCCGAGGCCATGATGACGTGGTCGTCATCGGTGACGATGTAGCGCGCGGGGCGCAGGCCGTTGCGATCCAGCGTGGCGCCGATCTGCCGCCCGTCGGTGAAGGCGATCGCGGCCGGGCCGTCCCACGGTTCCATCAGCGCGGCGTAGTATTCGTAGAACGCCTTGCGGCTGGCATCCATCAGCGGATTGCCGGCCCAGGCTTCGGGGATCAGCATCATCATCGCGTGCGCCAGCGAGTAGCCGCCGGCGACCAGGATCTCCAACGCGTTGTCGATGCAGGCGGTATCGGATTGGCCGTGCGGGATCAGCGGCCACATCTTGTCGAGGTCGGGGCCGATCAGGTCGGACGACATCGAGCGGCGCCGCGCGTACATCCAGTTGACGTTGCCGCGGACGGTGTTGATCTCGCCGTTATGCGCCAGGAAGCGGTAGGGGTGCGCCAGTTTCCAGGACGGAAAGGTGTTGGTGGAAAAACGCTGATGCACCAGTGCCAGCGCCGATTCGGTCAGCGGGTTGCGCAGGTCCGCGTAGAAGCTCTCCACCTGCGGCGCGAGCAGCAGGCCCTTATAGACCATGGTGCGGGTGGAGAAGGAGGGCATGTAGAGATTGCTCAGGCCGGGCAGGTGCCGCTTGTCCTCCAGGGCGCGGAGGTTGTTCAGGATCTGCTTGCGGATAGTGAGGATTTTCCGCTCGAACGCGTCCTGGTCCTTGATCTGCGGGCTGGCGGCGATGATGGCCTGGCGGATGACCGGCATCGTGTCGATCACGCGCCGTCCCAGGCCGGTGAGGTCGGTCGGCACGTCGCGCCAGCCGACGAAGGTCTGGCCTTCCTTGGCGGCCACCTCGGCGAAATGCTGTTCCGCGTATTCGCGGGCGCGGCTGTCCTGCGGCAGGAAGCACATGGCGACGGCGTAGCGGCCGGCCTTGGGCAGGCGTTTTCCCTCGTTGTCCGCCCACGCATGCAGCAGGCGGTCGGGCATCTGGATCAGGCAGCCGGCACCGTCGCCCACCAGGGGGTCGGCGCCCACCGCGCCGCGATGGTCGAGATTGACCAGGATTTTCAGGCCCTGGCGGATCAGGTCGTGCGATTTCCGGCCCTTGATGTTGGCGACGAAGCCGACCCCACAGGCGTCATGCTCGTTGCGTGGGTCGTACAGGCCCTGTTTGGTAACCATTTCCATGTCGATCTCTGTCCCGGGGTAGCCGGAGGCGGGGTCTGGCATTGGCAAACGGCCCTTATGGCGCGCCGAGGCGGTCCCTGGCAACCATGCCGCAGTGCAGCGTAGGGATGCAGAGCCGGCGGGGCAAGGCAGAAATCGGCCGGGGGAACGGGTTTGTGGGCCGGAGAGCATGTTCCCGATGCGCGTATAGGGGGGAATCTGCCGCCCACGGGTCATGGCTGTGGGCAAATGCCATGTCGGCATTTTCGATGCAGGCATGAGGGGTGCGCAGTCGGATTACTTTACACCCTGTCCTTCAGATTGGCGCGGACCTTGAACGGGGAACCCGAAACCGGACGGTTGCATCGCCAGGCCGAGGGCAATTCACCATTACCTGGCGAGACGGGGCAGCACCGGTGCGAGCGTCTGGCTTCACTGTACCAGGCGTCTCAGGGTTTCGCTCGTCGGAGCGCATTGACCGTCATGCCGATGCAGGTCGGCGTCCACGATTCAGGTGGTTGTCGCTTGAGAGGTCGCGGATGCAGCCTCCGCCGGGATGATAGCGAAGCGGGCACCGCTGTGCCGGTGGTAAAGCCGACTGTTATTCACCATCAATCCCACGAAATCCGCCCAGTTGCACTGGGTTGGACAAAGACCAAACTATTAGCGGGGGGGCCTGATGCTGCGTCGTTGTCGTATGGCAGGTTCGCCACCCATCACGCGGCCCGACCCCCTGTCGGGATATTTTACACTTTGCCATGACGGCGCCCCAGCGAATGGCCACGCTGGCGCTTGAGCAACCCACCCACCTGGAGGACCTGACTAACAGCAAGGCCGGCGGCAATCGGTGGCGCCGGGGTCGGCGGCGATGCGGAGCGCTGCCGGACGGCCTGAATGACCCCGGCACGCCGTCCGGACGACCGCATTGTTTGTGCCAAACACGCTTGCCTGCCCTGTTTGCCTCAATCAGCGACGAAGCGGCCGTAAACCTCTGCCATGTCTTCCACCGCCACCTGATAGAGGCGCTCGCCATGCTCCGGGGACGACAGCGACGGGTCGGAGCCGATGCGGCCGTCCGGGAAGCGGCGGCGGTAGTCGGCGCTGTCGTAGAAAGCCGGACTGCGCGGCGCCACCTTCGGCGACATCTGCGCGTGCTTGATCGCGTGCGGCTGGTAGTATTGCGATAGCGAAACCTCTGACGCCGTGGCGTGGCTGCCCTCGGAGTCGCCGTAGAGTTCCTTGGTCAGCTTTCGCACGCGCGGCCCGTCCGCCCACATCACCATCTTGCAGCGCACCGGCCAGGTATCGGTCGGCGCACGCAGCGACACGTCCGCGTAGATCTCGGAAAAGGCGGCGCTCACCGTGGCGATGTTGCCGCCGTGGCCGTTGATGAACAGGAAGCGCTCGAACCCGTGGCGGACCAGCGACGTAACGACGTCGTTGACCACCGCGATCAGGGTGGAGGGCCGCAGTGTGATGGACCCGGCGAATGCCAGGTGGTGCTGCGACATGCCGATGGTCAGTGTCGGCGCCACCAGACAGCCGACGCTGTCTCCCACGCCCTTGGCGACGAACTCCGCGTCCAGGTGATCCGTGCCGATCAGTCCATTCGGCCCATGCTGTTCCGTCGAGCCGATGGGGATGACGATGCCGCGCGAGGTGCGCAGGTAGTCCTCGACTTCGTGCCAGGTGGCGAGGGCAAGCTGCATGCGGGTTGACTCCTGGGTCGGGCGGTTGGCGGGAGGGGTGGCGGAGGTGGCGGAATGCGCTTCGCTGTTCCGCCCTACCGTGTGGGGTGTAGCGCCGCCGCCAATAACGGACAACCGCGGGACCATCGTAGGACGGAAAAGCGCTGCGCATTCCGTCACTTTGGTCCTCATAACAGCAATTCCGCCCAGACGGCGTGCATCTCAGGAGCCGCCGACATCTCGTACAGTCGCCCAGTCCTCAAGTGGCAGAACAGTAGCAAGACGGATGCCTGTGGTTCGGGAGGAGAGCAAGCGCCTGCTCGTTCCTCATTCGTCGCCGTATTGGCTGGGCAAATGGCGCTCGACTTCCATACCGTCATAAAGGACTCGGCCGATACCGATCAGATCGGGCCGCGTCATGCGATAGAGCAGGAAATGTCGAGGCTGCCGCACCAGACCATCGGGCGTTCGTGCGCGGCGTCGACTGTGGCGCAAATGATAGCTGCGTACGGCGGGCCCGAACTCAGGTCGCGCCACGCTACCGAGGCGTTCGGGATTGGAAGCGATGTCCCGTAAGGCGGCAACCAGCAGAGCCTCGTAGCGCCGTCGTGCAGTCTCGCCGAACCGGTCCTGCGTGTAGGCGAGGAGTTGGATGATGTCCGCTTCGGCTGTCGCTGAAAGCCGATAGATCGGCACCGCCTATCGTCCGGCATCCCGAACCCGATGAGCGGCGTGCCGTCCAAGGCCCGCGATAAAATCCTCCAACTCGTCATCTTGCAGATCGCGGTAGCGACCTTGGTCGAGGTCGGCAAAACCCGTCTGAGCTCCCACTTGCAGCGCCTTCAGTTTTGCCGCTTCCCGAGCTTCGCGTTGTTCGATCAGGCGCAGGCCCTCGCGGAGTACCTCGCTGGCATTCTGGTAGCGACCAGTGCTGACGAGGGTCTCGATAAAGCTTTCATGGTGGGCGGTCAGGACTACGTTGCGGGTTGGCATGGTCTCGTCTCTGGCGCTGTGCGGTGCCGGTAGCTTAGCTGAATTGGCATACTATGCCAATATCGCCCGGTGCGGGCATGACGGAGGAGCGTCGGGCGATCCGCGCCACCCGAGTTGGGTCCGCTTGTCGCGACACGATCGGTCGCCTCAGGACGGACCTTCAGCGAAATACGTAGATCGGGCTCGACCAGATCAGGTGGCCGTCCTCCTGGGTCAGGCACACATACAACGCATTGTCGCCCTGCTGCCGCAGGCGGACGCGACGGGACAGGTGCAGCGTGCGATGCGGGTTTTCATCGGGCACGCGGAACACGCGAATGCGGCGCCTGATGCCGCCCGCTTCGAATACCAGATCGTCGAGGCCGATATCGGCGATGCGGATGTCGCATTGGACCAGTGCCGTATCGATGCGCAGCGTGCCAGCGAGCGGGTCGGCCAGCCAGGCATCGAAGCCACCGAAGCCGCCGGTGGTGAGGGCGGTCCAGGCCAGCGTCCCCGGTCCGGTCTGTTCCAGCTTCTTGTCGAGATTCCATAGATTGATCGGCGCGATGCGCTCGAACCGGTTGCCGTCCAGCGAGCAACCGCCGTCCCACACTGTCTGCCGGCCGCGCCCGCGATATTCCGAGCCTTCCCAGATCACCCGGATGCGCCGGCCGAGTTCGCTCGGCGCGTAGGGCCGCCAGGTTTCCAGGACCTCCAGCCCGTTGCGAATCTCCACCCGTTCGATCGGCGCGGACCCGACCGCATCGACGTTGAATTCCACCTCCGCGTCATTGCAGCGCAGGATGTCGCCCATCATCGCCGAACGCACGGCCGTGCCGGTCGTCGTGCCGAGGTTCGGGTCATCGGCAAACAGCAATGCCGCGCTTGCGAAAGCGGCACGAACGTCGAGCAGCATGCGGCATCCGGTGGTGGCGTAGTGGTGGCGCCTGCGCAGCGCCTCGAACAGGCCGGCGCGCGTGAGCTCCGCGGCGAGCAGACAGGACAGCCCGCCATAGGCGCCGAACAGCGAGGCGCCCGGATGGCTCGCGCCATGACGCCCCTTGTGGCCGTCCGAATTTGCAACGATGCCGACGCGGTACCCCTGTTCCAGCGCGTCCTGCACCAGCCACTCGAAGGTCCCCCAGTCCGAGTGGATCTCCACCGAGCGTTCGATCCGAATGTCGTGCGCCATCCTGATGTCCGCGTAGCGCCCGCCGATATGAGCGATCACCACGCAGTCCTCGTCCTTCAGCGCGTGGAACAGGTCCTCGGCGGTGTTGGCGTCGGTTGCCACGTCGGACAGGTCGTCCACCAGCGCATGCGAGGAGCGATGGATCTGGCGCCCCTCGTGCATGAACATGACGTTGCGATCGCCGCCCAGACCGGTATTGCCCGACCATTCGTAGCCGGGATAGATGACGAACCGCCCATCCCGATTGTATTCGCGCGTCAGCTCGTTGAGCTGGTTCCAGAACGCCGTGGTAACCTGAAAGTCGTTGCCCTGATGGCTCATGCCGTCGAGGAACGCCCGGTCGCGGGCGAACTCGATCAGCGCGCGCGCCGAGTTGGTGCCGATGGTTTCTTCCGACTGGCCGTGCAGGTCGCACCAGTACGGCAGCAGCGACGCCTCGGCGACGATGCGCAGCGGGTTGCTGGTGCACAGCGTGCACCCGTCGGCGCCCAGCACCTCGATCAGCAGGTCGCCGGGTTCGGCCACGGACAGGTTTTCCACGCTGGCCGCATGCTCGCCGCGCCGCATCGAAATCTGCGCGGGAAGGCCGGCGACCGGTAGGTTGGCGCGAAGGGTGAAGACACCCTCGACCTGGTCGCTGGGGTTGCCCCAGGCATCCTCGCCCTTGAAGCCGAGGCGGAACCGCTGGCCGCGGCGGCGCAGGGTCGGAAGAATCGCCTTCCAGCCCGCCGGCGGCCCGGCCACGACCGCAATGAACGGCTGCTCCGGCAGTTCGGCGTAGTTGTACATCGCGAAGGGATCGGCCAGCACGCGGAACTCGAAAGTCGGCTCGACAAAGGTTTGCACGCGCATGCCGGGCGAGCCGTGCCGGCGGTCGCCGAACCGCACGGTGATCGTGTCGCCCTCGCGCAGGAAGCCGCGGATGACCCGGATGAACAGGGTCTTGTCCCAGGGGCGGATATTGCGCTTGGCGTCGTACTGCACCTCCAGCACGGCGCCGTTGGAGGCTTCCACCGTGGTGTAGTTCGCGGCTTGCGGATCGCTCCATTGCGGCCGGCCCATGTCGCTGGCGAAGCGGTGCACGACCTTGATCGAGCCGGTGTCGTCGATGCCGAAATATCCCGCCGTGTAGGTGAGAGTGAAGGATTGGAAGCTGCCGGCTTCAACCGCCCCGGCCGGAGAGATCACGGCCGTTCCCATGCGTTCGGGCAGATAGATCGAATGCGGCACGTCATGCGCTCCCTTGGCCGATCGACCGATGGTCAGGGATAGTGCGGGCTTGCGGCGCGCTTTGCCAGCGCGTCCGGGAGGCGCGGCAACATCCGAGTCGTCTGACGGTTCGCTGGCATGACGAGGTGGGCGCGGTCCTCGCGCTCCCGTTCACCTGGCCCGCGATGCTACCTGCGCCGCCTTGGCGATTCGGAAAGGCGCCAGTGCGGGCATGGCAACTGCTTCAATGTTCTCTTCTGCTCGCGCGGGAAAGATTTCCATCTCCATCTATGCAGCCTGCCGCATAACAGCTTCCCACGCATCCACTACCGGCAGGATCGTATCCGCCTTCTCCGACTCCAGATTGAACACCACCCGCTTCACGCCGAGGTCGTGGTAGCGCTTCATCAGCTCGACGTCGCGCTTTGGGAACCACACGGTGATCTCGATCGAAGCCGGATCACGCCCCGCCGCGCTCGCCATCTTGCGGAATTCCGGGATCATGTCGGCGATCTCGGTGTAGGACCCGCGCGACGCCTGCGGAATCCAGCCGTCGCCATAGCGGATGGCGCGGCGCGCCGAATACGGGAACGCACCGCCGACGATCACCGGAGGATGCGGCTTCTGCACTGGCTTCGGCCAGGTCATCATCGGATCGAAATTGACAAACTCACCGTGATATTCCGGCTTGGTCTGCGTCCAGATCGCCTTCATCGCCTCCACCCGCTCGCGCGCCAGCTTGTGACGCGTGGCAAACACGGTGCCGTGATCCTCCATCTCGTCCTGGTTCCAGCCATTGCCGATGCCGAACAGGAAACGGCCGCCTGAGACCTGGTCGATCGACGCCACCAGCTTGGCGGTCTGGATCGGATCGCGCTGTGCCACCAGGCACACGCCGGTGCCGACCTTCAGCGTCGTGGTCGCCATCGCCGCGACGGTCAGCGTCACGAACGGGTCCATCGTGTCGTAGTATTTCTTCGCCAGATCGCCGCCTGCCGGGGTCGGCGTCTTGCGGCTGAGCGGGATGTGCGAATGCTCCGGCGCCCACAGCGACTCGAACCCGCGCTGCTCCAGCGCAAGGCCGAGTTCGCCCGGCGCCATGGAATACTCGGTGAAGAACATCGAAGCGCCAAATGCCAGCATGGGTTCCTCCATTCGCCAAACGGTGCCCCACGATAGAACACCGGCGCGCGGCGAGGAAATACGGCCGCCGGTCCGCCGGTCCGCAACCCCAGGCCCACCCGTCAGTCCGCCGCACCAACCGCCGGCCCACCCGGCGCCTTGCCAAAAATTTCCCGGGCCGCCGCCAGGATTTCCTTCGACAGCGCCGGATCCTCAACCGCCCGGGCCAGCGTCATCGCGCCGACGATCCCGGCGAGCGTCGCGATCGCCCGCTTGCGCCGGTTCGCCGCCGTGCCACCCTTGATCAGCCGCGCAAAGCGATCGAATTGCGAGCGAACGTGGGCCGTCAGGCCGCCGCGAACCCCGCTGCCCTGGCGCACGATGTCGGCACCCAGGGCGGCGATGACACAGCCATTCCCTCGGTCGTCGCAGTGCCGCTGCGACAGATAGTCGGACACCAGGTCGCCGAGGTCGGTGTAACGCTTCTGCCGTTCGGTCGCCTTCGCCAGGGCCCGCGCCACCGCTCGCGCGGCCAGGTCCTCCTTCGATTTGAAATGACCATAGAAGCCGCCATGCGTCAGGCCGGCATCCTGCATGATCGCATCCACGCTGACCCCGTCGAAGCCCTGCTGCCGGAACAGCCGTGACGCGGCTTCGACGATCCGTTCGTGGTTCTCGGCTGCCTGTTCCCGGCTGACTCGCATCGTTGCCTCCTGCCGCACAATACCCGCCTGACGGTTTTCCCGCTTGACAGTTTTGATGACGACTATCATATAAGCCGAACGATGACAACCGTCATCTATCGACGGTGCCACGAACGGGCGGAGAAGTGATATGACAGACCATCACCTGGGCACGGCCTTGATCACCGGTGCCTCTTCCGGCATCGGTGCAACCTACGCCGACCGTCTGGCCCGGCGCGGCCATGACCTCGTGCTGGTGGCGCGGGACAGGGCGCGCATGGAAGCGACCGCCGCGACACTGCGCAACCAGACCGGTGTCGCCATCGACATCCTGCCGGCCGATCTGACCGTCGCCGCGGAGCTCCGCACGGTGGAGGCGCGACTGCGCCAGGACGCGCGCATCAAGCTCCTGGTCAACAATGCGGGCGCGGCCGGGCAGCCAGGTTTCGCCGAACCTGACCTGGATGCGCTCGACAACCTGATCCGCCTGAACGTCACCGCCGTGACCCGCCTCGCCGGCGCGGTCGTGCCGCGCTTCCTCGCGTCGGGCGGCGGCGCGATCATCAACATCGCCTCGGTGCTGGCGGTCGCGCCCGAGATGTTCTCCGGCATCTACCCGGCGACCAAGGCATTCGTCCTCACCTTCTCGCAATCGCTGCAAGGCGAGCTTGGCGGCCGCGGCATCTACGTGCAGGCCGTGCTGCCGGCGGCCACGCGCACCGAGATCTGGCAGCGATCCGGCCGTGACATCACTGCCATTGCCGGCGTCATGGACGTGGACGAGATGGTCGATGCCGCGTTGGTAGGATTCGACCGGCGCGAGGCGATCACCATCCCGTCCCTGCACGATCTCGGCCAGTGGGAGGCATTTACCGCGGCGCGCCAGGGCATGCTGCCCAATTTCCGCCAGGTGCACGCAGCGGCGCGCTATCACGCGTGATCCCGGATGGCCGCCGAGGCCCGATCACAAGGGGGAGAGGAAAAATGCGCATCCTGGTCATCGGTGCCGGCGCCATCGGCGGTTATTTCGGCGGCCGTCTGCTCGAAGCCGGCCGCGACGTAACCTTTCTCGTCCGCCCACGGCGCGCCGAGCAACTCGCGCAGGCCGGCCTGTCGATCCGCGGCGCCAGCGGCGATGTCGATCTGCCGGCGCCCACGGTGCAGGCCGGTGGTCTGCGGCAGCCGTTCGACCTTGTCCTGCTGAGTTGCAAGGCGTTCGACCTGCCGGACGCGATGGAACAGTTCGCCCCCGCGGTCGGGCCCGACACCGCGATCCTGCCAATGCTCAACGGTATGCAGCACCTCGACATGCTGGAGCGACGCTTCGGTGCGGGGGCGGTACTCGGCGGCGTGGCGCAGATCTCGGTCACGCTCGATCCGCGGGGACGCATCCTGCATCTCGGCGAGATCCACAGCCTCGTGTTCGGCAACCGTGGCGGGGCGCCGACCGAACGCATCCAAACGATTGCCGCGACATTGGCGGGCGCCAAATTCGACGCGCGCGCCAGTGAGTCCATCCTGCAGGAGATGTGGGAGAAGTGGGTCTTCATCGCCACCGCCGCCGGCATCACCTGCCTGATGCGGTCAACCGTCGGGGATATCGTCGCAGCCGCCGCCGCCGATCTGGCGACAGCACTGCTGGATGAATGCGCCGCCATCGCCAGGCAGCAAGGTTTTGCCCCGCGTCCGGCAGCCATGCAACGCAACCGCGCAATGCTCACCGTCGCGGGCTCCGGATTCACCGCCTCGATGCTGCGTGACGTGGAGCAGAACGCGTGCACCGAAGTGGATCATGTGATCGGCGATCTGCTGCGGCGTGGCAACAACGCCGATCCGCACGCCCTGCTGCGAATCGCTTGCGCGCATCTTCAGGCGTACGAGGCGCGGCGCACCAGGACCCGGGCAGCCCGAACCGATCCGTTACCGTAGCATACTACCCGGCTGCGCCATCGGCTCCGGCCACCATCGGTGCCTCCCCGGCTACGCTTGCGCGTCCTTGCGATCATCCGCCAGCCGCAGCCGCTTTTCGACTTCCAACCGCAGCTCCTCGATCATCGTTTGCGTGACCGGGTCGATAGCCTCGATCGCCGTCAGGATCGTCTCAAGGGTTTCGCGCAACGTGAACAGCAGGCCGCGCTCGACGGCATGCGCCGTCAGGTGGCGTTCGAGGTGATCGGCCTGGGCGCCGTGCCCACGCTGCCTCAATTGCTCGACGAGGTCGCGGGCCTGCTGTTCCGGATCATGTGCCATGGACATAGAGTGGGGTCTCCCGATCGCCCGTTGCATTGACCTCGATCAACCCGTCGCAAGATGACCGGGCCTTGCCGCAGGCAAGCCTTTACCACGGGGCTGCGCGCGGCGATGCCGCATCCCCATGGTTGAATATGCCGCTCGCGCTGTCCCGCGCCGCCGGCTCGGGCGGTTTTTACGGCAGACGGCCGAGCGCCACGAGACGCCAGGGAGCAAATTGTTGCCGCGCCTCACGTTGCGCAAAAAACCCTCGCTCCGCGCACGGACGCCTCGCTTCGAACTCGGACGATCGACAGACCCCGCCCGATAAAGCAGACTATCCGCTCCGTGGCCGTTCGTGGCGCCCGGACCGGGTTCCTGCTGCGCTGCCATGCGGCACATGCCCCGCCTGACATTCCCCCGACCATGGCCGGAGCAGCGAAGACGCAACGAGAATGACCGTGGCGCCCTCCATTCTCCGCTTTCTGCTTCTGCTCGGCCTCGGGTTCTTCCTGGGCCTCGCTTTCGAGGATTTTTACGCCCGCGCCAACCAGAAGCGGCCCGGCGGCATCCGCACCTTTCCCTTGCTGGCCCTCACCGGTGCCCTGCTGTATCAGCTGGACCCGACATATCTGGCGCCGCTGAGCGTCGGCCTGCTGGCACTCAGCGCCTGGCTCACCTGCTACTATTGGCAGCACCTCCTCGAGATCGACCGGGAAGGTTTTCCGAACGTCGGCCTGGTGGTGCCGATCTGCAACTTGCTCGCCTTTCTGCTCGGGCCAGTCACGCTCGCGGAACCGCCTTGGGTTGCCATCGGAACCACGGTCGCCGCCGTGCTGCTGCTGACCGCGCGCGAGGGACTGCACGGCTTCGCCCGTCGCATCGAGCTGGGCGAGATCGTCAACGCCGGCCGCTTTCTGCTGCTGACCGGTTTTGTCCTGCCGTTGCTGCCCAACACGCCAGTCACCAGCCTGACCAGCATCACGCCATACCAGGCCTGGCTCGCGATGGTCGCGGTCTGCACGGTGTCTTATGCGAGCTACCTGTTGCAACGTTACGTCGCGCCCGCCGGCGCGGCTCTGCTGGTCGCCGTTCTTGGCGGGTTTTATTCTTCCACCGCGACCACGGTCGTGCTCGCTCGCCGGGCCCGGACCGAGCCGACCGGGGCGCAGCAGGCCCAGACAGGCATCATTCTTGCCAACTCGGTGATGTATCCACGACTGCTCGTCATTGTGCTTCTGTTCAACCGGCCATTGGCGTTTGCGTTGGCGCCCATGCTGCTCGGGCTGTCCGCGCTCGGTCTGCTGATGGCCGGAGCATGGCATTGGATCGGGCGGAAGCGGCTGCGAAACGACGCACCGCTCGCCTTGCCCGCCAACCCGCTCGGCCTGGTTACGGCCGCGACCTTTGCCGTGCTGTTCGTCGCGGTCTCGGTCGCTTCGTCCTGGGCCATGCGCCAGTTTGGTGCGGTTGGCATATACGCTCTGGCGGCCGTGGTCGGCATATCGGATGTCAATCCATTCGTGCTCAGCGTCGCCCAGCACGGTGCCGGAGAAATCACGGGCACCGTCGGAGCCGCCGCCGTGCTGGTGGCAACGGCCTCGAACAATCTGTTCCAGGCAGCCTACGCAACAGCATGTTCCGGAGGACGCACCGGGTTCGCGCCGGTTCTGGCATTGGCGTTGCTGGCCGCCTGTGGCGTTGGAATGGCGCTGACGCTGGCATAGCCGCCACGGACCGATATCGCCGGCGGAGTCGGGCGACTTCCATGGCCGGCGATCATGGGCGAGCTCCTCTCGCCCGCCGCTCCACCATGACCGCCTCAACACATCGTCAACCTTTCGATGCTATGTCGGTCCTCCCCGAGGACGGCCGCATCGCCGGCAACCGCCGGAACGGAACGCAACGGCACCGCCTGGGAGTATCGCGTCAATCTCGTTCTCTTCGACGGTGGGTTTGGTGGTCGCGTCAGGTGCATCGGCAGGTGCGGAACCAACCTTCACCCGGGCGCAGCCCCCGCGTCATGCCTCGGCCGGAGCGGGCGGTGAGTGAAGCCGCAATGAGTGAAGCACTGCGGCACCATGAGGCAGGCCGGCTCGGCGAGGCCCAGGCGCTCTATCGGCACATCCTGGAGCAGGACCCGGACCATGCCGACAGCCTGCATTTGCTCGGCCTCGTCACCACGGCGCAGGGTGACCCCGAGGCCGGCGCGGCACTGATCCGGCGGGCCGTGGCGATCGCGCCCGGACGCGCGCCGTATCATAACAACCTTGCCCTCTCCTACCGGCTGCTCGGCCGCAACGAGGACGCCGTGTGCGAATACCGCACCGCCGTGACGCTGCGTCCGCAATCGGCGGAGATCCACAACAACCTGGCGACCACGCTGCGCGATCTCGGCCGGCATGAGGAGGCCGTGGCGCACTACCGCCAGGCCGCCGAGCATGCGCCTCGCATCGCCGCGGTCTGGTACAACCTGGCCAATGCCCTCGGCGAACGCGGCGCACCCGCAGAGGCGGATGCCTGCTTCCGCCGCGCCGTCGCGCTCCAGCCGGACTTCACCAACGCCCACGCCAATTACGGCCGCTGGCTGATGACGCAGGTGCGCTGGCCGGAAGCGGAGTCACGCCTGGCCGAAGCCGCCCGACTCGACCCAGGGCAAGCGCCGACCTGGAGCAATCTCGGCATAGCCTTGCAGGAGCAGGGACGCAGCCAGGAAGCGGAAGCGTGCTACCGGCGCGCATTGGTGCTGGCGCCGCACTTCGCCATGGCGCACTGCAACCTCGGCTGCCTGCTGCTGGAGCAAGGCCGCACCGATGACGCGGCTGCCTGCCAGCAGGCCGCGATCGCCGCCGATCCGGATTACGGCGCCGCCCGGCTCGCCTTGTGCATGGCGCAGCTTCCCATCCTCTATCGCACCGAGGCAGAGATCGCCGAGCGCCGCCGTCGCTACACGGCGGCACTGGACAGCCTCGCCCGGGCGCTGGAGGCGCCCGCCGCGATGCGCTCGCTGGCCACCGCGATCGGCACCGCGCAGCCGTTCTTCCTGCCCTACCAGGGCGAGAACGACCGGGCGCTCCAGGCAACTTACGGGCGCCTCGCCTGCCGGGTGCTGGAAGCGACGGAGCCGCCGGCTCCGCTGGCGCCGCGCCCAGCGGCGGGGCAACGCATCCGCCTGGGAATTGTCAGCGGCTTCTTCTGCCAGCACACCATCTTCAAGCTGTTCCTGGAGGGCTGGCTGACCCAGCTCGACCGCAGCCGCTTCGAGGTGATCGGCTTTCACACCGGCCGCACCGCCGACGGGCAGACCGCGCGCGCCGCCAGGTGGTGCGACCGTTTCGTGCAGGGTTTCCGGCCGCCCGCCGCATGGCGGGAGGCGGTGTCCGCCACGGCACCGCACGTATTGCTGTATCCCGAGGTCGGCATGGACCCGCTCGCCGCGCGGCTGGCAGCGCAGCGCCTGGCGCCGGTGCAGTGCGTTGCATGGGGGCAGCCGGAAACCACCGGCATGCCGACGCTCGACTATTTCCTGTCGAGCGACATGATGGAACCGCCGGACGCCGAGGCGCACTACAACGAGCAGCTCGTGCGCCTGCCGCATCTCGGCCTGTGCTACCTGCCGGACGAACCGTCTGCCGTTCGGCTGAACCGCGCGGCGCTGGGGCTGCATCCGACCGCCCCGGTGTACTGGTCCGGGCAGGCGCTGTACAAATACCGGCCGGCGTATGACGCGGTGTTCCCGCGCATCGCGGCGGCAGTGGGCGCGTGCCAGTTCGTGTTCATCGGCTTCGCCAAGAGCCGCGCGGTGACGGCGGCGTTCCGCGAGCGCCTTGGCGTCGCCTTCGCCGCGTTCGGGCTGGATGCGGAGCGATACTGCGTGACCCTGCCGCCGATGTCGCCCGAGCGGTTCGTCGCCGCGGTGGGGGTGGCGGACGTGGTGCTCGACACGCCCGGCTGGTCGGGGGGAAAATCCACGCTGGACTGCCTGGCGCAGGACCCGGCGATCGTGACGCTGCCAGGCTGCTTCATGCGCGGGCGCCACACCCACGCGATCCTGCGCCGGATCGGCTGCGAGGCGACGATCGCCGGATCGCTGGAGGACTACGTGGCGATCGCCGCGCGCCTCGGGCGCGACGTTGGGTGGCGCACACAGGTGCGGCAGGCAGTGGCGCGCGGCAAGGCCCGTGCGTTCCGGGACCTGGAGTACGTGCGGGCGCTGGAGACGTTCCTGGTGGAGGCGGTGGCCTCTCCCGCTACCCCTGGAGCCGAACCGCGGAGCGGATCAACGCCATGAAGTCTACATCCGCGGCCACCCGCGGAACCCGCGCTCAGCCATATCGGAACGCCCCGTGCTGATGCGTGTCACCCGGAAATCGCCAATAAGAACAGGACGATCCGAGTAGCTTCACGCCGTCCCTAGCGCGGCCGAGCCGCAGCGACCGACAGCGTCCGCCCCAGCATCTCGCGGAGCCAGCCTCGCGGCATATCGCGCTGGAACTCGGTCTGCAATTCGGTCAGGCGCTCCGGCGTCATGCCGACCCTCGACGCCGTGAAGAAGATCGGATCACGCGTGAACATCAGGTAGGCCTGCATTTCGTTCTCGACCAACGTCTCGATCCTCGAATCGTATTCCTCCGACGCAAGGAACTTGCGTACGCCTTCCCGCTCAGCCGGCGTCAGGGCATGCACCCAGAACCGATGCACGTACGCCGCGTAGGCCGGATCGCTGAAATATTCGCCATGCGAAAGCTCGTGCCGCAGGATCACGCGGCGCGCTTCGGCGGTAACGTCGGCGTTGGCCCCGACCCTGGGCAACGAGATCAAGCCGCCATTCGCGCCGGGCGCCAGCCAGCCAAGCTGCGCCAGCAGCCGATGCAGCTTCTCCTCCTCCGGGTTCAGCCGCACCTTATCCCGCGCTGCAAGTGCGAAAAACCGCGCCATCGCCGCCGCGCTGTAGTCGTGCCCATAGTAGAACGTCTCGACGGTATCGCCGCCTGCACGGATCGCCGCATCCAGTTCCGTGTCGTTCAGCACCCGGTCGCGCGGCATGGCACCCTTTTCGACCAGCGCCGCGATCCGGTTCAACATCAGCCCCTGCTCACGTAGCGAGGCGAAGTCCAGCACGATGATCGACGGATTGGCAGCGAAACGAAAGACCGTCAACCCGGTCGGGACGTGCGCGCGGATCTCGGCTTCGTCCGCGGTTTCGATCCGGAACGGTGCCGGCGTGGTCGGGGAGGGAAGGGCGGTCAGCGACGGCGGTCGGGCGGGTAGCTGTCGCGCCGGTATCGGCTGGATGGTCACCGCTGGCGTGGGCGACACGGGGCCGGGCAGCGCCGGCGCGGGTATCCGCTGCGTGGTGGAAACTGCCTGCGGCGGCATCTGGATCTGGCGCGGCCAGACCAGCCAACCGCCAATTCCCATCGCCAGAGCGGCCGCAGCAGCGCCGGCCGCCGCCCAACGCCACGGCCCACGCGGCTGCCGCGGCGCCGGCAGCCTGGACTCCGGCTGACGCGACACAAGCCTGACCGTGTCGTCGGTGTCCGGTTCGGAGCGCATCACGGAACTGGTTGCGGCAGGTCGGCCGCATCAGGCTCCGAGATTGACCACCTGCACCCGACGGTTACGCGGCTCCGGCGTCTGGTCCGGGGTGGATACCAACAGGCCTTGCTCGCCCATGCCAACCGCCTGCAGCCGCGATGCCGGCACGCCGAACTTGGTGACGATGTAGTTGACCACCGCCTCGGCTCGGCGCTCGGACAGGACGCGGTTATATTCCGCGGAGCCGACCGTGTCGGTGTGGCCCTCGATGCGGAACCGATAGCTTGCCAGATCGCTGCTGGAAAGCGCGCGGCCAAGCTGGTCCAGTGTCGCCATCGCCTCCGGCGTCAGATCGGCCGAGCCATTGGCGAAGTTGACCGTCAGGTTCACCGAGGGTCCACCCGCCTGGGCCTGCATGGTGGCAGGAGCCATCGGCTTCGCGGCGGCAACACGCCGCTGGCCGGGCACCGCCGGCATCGCCGCATACGGTGTCGTCATGCCGGGCGGCGGTGCGGCGAGCCGGATGCCGCGTGTGCCGCCCGCCGTCAGATTGCCGGTCGGTTTCAACGAGTTGATGATCTGCTCCGCCGACGGATTGTTCTGCGCGAAGGCCGGCGCTGTCGCGAAAACCAGCGGAGCCAGGATCAGCGGTGCGATGAAGCTGCGCACGGTAGTCTCCTCCACTATTCACTTGTCGCATTCTTATAGCACGGCCAGCACCCATTGCGAGCAGAATGGAGACGAGTTTCCCGCTTACGCAAACAGGGCACTCACAAGACGCCGGCAGCCCGCAGCCGGGGCAGGCGATTGTCCAGGCAGACTGCCAGCACGGCGCGCAGCCTGGCCTCGTCGGTGATGGCGATCCCGGTGGCGAGGAACCGCAGGATGTCATCGATGCTCCCCTCGCCTGCAAGCGTCCGGTCCAGCACGATCAGGTCGAGCACCGAGGCCGGCACCGCCGTGCCCATGCGCTGGCTAGCGACCCCGACCGGCCGACCCATCGGCTCGGTCTGCATCAGCCGGTACGCGGACACGCGGCTGAATCGCTGCGCTGCGGCCGACGGCGGCGCATCCGGGCGCAACGCCAGGTCCGCCAGTTCCGCGCCGACCAGGATGCCGACCAGCTCCGCCGGATTGTCTCGCTTGCCCTCGATCTCCGGCAGTTGCAGCAGGTCGCCGACACGCCTTGGGCCGTCCGCCAGCGCCCGGACGATCGGCTGGTAGAATGCCGGATTCAACTCCGCCCGGCCGGCAGGCATCTCGGCCTCCAGCGGCAGGTCCTGCGGCCTGATGTTGAGGCCGATCGTCAGATCCATCAGTGCCGCGTCGCGCCGATGCGGCGAAATCCGTCGCACCCCCCGTACGAACACGTCGTGGCGCAGCAGCCGGTCGATGCAGTGGTCCTTGATCAATTCGCGCAGCAGCGGATCGTCGAACCGGTTCACCAGCGCCCGCTGTGCCTCGCTCAGCGTGAGCTCAGAGAAATTCTCGACCAGATTTGCCGACGCAACCCATTCCAGCTTGGCGTCCGCCAGTGCCTCCGCGACCTCCGCCATGAAGCACGGCGCCCATGATTCGTTCATGTATTCATGCGCCAGATACATGCCGGGAAAATCGTCCAACTTCTCCATAAGCAACTGGACGATGTTCGAGCGCTTCAACTGCACGGCGTCGGCGGTCATCATCTCGCGAATGAAGCGCAACCCGGCCTCCGCCTGGCGGTCGCTGCGCTCGGCCTGCTTCCGGCCGACCGTCCGCAGCATGCGAGCCATCCCCATCGCGCTGCCCCAGCCTGGCAGCGCGTTGTAGCTGACATGCACCGCCCCGCCCGGCCGCACCTTGTCGCGCAGCAGCCTCACGATGCCGGCCCGCACCACGGCCGGCACCCAAGACCAGACCCCGTGCATCGAAACGAAATCCGCCTCCGGGATCGACCGCCCCGCCGGATCGCCGGCCAACGTCGCCAGGTCCGCCTCGATGAAGCTGATGTTGGTCAGCCCGGCTTCGGCGGCCCATTCGCGCGCTGCGGCGACATGCGCCGGATTGAAGTCCACCGCGGTGACGCGCCATGCCGGATTGCTCGCCGCCAGCAGCATCGCCCCGTAGCCGTGGCCGCAGCCCAACTCCAGGTAGCTCACCGCGTCGTTCCCGGCCGGCATCGGCGACACCACCCCGCCCAGCAGGCACGCGAGAGAAACGATCGACGGCGACTGCTGGCGATACCACCCCGTGGTGTAGGCAATGTCGGTCACATAGCCGCCGCCCCAGTTGCTCATGCCGCCAATTCCCTCGTCACGATGCGCTGCGCCTCGATCACCTCCGCCTCGAACACCGCGTCCGCCGCATCGCCGCGGCGCCGGATCGAGCCGGGAGGACCGGGCAGCCACGTGTTCCACGCCAGCCGCGGCGGCGGCTCGGCCAGGGCATCCAGCCGCAGCGGCGGCACATCCCGCGCCGCCAGCACCGGATTGACGGCGAACCCCAGCTCGAACCCGACATAGGCCCGGGTCAGCGACACCAGCCGGTGCAGCGCCAGCCGATCCGGCAGCAGCCGTTCGAATCCGGCCCGGTCCAGCGGTCCGATGCGCAACACGAACCGAGCCTGTGGGTCCCAGGCGCGCACCCCGATCGCCGCATCCATCGCCAGCCGGTTGAACACCCCGTTCACTCCGATTCGCGTCCGTTGGTCCACCGGCAGACCCAGCCACGCACCGGCGAACTCCTCCACCTCGACGCGCATGCCCAGCCAGTCGGACAACATCGTCCCCAGCCGATCCGCCGAACGCGGCCGCATGGCGAACAACCCGGCGTAGTGCAGGATAGGCTCGGTTCCCGCCAGCAGCCGCGGCGCCAGGTTGGCCGTGCCGTAGCCGGTCAGCGCCAGCAGCGCCTGGGTCACCGCATCCGTCGCGTCAGGTGCGCGCAACGCCGCCGTCTCGGCGGCCCGCGCCGGGCGATACTTCATCGCTGCCCGCGCAAAGAACGCAACGAAGCGATGGCCCAGCAGGTCGAGGAACTCATGCAGCGCCGTGGATCGGCCGCGCCGCGTCTTCGTCACGATTTCGGAATAAGCGCGCGGCAGCACCCCGGACGGCCCGGTGAGGCCCATCAGCCCCACCGTCAACTCCGGCTGCGGTCCTCGCGCATCCACCTCCAGGACATCCGCCGGGGGAAACACCAAGCCACTCGGGGTGCGAAACCGCATGACCTCGGCCGGATCGTCCGATCGCCTGGCCCGGGTCAACACCCGCACGGCCGCATCAAACCGAAACCGCCGCGGTGCCGCCGCCAGCTCGGCCAGCACGGAGCGCCCCCTCATCCCCGAAGCCCGGATGGATTCCAAGGGGCGCCGCCCCCTGGTGGGGGGCCAAGGGGGGCAAAGCCCCCCTGGCTTTCTCCGCGATCCGCATCCAACCCTGTCATGCAAGCACGCGGGTGCCGCTGCGGGCCGGCCACGCGGCGGCGGTGCCCGGACGGCCGCGCAGGACGACGGTAGTGCGGGTGAAGCTGTTGACGGTCCCGTGCAGGGCCAAAAAGTGTTCCAGCACCGACGCCAGCAAATAAAGGCCGCTGGCCTGCCAGGCCCGCGGGTCGAATTCGAGCGTAACATCCAGCCCGCGGCAGAACGCCCCGATGCGTCCGGGCGCCCGCGCAGTACCGGGGTGGGCGGAGATGCTGGTGATGGCGTCGATGGCATTGCGGGTTTCCGCGGTTTCCCGCAGGTCGTACAACCGCAGAACCTCCTTCAGTGCATTGGCGCCATCGTCGCCGCCGGTAACCGCGAGGTGGCCGAGCGACAGGTGCGACACCAGCCGCCAGAAGCCGCGCTCGCGCAACGGCGGGCGCAGAGTGGTGGACGGTGGGGTGACGGCTCGGATGCCGGCGACCGAAGCGGCGCCTTCCACCAGGCGCAGGGTCGGGTGGCCGCCGCCGAATGGCAGGTCGGTGGGCAGGTCGCGACTGAGGCAGAGCGCGTCAACCGAAAGCACGGTGTCGGCCGGCTTGTCAGGGTCGAAGGCCGGATCGTGTGGAGCCACGAAGACTTCGGTGCCCGGCACGCCCGGCGCGGCGGGACGGCGGGCGACGTGGTAGAAACCGCCAGACGTTGCGGTGCCCACGCCGGACGGTCCCCGCGCCCGACCCGGGGACGCGGCCTCGGACTCGCTCAGCCGGTAAAACGGCCGCCAGGGCCGGAATGAGCCGTCCGGCAGGGTTTCGCGTACCCGATCGACGCTCCACACCTCGGCGGCGCGCGGGCGCCTGGCATCCGGCACGACGCGATACTCGGTATCCATGTGGGTCAGCCGTATCGGTTCGCAGCGCTGCTGGAACAAGTTGACCAGCGGCGTGCAGCCGAGGGCGAGGGCCGTCGGGCCGATGCTGCGTTCCAGCTCCGGGGCGGCGCGGTCCAGATAAACGAAGATCTCCAGCTTGTTGCCGCCGGACACCAGCGTCTTGGTGTCGATCCGGGTGAAATCCAGGAACAGGAACTTCTCCGGGAAGGCGAAGTATTCGGTCAGCAGCCGGAAGCCGGAGAAGCCGCGCGCGGACCACGGCAGCAAGGCTTCCTCCGGGGCAAAGCCGGCGGGTGCGATGCTGCGGCCCGGTACCACGACGGCGGCGCCATCGACCGCGGAATCGGCATACGCGACGGAGATCGCGTGGCCGCACAGCAGCTCATACAGCGGCAGCGTCTGGTTGGTGGGGCCGCGCAGGAAGAAGCGCAGCCGATCGACCCCGAGCTGGTTGAAGGTGACGTCGGGCGACGAGCATTTCAGGGTGACACGCAGCACGCCGGCAGCGCCGCTGGCAGCCGGGTTGGCGGGCGCGACGATCGGCAGGCCGGACAGGCGGACGCTCTCCACCTCGATCGGCCAGAGCGTGACGGCGCTGGTCGAGCGGTAGCGCAACGTCTCCCCATGCACCGGTTCGGTGTCGAGGGCGAGGCCGGCCGCCAGCCGCGCCGGGATCAGCAGGTCCGGCTGGCAGTCGAGTTGCGCGACCATGCAGGACGGGATCGGCGAGAGGTAGTGCGGATACAGCAGGCCAAGCAGGGAGTCCGTGAGCTCGGGGAATTCGTCGTCGAGCCGGTGATGGACACGCCCGGCGAGGAACGCGACGCCTTCCAGCAGCCGGGCCACGTGCGGGTCGTCCACCGCGTCGGCCGAAAGGCGCAGCCGCCCGGCAATCTTCGGATGGGTCTCGGCGAATTCCGCGGCCAGGCGTTTGATGGCCGCCAGTTCGCGATCGTAATACGGAAGCAGGGTATCGGACATTTACCTCTCCCATACAGTGGGAGAGGTCGCCGCGAAGCAGCCTGTGGGGGTGATCGGGGCGGCAAGCGGTGCCCTCACCCGGTGCGCAAGCCCGTGCCGCGCCGATCCGCCGCGCGGCGCGACCCGGTTTTGCGGGAAACGTGCTCTACTCTTTCGCACGGACCAGCACATCGTCTGTCGTGGGATCCACCACCGTGTCGAAGGTCACCGCCTCAGGCGCCGGATCGGCGTGCATCACGGCGTCGATCCGCAGGCGCAGCGTGGTCTCCAAATTCTCGCGGGCGTCCACCAGGTGCACGCGCACCGACAGGAAGCGCGGCTCGAACCGGCGGATGGTATCCTCGATCTCCAGTCGCAGCTCCTCGCGCCGGCGCGCGTCGTTGAACGCGCCGGAGGCGAAGTCCGGAATGCCATAGCCGATCGGCGACGTGGTGAGTTCGCCCAGCGATTTCGGCCAGGAGCGCCATCGGCGGCGTGCATTCAGCAGCGCCTCCAGGTCACGCCGCACCGATTGGCGCAGTGCCGCCATGGTATCCGCAACCGAGATCGGCGGATCGCGCGGCTGGTCCGGAGCTTCGTCGATCAACCGGTCGAGCAATGGCGCCTGGACGCGAACCGCGGTGCCGCGCGTTCCGGCCCGTCCACTCATGCGCCGCCCGTCCCGGTAAACGTCAGGCTGCCGAGTTCCATGATCGCGACATCGTCGTCGCCCACCAGGAACACCCGCTGGCCGATACCGCGCACCGGGCCGCCCGCCGCCTGCTGCCAGTCGGTTTCACGGCCGATGCGTTGCGCTTCGCTCATCGCATCGTCGCCGCAGTACACCACCGGAATATAGACGTCGCCGTCAGGGCCCTGGTCCACCGACATCGACGCGCGGCGCCACAGCAGGTCCCGCGGGCGCTTCGGCGCGTGCAGCGTGACGCTGATCAGGCGCTCGGTGGGGATCCAGTAGTATTTGCCGGTCGTGGTCAGCACCTCGACGCTGCCGGCCAGCAGGTCGTCCACGTCGCGCAGGTCGTCGAACGCCGTACCGTTGTGCTTGCCCGGCGTGTGTGGCCGCACCGCCTCGGCTGCCTCGGCCTGTTGCGCTGCCTCCGCCACATCGCCGGCACGCAGCGCGACCAGCGCCGCGAGTTGCAAACGTTGCGTGTCGGTCGGTTCGCCCAGGAACTCCGGCACGCGGCCGTCGCGGAAAAGCTGGCGCCGCGCCATGTCCGCGCGCACCAGCTGGCGGAATTCGGCGACGACCAGGGCGCTGGACGGATCGATCGTCGAGGCCGCGTCCAGGATAACGTCGGCGCGTTCGAGGTTGCCGGAGAATGCCAGCAGCTCCGCCAGCAGCACGCGGGCGCTCAGGTCGGTAGGTGCCTTGCGCAGCGCGGTCTGTGCCGCCGTTATGGCATCGCTCAACTTGCCGGAGCGAAACAGCGTGGCGGCCGTCTGGTCGGTCGTGCTCATGAATCCCTCAAGGTTTGTAGCCGTCCGAAGCGACCCCGACCCGATCGGGGACCGCGGCCGGGTCCGGGCGGACCGTCATCATCAGCGGCCGCCGAGATCGGTGACGAGTTGGAATGTCGCCGACACGTCGTCGAGCTGGTAGTGCGGCTGCAACTGCACCACGCAACCGAAATGGCCAGGCTTGCCGGTCAGTTCCTGTACCCTGACGCGACCGCCGACCAGCGGAAACCGCGCGCGGGAATCGCCGGTGGAGCTGACATTGGCATTGACGTATTGGGTCAGCCATTCCTGCAACAGCCGTTCGATCTCGTCGGCAGTCTTGAACGAGCCGACCATCTGCCGGCCCTTCATCTTCAGGTGGTGCGCGAAGCGCGAGGCGCACAGGATGGAATTGATCTGCGACGACAGCCTTGCGTTGGCGTCCGCAGCCACCGCTGTCGCGCCGGTGTAGCGCTGCGGCACCAGCAGACTGCGCACCGCGCCGAACACCAGTTCCTCGCTGAACGGTATGGCGGATAGCGGCATCAGTCCGGCATCGAGCAATGCGCGTTCCTGGTGGTCGTTCCAGACGATCTCCACCGATGCACGGGTCCACACGAAATCGGGATCGGTGCGGAACGGCTCGAGCGGCACGCCTTCCACCAGGCCGCCGCCGACCCGGTCCGTTTCCACGCCGCGCACATCGGCCGGCCAGGCGTAATTGGCAAACGCGCGGGCGACGACGCTGGCGAACGCGTAGTTGGCGTTCATCCACACCCTCTCCTCGCCGGTCGGGGCGTATTCGGCATAGCGGAAGCTGTCGGCGCGGGTGCCGTCATCCTCCCAGGGAGGGCGGGCGAGCAAGCGCGGCAAGGCGACGCCGATGAAGCGCATGTCCGGGCGCGTCGCGAGGCTGCGCCAGCGGGCATGCTCGGCGTTGCGCAGCGGCGCGGCGAGATCGATGACGTTGGCGAGGTCGGCGAAGCTGTCAACCTCCAGCAGCGTCGGTGAGGCTGCCATGATGACCGGACAAAACGCTGCCGCCGCAACGCCCGACAAGGCGGTCAGCGCGGTGACGTCGTCGGTCCGTGCCGTGGGGGAGGGGCGGTGGCGTACCTCGTGGTCCACCACCAGCAGGCCATACGGCTCGCCACCGGGCGTGCCGAACTCCTCCTCATATACCTTGCGGAACAAATTGCTCTGGTCGAACTCGATCGCCCGTTCCAGGTCGCGGCAGACCTCGTGCCAGCCGGCATTGAACAGCTTGATCTTGAGCCGGCTGCTCTGGTCGGTGCCGTCCACCAGCCAGGCAATGCCGCGCCAGGTGCCTTCCAGGCGACGCAGCCTTGCCTCGTGCAGGATCGCGTCCACCTGCTCCGACAGCAGCGCATCGATCGCAGCGATGTCGCGATCGAGCATGCCGCGCAACCCCTCCGGATCGGCGCGCAGCCGGCATCCCGCCGCCGCGCCGAACCACCGATCGACGGCCTCGCCACCGTCACTCACCAGGAAGTCGGAGATTGCGTCTTCCAGGGCGATGTCGCGTTTGCCGACAAAGCGGCCGGACAGCATTGCCCCGCGCAGATCGATCGGCGCATCTCCCCCTTCCCTTGAGGGAGGGGGTTGGGAGGAGGGGGCCGTCTGGGAAACCGCCAGATCCATTATGCGCGCCGCCTCTCCCCCTAACCCCCTCCTTCAACCGGAAGGGGTCAGGGGGCGAGAACCGGGCCGTTAGCCCGTATTGGCCGGAATGCGGGCCACCATGCGCAGGCTCGTGGTGAGCTCTTCCATCTGCAGCCACGGCCGCAGATAGGCGACCGCGTTGTAGGAACCCGGCCGGCCGGGAATTTCCCGCACCTCCACCTTCGCCTCGCGCAGCGGATAGCGCGCCTTCATCTCCTGGCCGGCGTTCTCGTTGCCGTTGACGTAGTTGGTGATCCAGCGGTTCAGCCAACGCTCGACATCGCCGGCCTCCATGAAGCTGCCGATCTTGTCGCGGGCCATCACCTTCAGGTAGTGCGCAAAGCGGCTGGACGCCATGATGTATGGCAGCCGTGACGAAATCGCGGCATTGGCGGTCGCTTCCGGCCGGTCGTACTTCTTCGCCTTCTGCACCGTCTGCGCCCCGAAAAACACCGAGTAGTCGGTGTTCTTGTAGTGGCAGAGCGGCAGGAAGCCGAGATTGGACAGCTCGAACTCGCGCCGGTCGGTGATGGCCAGCTCGGTCGGGCACTTGGCGTCCATGTCGCCGTCGTCCGACGTAAACACGTGCGTCGGCAGGCCCTCCACCTTGCCGCCGCCCTCGGCGCCGCGAATCGCGGTGCAGAAGCCATATTTGGCGAATGCGTCCGTGAGCTTGGTGCCCATCGCGTAGGCCGCGTTCATCCAGCAATAATGGTCGTGGTCCATCGCCTTGGCGGCGCCCGTCGCGTCGTCATACGGCGCTTCCTCGTAGGCGAACTCGTCGATCGCCTTGGTCGCCGCGCCATAGGGCAGGCGCGCCAGCGTGCGCGGCATCACCAGGCTGACGAAGCGCGCATCCTCGCTGTCGCGGAAGCTGCGCCACTTGGTGTAGTCCGCGGTCTCGAAGATCTTCGCGAGGTCGCGCGGCTTGGCCAACTCGGTCCAGGAGTCGAAGCCGAACATGCCAGGACCGGCCGCCGAGATGAACGGCGCGAACGCGCCGGCCGCAACGTTGGAGATCAGCCGCAGCGTCTCGACGTCGTCCGGATGCTGCGTCCACTCGTAATCGCCGATCAGCGAACCATAGGGCTCGCCGCCCGGGGTGCCGAACTCGTTCTCGTAGATCTTCTTGAACAACTGGCTCTGGTCGAATTCGACCGCCCGCTGAAGGTCGCGGCTCAGGTCGCGCTTGGACGCGTTCAGCACGCGGATCTTCAGGCTGGTGCCGGTCTCGCTGTTCATGACCAGATAGTTCAGCCCGCGCCACGTCCCCTCGAGCTTGGTGAATTTGGGGTCGTGCATGATCGCGTTGAGCTGCTCCGACAGCTTGCGGTCGATGGCGGCGATCGCCCGCTCGAACGTCCGCTGCAGGTTCTTGTCGAACGTGACCGTGCCGGCCATCGCCTGCTCGACCAGGTTCTTCATCAGATCCGTCGTCTGATCGGGCGCGGTCTGCTTGGTCGCGCCGATGACCTGGTCGAGGAACGATACGCCTTCGGTGGTAGTGGCCTCGGCGGCCGGCGTGGCAGTCTGTGCGCCTGACATGGATCAGCCCTCCTGCTTGCCGAGGCCGAGCTGCTCCTGCAGGGACTTCAGCTCGGTCTCGTTCCTCAGCACCTGCTCCAGCAGGCCCTCAAGCTCCTCCGACCGGTCAACCTTGCTCATCAGGTCGCGCAGCTTGGACCGCGTCTCCATCAGCGCCCGCAACGCCGGCACCTGACCGGCGACGCGCGCCGGCTCGAAGTCATCGAGCGAATTGAACTTCAGCTCCACGCTCATCTGGCCGCCGGCTTCCGAAAGCTTGTTGTCAACCTTCAGCTTCAGGCCAGGATTCATGCTGGCCATCACGTCGTTGAAGTTGTCGCGGTCGATCTGGATGAACTTGCGGTCCGCCATGGGCCGCAGCGGCGAGGTGGGGTCGCCGGAGAAGTCGCCCATGACCCCGACGACGAACGGCAACTCGCGGACGATCTGCGCGCCCTCCGTCTCGACTTCGTAAGTGATGTGAACGCGCGGCTTGCGCACGCGATTCAGCTTGTCATGTATGCTTGCACTCATGTGCTCGCTTCCCGTCGCTGTGGTCGGCTGGCGCCGACATTGCCTGCCTGTGCCGTTGGCGGTTTCACCACACCAGGCCGAATAATAGTCGGCCCGGACGAATAGGGTCAACAACCGAGCGCCGGATATGACATGGTTCACACTCGGGCGCCATGATTTCCTTTATCAGGCAGGCGAAACCGCAGCCCAGGCCGCGCCGCGCTACCCCTCCGGCGGCGGCGGCGGCCGGATGCCAAGCGTGGTGAGGATCGCATTCCGGCTGTCCCGATCAGACACGATCTCCTCCAGCAGGTCCGGCCAGGTCATCCGCCCGCGGCGCACCGCTTCGTCCAGCGTGTAGGACAGCGGCGACAGCGGCTCGGTCCGGCGGAAGAACGCGGCGAGGCTCTCCAGCGCGCGCAGCGCGTCCTCGCGGGAGGCGACCTGCCCGGCCGGCACGGCGACGCCGCCGATCGCCCCGCCGCCCACCGCCACCCCCGGCGCCGCGACCTCGGCCGGCGCGTCCGCCGCCGGCGCGCCAGCCTCCGGCGGGGAATACCGGTTGGCGATTTCCACAACATGCGCGATCATGTCGCGCACCGTGCTCGTCGATGGCGGGTCCTCGCTCGCCTTCTCGTCGAGTATTCCCGCCATTCCCTGCCAGGCGGCCAGCGCCTCGCGTGCGTCCTCGCGCAGCCTGGCGAAGTTGCGCGCCTGACCGCGCGCCTCCTTCTCCAGTTCTTCGAACGGGACGGCGCCCGCCGCGATGCGCGCCGCCCGCCGTTCACCGTCCAGCGTCCCGAGCTGCGCCGAGCTTTCATACTGATACATCGCGATCGGGGTGCCGTCGCCGCGGGTGAACAGCGCCAGCTTGTGCAGCGGCTGGATCAGCGAGCCGTTGCCTTCGCGTCCGTTCAGCCCGGTTACCGGCGCAACCCGCGTCTCCACGCCATAGTCGTCGGGCAGCGGAAACACGCCGTCCCAATATTGCGCCGCCAGTCCGGCGATCAGTCGTGCACCGGCAGCGAGACCGGGCAGCCCGTGGCTGCGCACATACGCCTCGGTGACCCAGGCCGCGACCTCCAGGTCCTTGGCGGTTTCCGCCAGCGTCTTCAGGCCCAGCTCCCGCACGCTGCGCCACAGCGGCGCCGGATCGCGCGCATCGTCGCTGCCGGCCTCCTGCAGCTTTTCCGCGTCGCGCGCCTCCGAGCGCGCGTCGCGCAGCCGGTTGTACGGCGACTGCGCGGTATAGTCCTCCCGGATGTCGCTGCCCTGGGGAGCGTCGCCCGGAATCGGCGCCAGCAGTGCATCGAGATCGAACCCATCCGGCAAAGCCACTTGCGCACCTGCTCAAAAGCTGGACAACGGTTCCGCGTAACACATACAGTTGATGCGCGGAAAGGGGGGATGGTCCCCCGGCTCCACCGCGTCGGCAACCGGGCAGGAAACACGATGGCCGCTATCGACCTGAAACAGCTTGTCGGCCACCTGAACGACACCTGCCGTCGCGCGCTCGAGGCCGCCGCCGGACTGACCCTGTCGCGCACCCACTACAACGTCGAAATCGAGCACTGGCTCGTTACGCTGGCCGACCGGCCGGACGGCGATGTCAGCTTCATCCTGAAGCACTATGAAATCGAGTCCGGCCGCTTCGCCACCGACCTGAATCGTTCCCTGGAAAAAATGAAGACCGGCAACGGCCGCGCGCCCTCGCTGGCGCCGGAGATCGTCGAGCTGGTCAAGCAGGCCTGGCTGTTCGCCTCGCTGGAGCAGAATGCCTACAAGCTGCGCTCCGGCCACCTGTTATGGGCGCTGCTGGCGGACGAAACCCTGGCGCGCCATGCGCGCGACGCGTCCAGCCAGCTCCTGAAGATCGCCCCCGACCTGCTGAAGCGCGATTTCGCCGCGATCACCGCCAACAGCGCCGAGGCGCAGGAGGCCGGCGCCGCGGCTGCCGCGGAAGGCAGCGCGCCGGGCGAGGGCGGCCCCCCGATGCCGCGCGGCGGCGGCGGCGCGCTCGACCAGTTCACCACCGATCTCACCGCCCAGGCAAAGGCGGGAAAAATCGATCCGATCCTCGGGCGCGACAGCGAAATCCGCCAGATGATCGATATCCTGACGCGGCGGCGCCAGAACAACCCGATCCTCACCGGCGAGGCCGGCGTCGGCAAGACCGCCGTGGTCGAGGGCTTCGCGCTGCGGCTCGCCTCCGGCGACGTGCCGCCCGGCTTGCAAGGCGTCACCCTGCGCACGCTCGACCTCGGCCTGTTGCAGGCCGGCGCCGGGGTGAAGGGCGAGTTCGAAAACCGGCTGCGCGGCGTCATCGACGAGGTGAAGGCGTCGCCGAAGCCGATCATCGTGTTCATCGACGAGGCGCACCAGTTGATCGGCGCCGGCGGCTCGCAGGGCCAGGGCGATGCCGCCAACCTGCTGAAGCCGGCCCTGGCGCGCGGCGAGCTGCGCACCATCGCCGCCACCACCTGGGCGGAATACAAGAAATACTTCGAGAAGGACGCCGCGCTCACCCGCCGCTTTCAGGTGGTGAAGGTCGAGGAGCCGACCGAGCCGGTCGCCACCGCGATGATCCGCGGCCTGGTGGCCACGCTGGAGAAGCACCATCACGTCCGCATCCTCGACCAGGCGGTCAGCGAAGCGGTCCGGCTCTCGGCGCGCTACATCCCGTCCCGCCAGTTGCCGGACAAGGCGGTGAGCCTGATCGACACTGCCTGCGCCCGCGTGGCGATGAGCCAGGCGGCGGTGCCGGCGCCGATCGAGGACCGCACCCGCCGCATCGACCTGATCGACACCGAACTCGCCATCGTCGATCGCGAGATCGCCGGCGGCGAAAACCACGCCGTACGGCGGGACAACCTGCTCACCGAGCGCGCCGAAAAAGCCGCCGAGCTGGTGGCGCTGCAGGAGCGCTTCGCGCAGGAAAAGGCGCTGGTCGGGGAAATGCGGGAGATCAGGGGGCAGATCGAGAGCGGCGAGTGTACCCTCGACAAGGACGCGTTGCGCGGCACGCTGACCGAGACCACCGCCAGGTTGCACGCGCTGCAAGGCGAGGAACCGCTGATCCACCCGGTGGTGGACGGCCAGGCCGTGGGCGAAGTGGTGGCGGGCTGGACCGGCATCCCGACCGGCCGCATGCAGTCGAACGAAATCCGCACCGTGCTGCACCTCAAGGATACCATGGAGCAGCGCATCGTCGGCCAGTCGCACGCGCTCGAGGCGGTCGCCGAGGCGATCCGCACCAGCCGTGCCGGACTCACCGACCCGCGCAAGCCGATCGGCGTGTTCCTGATGGTCGGAACCTCCGGCACCGGCAAGACCGAAACCGCGTTGACCCTCGCGGACCTGCTCTACGGCGGCGAGCAGAACATGACCACCATCAACATGTCGGAGTTCAAGGAGGAGCATAAGGTCAGCCTGCTGATGGGCAGCCCGCCCGGCTATGTCGGCTACGGCGAGGGCGGCGTGCTGACCGAGGCGGTGCGCCGCCGCCCCTATTCCGTGATCCTGCTCGACGAGATGGAGAAGGCCCATCCGGGCGTGCAGGACATCTTCTTCCAGGTGTTCGACAAGGGCAACATGAAGGACGGCGAGGGCCGCGACATCGACTTCAAGAACGCCGTCATCATTATGACATCGAATGCCGGCACCGACCTCATCACCCAGCTCTTCGCCGACCCTGAAACGGCGCCCGACGCCGCCGGGCTGGCCGACGCGCTGATGCCGGAACTGATGAAGGTCTTCAAGCCCGCCTTCCTGGGCCGCGTGACGCTGGTGCCGTATTTCCCGCTGTCGCCCGACGTGATCAAGAAGATCGTCGGCCTGCAACTCAACCGCATCCGCCGGCGCGTTCAGGAGGCATATGCGGCGAAATTTGCCTGGGATGATTCGGTGGTGCAGACGATCGCCGACCGGTGTACAGAAACCTCCTCGGGGGCACGCAACGTCGAGAAGATACTCTCACGAACGTTGCTCCCGGAGTTGTCTGGAGAGGTATTGTCCCGCCTTGCCGAGGGCGGAACAATCGACACCATCGCCGTGACCGTGGACACGGCTGGGTCGTTTCAATACCATGTCGGCTGAGTTTGTGTCTGGTATGACAGCAAAAGGAGCGTCAGCGTGGCCATCTATATGAAATACGGCGGCACCATCAAGGGATCCGTCACCACCGACGGGTTCAAGGACTGGATCGAGCTGGGCTCGTTCCAGTGGGGCGTCGGCCGGTCCGTCACCTCGCCGTCCAAGAGCTCGGACACCCGCGAGGGGTCGGAGCCGTCGATCAGCGAGATCGTCGTGACGAAGCGCATGGACAAAGCATCGCCGAAGCTGTGGCAGGATGCCGTCGGTGGCGACTTCAGCACCGCGGTCGAAATCCACTTCACGACCACCACCAAGGACAAGGTGGAGACCTATCTCCAGTACAACCTGACCGAGACGGGTCTGAGCGGCTACAGCGCGTCCGCCGGTGGAGAAGACGCGCCGCAGGAAACCGTGTCACTCAACTTCGCTACGGTCACTTGGAAGTACACCGGCCGCGACTCGAAGATCGCCGGCACCCCGGACGTGGTGGGTTGGGATCTGACGCAACAGAAGAAAATCTGAACATCGCGGACGTCACGCCAAGAAACCGCCGGAGGGGCTCGCCCCTCCGGCGTTTTTTGTTCCCGCGAAACCCCTCCGCCCAAGGCGGAAGTGATGCCCCTATGCCGTCGCTTCCACCGCCACGGCGGTGACGTTGTCCGACGCGTTCAGGGCCAGTGCCGCGGCAACCAGTGTCTGCGGCGGCGGCACGCCGGCGGTGTCGGAGAGCAGCGCGGCCAACTCACCCTCCGGCACCGTCTTGCACAACCCGTCGCTGCACAACAGAAAACGATCGCCCGCCTGAATCCGCCCGCTCACCTTGTCCAACACGAACTCTTCCAGGTCGGCGCCGACCGCGCGGGTGATCACGTTGGCGCGCGGATGATGCTCGGCGTCCTCCGGACGGATCGCACCCGATTCGACCAGCTCCTGCACCAGGCTGTGGTCGCGGGTGATCTGCCGCAATGCGCCGTCCCGCAGCAGATAGGCGCGCGAATCGCCGGCCCACAGGCAAGCGAAATGCTCGTTGCGCGCCAGCATCACCACCACGGTCGAGGCGATGATCACATCCGGGCCGCGCCGCTGCGCCTCGGTGCGCAACGCTGCGTGCGTCGCCTCGATGCGCATGCGCACTTCCGCGAGCAACTCGGAAGCCGACAGGCCGGGCGGGATCGCTTCTAGCGACTCGCGGATCATGCCGGATGCGACTTCGCCGGCATGATGTCCGCCGGCGCCGTCCGCCACCGCCCAGACACCCAGGTCGGGGCGATCGACATACGCATCCTCGTTGTGTTTGCGTTTCATGCCCGGGTGCGACATCGCCCAGGAGCGGAGGTGAACCGCGCTCATGACGGTGGCTCCCATGACTTTCCCCCCGTTGGTGCCCCCGGCACCGTGGCCCCGAGCATCGTGGCATAAACGAAAGCATCCGGCAGTCCCGTCAAAACGAAGCGCGTAGCCGGCACGCGTGGTGCACCGTCGGTCCACCAGGTGCTCCGCGCTGATCCCGAGTCGGTTCGTGGCGCTGCGTCGTCCGCCGCACACGGCGCGTCCACCCATGGCACACCGAGCATCGCGCCGAGCCGCTCCGGCCCGGCATCCTGTTCCAGCGCGGCGCGGCCGGCGGCTTCGCAGCCATCCAGCCAGGCAGGGTCGTCGGCCGGCGCCGTGCCGCCAGTGAACAATGCCGCGAAGGTCAGTGGGAAATAGCGGCCGGCCCGGTCCACGCTGGGCAGCATCAGGCCCAGCGCCGCGCGTTCGCCGCACAGCCCGGCGGATAAGGCGAAGCGCCAGACCGGCGCTTCCAAAAAGGCCGGCAGCCAGCTCTCGCCCAGGGCTTCGCGGCTGCCGGCGATGGCCGGGGCGAGCCACGCATCCCAGCGGTCGGTAAAGTCGCGCGGCAGTACCGCGCGCACGAAATCGCCACGTGCCGGCAGCTTGCCATAGAACCCGGCCAGCACGGCGGTCATGGCACCCATGGCGGGCATCTTCCTCCTCCCCGTGCGGGAGGCGGTTGGGCGGAGCGGGCCATGCGGATTGCGCCAACCCATCCCCACATCCCCATCCCACAAGGGGAGGGGGAGATTCGTGGCAGACCTACAACCCGGGGCATTTGAAATCGTGCAGCATGCCGGGGGCAAACGGATTCAACACTGATCCCGCGCGGATTTCGAAACTGGCCTCGCGATTGCCCACATGGAAGGTCAGTGTATAGCGGTCGGAGGAACCGGCCTCTTGCAGACTGCCCTGGTCGAACAGGCGGAACAGCGCCCAGGGACCGGTCGCCTGCAACACCCCGCCGCCGGTGGGCGCCGGCTCAAACACCAGCCGCGCGCTGCCCATCCCGTTCGCCCCGGGCCAGGTGACCGAGGTGGCACGCTGCGGCCCGTGCGCGTACGTGATGGTCTGCCCGCCGAGTTCCAGTGTCACCTGCAAGGCCCCGGAATCCAGCGTCTCGGGCGTGATGTCGAACCGTACGCTCGGCTGGGCCCCGCCACCGGCAAAAAACAGCTCGCCGATCGTCGCCGCGCGCTGAAACTGTGCCAGGTTGCCGGGGCTGACCGGTGGCGCCACGCCGGCCACCGGCTGCGCCGTCCAGGTCGCGCCCGAGGTATCGACAAATGGCCGGAGCTGCTGGTTGAAAAACTGGTTGATCATGCCGTTCGGCCCGAACAGCCGGGCGAAATCATCCAGCGGGATGGCATTCGGCGCGCCGGGAGTGAACGGATACCGCCCGGTTACCGCCTGCTTGCACAGCGAGGCCGGGCCGCCGGGCGCGTTGAACGCCTGCGCCGCCGCCGCCTTCGAACCGGCGCTGCGCTGCGAATTGCCGCTGAGCGCCAGCGCAGCCAGCCAGCGCTGCACCGGCTGCGGGTCTTGCAGTGCCTGGGTCTGCAGCAACTGCGCTGGGTCGGCGCCGCCGGCCGGGGGCGCGGCACCGCCCGGTCCGGCATTCGCCACCTGCGCGAGCTGCTGCTGCAAGTCGTTCAGCAGCTTCAGCGCGCCGTCGATCGGCGCGCCGGGGCCCTTGCCGACAAAGCCGATCAGCGCCGCATAGCGGTCCTCGATCGCCTTGCCCGGCGGTTCCGGCGCCGGACCGGCCGTCTGGCCGAACAGCCCCTTCAGCGAACTGGCCGTGCCGCCGGCCGCCTTCGCCGCCGCCGCGCTGGCGGCGGCCTGCGCGGCACCCGCCGCTCCCGCCACGCCCGGCGCCGGCGGCGGAGGTTGGGTCAGCGTAAGCTGGCGGGTGATGCTCGCCAGCAGGTCACGCATCGGCGATTGCGGCGACGACAGAACATACAGGTCCTGCACCGCCTGCTGCATGTTGGTCAGCGGCTCGACGTCGATGTCGTTCAGCAGTGCGTCCCAATGCCTGGCGTAGTCCGCAGTGTACAGCTTGACCACGTCGTTCTGCAGGTTGAGCACTTGCGGGCTGGACGGATCGATCTCCGACTGCTTGCCCAGCACCCAGCTTTCCGAGGCAACCTGCCTGGTGGCGGCCGGCAATTGCGGCAGCAGTACCTTGTAGAACCCGTCCACCGTGTAGAACCCGGGAATGCCGTCGGTCATCGGCACACCGGAGCGGCGGACGAACACCCGCACGCCGGTGGCGCCGAGCGCATCCGAAGGCCGCCAGGGCGGCAACGCCGTCGCCTGCGCCGAGTGCTGGATCGACGCATAGACGCGTTCCGCCAGCGACACGCGGCTGAACGTGCGCCGCGCGTCCTCCACCAACGCGCCGTCCAGCGACACTTTCGGCAATGGCTGGTCGAGCAAGGCCGCGAGGTGGCGCTCCAGCGAGTCACGCAACGGCTGGCTGGTCGGACCCGGCCAGGCGGCCGCCCAATCGAAATGCATCCACGCCTTCACCGAATCGCGGTCCAGCGGCCCGGCCGAGCCGAGCATCAGGTAAATGCGCGTCGCCTCATACAAAAAGGCAGGATTGTTGAAATTCTGCCGCATCTGGCTTTCCAGCCGGACGATCAGCCGCGGCAGCAGGATGTTGTCGAGCGCATGGATATAGACCTGCCGCGCCCCCTCGCCGAGTTTCGCGGTCTGGTCGAGCCCGGGGAAGAACTGCGTCGGCGCCGGCCCGCCATCCGCCCCGAAGGGCAGTGCGCGCGCCATGTCCAGCACCGGCACGATCGCGGGCAGGTTGGCGTCGGTCACCGGATCGAGCGGCAGCGCCTGTGCCGCCTTGATGTACGCGGCAAGCGCGGCATCCGACCGTGCCACGGCACCGCTGTTGGCCATGCGGGTCTGGATCAGCGCGCCGGCGCCGAGCACCGCCACCAGCACCGCGGCCGTCGCCACCCCGATATAGGCCAGCCGCCCGCGCCGCACCGCGGACGGATCGCGTGACACCAGCGTGGCTTCGCCGAACACCACATCCTTCAGCAGCCGCGCCAGGAAGTAACTCCGCCCCTGCTCCGGGCGCAGGGTCGGCGCGCGCTGCGCGTCGATGCCGAAGCTGCGCGCCATGGCGCCGGTCAGCCGGTCGATCGGCGAGCCTTCCTGGGTGCCGGACGTGAGGTAGATGCCGCGCAGGAACGGCGCCGGATCGAGCCGCGAGCCGCCGAACGCCTCGGCCACGAATTCCGCGAGCGGGGCCTGCAGGCTGGCAACCTGCGCCGGAAAACCGGCGATCGCGGTGCGCTTGTCCGGGCTGCGCTCGGCCTGTAGCCGGTCGAGCAAGCGCTCGTTCAGCCGCTGCACCAATTGGGAAAATTCCGTGGCGAACGCAGCGGCGGTGCCGGTCTCCGACTTGTTCAGCGGGAAGGTCATGCCCCAGACCTGGCCGCGGCGTTCGCGATCCAGGTCGTCAAAGAATTCCATGAAGCCGGCAACCAGGTCGGCCTTGGTGAACAGCGCATAGACCGGCACCTTCACGCCGAGCTGGTCGGACAGCTCCTTCACCCGCCGGCGAATCGCCCTGGCGTGCGCCAGGCGCTCGTGCTGTGGCGCGGCGGCAATGTCGGACAGCGCGATGGCGACCATCACGCCATTCAGCGGCTGGCGCGTGCGAGTCCGCTTCAGCAGGTTGAGGAACGCGTCCCACCCTGCCTTGTCCACCGCCGCGTCGGAATCCTGCGTGGTGTAGCGCCCCGCGGTGTCGATCAGCACCGCGTCCTCGGTGAACCACCAGTCGCACATGCGCGTGCCGCCGACGCCCGCAACGGCGGCCTGGCCCATTTCGGCGGCGAGCGGGAATTTCAGGCCGGCATTCAGCAGCGCGGTGGTCTTACCGGCGCCGGGCGGACCGATGATGGCGTACCACGGTTGCTCGTAAAGGTAGCCGCGCGAGCCGGAGGCTTTCTTCAGCAGCGTCAGCGCGGTGGTGAGCTTCTCGCGCATCGCCGCGACTTCTTCCGCCGACGCGGCGATCGAGGGATCGGCCTGCGGCGCGGCGGCGACGCCCGCGACCAGGGCGGCGTCGTTCTTCTTGCGGCGGCGGTCGAGCCAGAAATTCACCCCAAGCCAGATCAGCAGCATCGCCGCGATGACCGCGCCGCGGACGATCCAGGACCCGAGGAACGACAGGAACGGGCCGAACCACCACAGCAGCAGCGACAGCAGGACGACGCCGATAAAGCTCAGGAACCAGCGGGAGCCGAGGAAGCGCATGATTCAGCCTCTCCCGCGCCGCGCGAGAGGCCGTCGGCGCCCGGCGCCGGGTGAGCGTGCCGCAAGACGCTCGGTGCGGTTCGCGGTGCCGTCGCCCGCGTCGCTTCGCGCCGCGGCCTCTCCCGCATACCGGGAGGAGTTTATTCGCGAACTCATCCCTGCCTCCGCAGCGTGACTTCGATCCGGCGGTTTTCATCACGCCCTTCCGGCGTGGTGTTCGGTGCGATCGGATCGGCGTCGGCCCGCCCCTCCGCGGTGACGCGGCCTGGATCGCCCAGCGCGCGTACGATGATGGCGCGCGCCGCCTCGGCCCGCTGCTTGGACAACTGGTAATTGGACGGGAACTGCACCGTGTGGATCGGCTGGTTGTCGGTGTAGCCGATCACCTCCACCGGCCCTTTTTCCGTCTTCAGCGCCTCGCCGATGCGCTCAAGCAGATGCACGTAGCTCGGTGCCACGGTGGCGCTGCCGGAGGGGAACAGGCCGCGGTTGCGGATGCGCACGATCGGCATCGAGTAGTCGCCGAGCACGGTGACCAGCCCCTCGTCGATCTCCGGCTTGAGAAATATGGACAGCGGCTCCTGCCGCACCACCGGCGGCGGCGGTGGCGGACGCACCGGGGCGGCGCGCTGGATGTTCGGCATGTGCGAGAGCGGTGCCGCGATCATATGGCCGAACGCGTCGTCCGAGGCGGCGTTCAGCCCGGACGAAAACCACACGAACAGCCCGCCGATCACGGCGAGCGCGCCGGCCCCCATCACCCAGCTCGGCACCACGGCGCGCGCCGCCTTGTAGGGGGCGGCCACACCTTGCCAGCGCGGCGACAGCGCCGGGTCGGTCGCCTGCCGCTGGCGCGCGATGATCGTATAGACCTCTTCGCGCAGCCGCTCCAGTTCGCCCGGCCCGCGCGGCGACAGCCGGTACTGGCCCTGGAAGCCGAGGCTGAGGCACAGGTACATAAGCTCCAGCACCGGCAGATACGTGCCGGGATTTTCCCGCATCTGTCCAAGCAACTGGAAGAACCGCTCGCCGGAGCGCACCTCCTGGTGGAACGAGGAGACCAGCGAGCGCGCCCCCCAGCTTCCGGTGCTGCCCCACGGCGTGTTCAGCACCACGTCGTCGATGCTGGCGCACAGCGCGTAATGCGCTGGCCGCAATTGCTCCATCGGCACGCCGGTGTCGCGCGCCTGGCGCTCGAAGCTGCGCACCTGCTGGATGCTGCGCTCGCGCAGATCATCGACGTTCGGCTGGGAATAGGTGGTGCGCAGCCGGCCAAGCAATTGCAGCAGCGGCGCGGCGGCGCTGACCAGCGGGTTAAGTCCGAAACTGATGCTCTCCGCGCCGTCCGCCGGCAATGAGGCCGCCGTCGCCATCGGCGCCCCGGGCGGCTGCCCGGGCTGCATCGGCCGCGACGCGAATGGCGAGGGTACAACCGGCTGTGGTGGTGCGGCGGGGGCGGCCGGCCGCCGGCCGCCCGGCACCGGCCGGATCACCGTGCGGTCGGAATCGTCGGGTTCGGAGAAGGGGTCGTCGCTCATGCGAGGCTCCTGTGACCGGTATAACCGATTCCCTCCCCCCTTGTGGGGGAGGGTTGGGGTGGAGGGACGAACCGCACCGGCCGCGCGATCCCGTCCCCCCACCCCAACCCTCCCTCACAACGGGAGAGGGAGTGCTTTAATGCGCGCGTCTCTCTCACCCGCGGATCGCCCACAGCTCGAGCCGCAGATTGGGAAAGTCGCCCGATACGTGGATCGCGAACCCGCCGGAGTTCTGCATCTGCTGCCAGTGCGGGCTGCCGCGATCCAGCTCGAAATACGTCGCGCCGGCGTAGAACGGCAACTGCCGCGGTGCCACCGGCAGCGGCCGCACCGCTATGCCCGGCAGCGCCACGTTGACCAGCTCGCGGATCTGCTCCACCGCGCCGATCTTCACCTGCGCCGGGAACACCCGCCGCAGCGTCTCCGCCGGCACGTCGCATTGCACGGTCAGCACGAAATTCGCCGCGCGCAGCACCCCA
Source organism: Acetobacteraceae bacterium (assembly GCA_035535035.1). Classification (GTDB taxonomy): domain Bacteria; phylum Pseudomonadota; class Alphaproteobacteria; order Acetobacterales; family Acetobacteraceae; genus JASHVB01. The sequence goes on from DATLQW010000081.1 coordinate 61,262, forward strand.
CGATCGGTGATCGGACCAACCCGCACGCCGTGCCGCGCCTCGCGCAACGGGATCGGCACCGCGGTCTGCTCCAGCACCGCCGACAGCGCGCGCCGCAGGTCCGCGACGACGGGAGCAAAACTGCGCTGCAGGTCGTCGTGCCGATAGGCCGGGTAGGCCGTCGGGCGCCTTGTCTCCAGGAACGTGGCGAACTCGCCCGCCATCTGCACCAGCGCCGTGTACAGCGTCTCCGGATGCACGTTGGCGGCGTCCGCCCAATGCGCCAGCACGTTCTGCCAGCCGTTGATCGACTGCAGGAGGAGAAAATCGGCCACCTGTGCCACGCCGGCCTGGCCCGGCGCGGTCATCCGCGCCGCCAGCGCCTCACCACGCTGGTTCAGCATGCCGGACAACTCGGCGACCAGCCCGGACAGTGGCGCCACCCCGGAACACACCAGCGCCGGCGGGATCCAGCGCTCGTCCAGCACCACGCGCTTGTCGGCGGTGACCTCGGTGATGCGTGCCAGCGCCAGGCAGAGATACCCAGTGCGCTCGTCGCTCTCGAGCAGATAGCGCATCTTCAGCCGGCCGACCTGCAATTCGGCGGGGGTAGGGGAGGCGGAATGCGTGTCGTACGCCTCGAACGGATGCGCCACGTAACGGCCTTCCGTTGCGGCGTCGGCCACCTCCACCGCGCCGGCCTGGCGCGTCGGCAGCGCCAGGTACACCAGCGCGTTGCGCGCGCTGTCCGGCACGTCCAGCGGCGGCGGGTGGTTGGCCTCACCCGGTATGAAGAACGGCGTGCCATCTTCGAACACCCCGGCGGCCGAAGCGACGGCGAAACGGCCGGTCGTCAGCAGATCGCGGTCGAGCGCGTATTCCACGACACCCCACGGATGCGGGCGCAGCGCCTGCACGCGCCCGCGCACAAGCTGTTCCATCCAGCGATCCTGCTGCTGGAAATGCTGCGTGCGCAGGAACATCCCTTCCTGCCAGACCACGCGGTTGGTCCAGCTCATCGGCCAACATCCCCCCGGTCGGGCGCATCATTGCGCAAGTGCGCGACGGATGCACTTGTTTTGCCTGGCACCGGCGGACACAAATCCAGCCGGCTGCCGGTGCCGTCGCCCGCCGCGTCCTCGCGAGAGCCGGGACCCGTCGCGCCCCGGTCCCGGCCTTCGCCGGGATAACCGGAGCAGCCTGCGCTGGCCGGCGCCATTATTTCGTCGGCTGCAGCGTTACCGCCAGCTTGGCGATGGTCAGCGTCAGCTTGGTCGGCCCGCTATCGGCGGCCGGCGCCGTCGCGCGCCACTGCGCGTGGTCGATGTCCCGATACAGCGCCACGATGCCGATAGTCGTCACGCCAGGTTTCAGCGTAAACGTCTGCGTCTGCGTCGCGCCCGGAGCAACGACGAATTGCTGCGAGGGCGCAGCCTCGTCCTGGCCTAGCGTCGCTTGCTCACGTTCGGTCAGCGCCGTCCAGTCGCTGCTGGAGAATTTCGCGGCGGCGGTGAGCTGATAGACCTTCACCGCGATCGGCGCCGCCTTGCCGCCGGGATCGGTGTTCTGGTCGGCGCCCCCGATCATGGTCAGCGTCAACACCGGGGGCGGCTTGGGCGCCGGACTGCAACGCGCCAGCAGGAGCCCTGCCGGCAACAGCAGCAGAGCCGGCAGCCACAGGAATTCGCGTCGGCCGTGTGTCATCTTTCCCTCGCCGCTACCTCGTCCAGCGCCTGCTCATAGGCGCGTGCGAAGGCCTTGCCAAAAACGCTGTCGAAATCGTCCGCCAGGGCCTGCACGGTGCGCGTATGCAACGCCTCATAGGCGTCCCAGGCGCGCGCTTTCTTTTGCGCCGGCAGCACCGAAAGCCCGCCGCCTTGCTCCGCCTGCGCGCGCAGCTTCACCGGATCCAGCCCCTCCAGCACCGTGCGCACCGCCGACTGCATCGCCGCTATCGAGGCCAGCTCGTGCAGCCGGATGTCCTTCAGCGCATCCGCCACCGCCGCCGCCGCCGTCATGTCGGTGCGCCGCCCGGTGCCGAGCAGGGCCGCGAGCGCGTCGTCGTCGCCGGCGGAAAACTTCAGCGGGTTGTTGCCGCGCGCGCGGATGATCGTCTGCTCGATGCGGAATTCGCTCTTGATCGAGGCGCGCGCGATCAGCACCGCGCGCAGGCCGGCGACCAGCGTACGGAATGCCTCGCCGAGCGAGCGCATCATGGCGGCCGGATCGCCCGGCCGTACGTCGGTCATGCCGGCGCCTTGCAGGAACGCACCGAGCAACGCGCCGTCGGACGGGGCAGGGGCGGCCACCGGCGGCGCGGGTGTTGCGGCGGGTCGCGTCGGCGCCGGCGGCCCAGGCTCGAGATCGAACGGCTCGTCGAACGGCGAGGACGCAGGCGCCGGTGTGGCAGGCGCCGGTGCGGCAGCAGCCGGTTCGGCCATGCGCGGCCTGGCCACCGCCGCGGGTTCGGCTTCGGCAAACGGGTTCACGTCGGCCGCCGGCGCCATTCGCTGCACGACCGGCTGGGCGAATGGCTGGGCAAACGGTTCAGCGACCTGGCGGGCAACCGGTTGGACGACCGGTTGGACGACCGGTTGCACGAAGGGTTGCACGGCAGACTGGGCGGCGGGCTGCGCCATGGGTTGGGCGAAGGCCGGTGGCGCCGTCGGCCGGGACGCCGGCGGAGCCACCGGCGGCGGGGCCGATTGCGGGTTGATGCCTGCCAGCAGGTCCTTGTCCCAGTCATCCGGCAACAGGTCGTCGCCCGGGATAGTGCCCCCACCATGCATCGAGGCATAGCCAGTTGTCGCCGGCGGCCGGAATGCATCCTCGATCGACGACGAATGGTCCGACCGGGTCGGTCCGGCGAATGGCGAATCGCCCGGTTCCGGCGCCAGCGGGTCGAAGTCGCTCGGCAGTTGCGCCGCGGTGGACAGGCCGAAACCAGGCTGCGGCGGCTCGCCGAATGCCGGGCGCGGCGGCGGCGGTGGAGCGAGCGGATCCATCCCGAACGGATCGGCGAACGGGCTGGCGCCGCGGGCCGCCGGCGGGCCGCCAAATCCCGCGCCCATGCCGCCGATGCCGGCCTGCGGCATGGCTTCCTCGGCCACCCGCACTTCGATCTCGTAGCTGCCCAGCGTCAGCCGGTCGCCGTCACGCAGCGTCCGCACCTCGGCGTGTCCGATCGGTGCGGGATCGCGGTTGAGCGTCGTGCCGTTGGTCGAGGTGTCCGCGATCTGCCAGGCGCCGCCGCGATAGGCGATGGCGAAATGCCGCTTGGACAGCAGCCGCTCCGGATCGGGCAGCACCCAGTCCACGCCCGGCCCACGGCCGACAGTGTACTCGCCGCCCGTGACGGTGCGCGTTTCCGGGGGGACGGAATCGGGGCAGCGCAAAACTGCGAACGTCAGCGGCATCGGCGTCTCCTAACACCTCTCCCGCTGCGCGGGAGGCGTCGAGGCGCGAAGTGACAAGGGTGACGGTGTCGCGAACCGCACCATACGCCTTGCGGTGCCCCCGCCCGGCGCCAGGCGCCAACCTCTCTCACCCAGCGGGAGAGGTTCCGTCATTACGCACCCCATCACGCATCCTCCGCTGCCAGCCGGCCGGAGCCGCCCGCCGCGATATTACGCCCACTTTCCAGGAAACGCTTCAATCGGATCGCCTGACGCTTCGGATCGGTGCGGACCGCGGCCAGCGCGACCGAACCGGCCACCGCCTTGCCGGCGACGTGCGGCGGCGGCGGCACCGCCGGCTGGTCCTCCGCCCCGATGGTCTCGCCGGACCAGAATACCGCCACCGCGGCCCATGCCTCCGGCGATTCGAAACTCGTGGCCTCTGCCTGGCGCATCGCGGCACGGCGGTTCTTGTCGCCCTGTTGGCGCACCCACAGCTCCGCCGCCTCGCGCGCCTGCCGGTCTGCCTCCGGCAGGTCGGGTGGTGCGGTGTGCGCGGCGCACATGCAGGCCCACCAGACCGCCTCGCGCCGCGGCAGTGAGTGTGCGAGCAGCCGGGCGGCCTCGACCAGGAAGCCACCGGATTCCAGCCGGTCGATCGCCTCCGGCACGTGAGTGCAGTCCCGCACGGCCGCCGCAGCGCCGGCGGGCAGCGCAACGACCGGCCGCAGCGCGGCCATGTCCTTGCCGGTGATCTTGCTCAGCCCTTGCGACATGTCAGTTGAGCTTCACCATGCCGCCCTTCAGATCGAGCTCGGTCCCGCCATCGAACGAGCCCTTCAACTGCCCCGTCAGGCTGATCTGCATCCCGCTGATCGTCACCCCTTGCGGGGTGAGCTTTATCGAACTCTGACCCACCGTCAGCTCCAGGCTTTGCATCGCCTGCACCGTCATCTGCCCGGCGTTCACATTGATCGAATAGTTGCCCTGGGTAATCGTTTCCGAGTGGTTGCCCGTGCTGACCGTCAGTGAGTTGTTGCCCGTGCTGACCGTCACCGAATTGTTGCCCGTGCTGACCGTCAGCGAATTGTTGCCCTGGTCGATCGTTTCCGTATGGTTGCCCTGGCTGACCTCGAAGGTGCTGTTCCCCTGACTGACCGTGACCGCCCGGTCCTGCGTGACCGTGATGGTCTGGTTGTTCTGGATGGCAACCGTCTCGTTTTGCGTCACCGTCACGACGCGGTTGTTGCCGACAGTCAGCGTCTGGTTGTTCTCAACCTCGGTAAAAAGATCCTTCTCCGCGTGCAGGAAAATCAGCTCGCTGCTCGCCTTGTCGTCGAACGTGAGCTCGTTGAACTGCGACGTGCTGCCGGACAGGCTGGAGCGGGTGCGGATGCCGGACTTGGTCTTGTCCGAGGAGGCATAGATCGGCGCCAGGGCTCCGTTGTACAGGCCCCCGATCACGATCGGCCGGTCCGGGTCGCCGTCAACGAACGCCACCGCCACTTCGGTGCCGACGCGCGGCAGGAACTGAGTGCCCCAGCCGTTGCCCGCCCAGGGCTGGATGACGCGTGCCCAGATGGCGTTGCTGCCGGTCGACTCGGCGCGCCAGTCCCAGAAGAACCGCACCTTCACCCGAGCGTAGTCGTCCGTATAGATCTCCTCGCCGCTCTGCACCGCGATAGTGGACTGCGCGCTGCTCTGCGGGCCCATGACCAGGCCGGTATAGACGCCGTTCATGCGCGGCCGCGGCGTGACCATCGGCTGGCGCCAGGTGGTTGCCGCCGGGAAGGCAACAAAGTTGTTGGTGTAGGAGGCGGAGCCGGACTGGTTCAGCCACGTGTCGTCCGAAACCTGGTGCGTCACGCTGCGCACCACATAGTTGCCGTCGTACGGGCCGGCCGGCTGGCTGCTGATCGTGAACTGCCCGCCCGGCACAAGGCCGCCGAAAATGCTGGAACCTTCATACAGCGACGCCACCGCCTCGGCCGCCTGCATTTCCCAGTTCGTGCGGTCGGTGACGGTGGCGGCGACGAAGGTCAGGGCCGGCCAGCGAAAATCATCGCGGGTCGCCGCGCCGCCGGTCGTCAGCACGGTCGGCTGGGAACTCTGCAACGCCGTGCCCGGGTTTATCGGATCATAGTCGGCCAGCGTCATCTTGCCGCGCACGGTGACGGCGGCCTGGTTGAAATCCAGCAGCTGCAGGGAACCGTCGGCGCCACCGACCATGTACAATGTCGCGCCAGAGATCGCCGTGAACGCAGTGTTCTGGTTGGCGATCACCAGCGTGTGGCTGCTCGCTGCGTGCTGGAAAAAGTAGAACCAGCCCTCCTCCTCCATCAGCCGCGTGGCAAAGTGCAGGTCGGTCTCGTTGAACTGCACCGCCGAATCGCGCGCCGTGCTGCTCGGCGGACCGGAAAGGTCGGTCAGCCCGGCATCGGTGAACATCGCCTGCAGGATGTCGCCAGCCGACATCTGCTCATGAATCCGGCAGTCCGCGGTCTTGCTGAGGAACCACAGCCGCGGCACCAGGATCAGGTGATAGAGTTGGTAAACGTCGGTGCCGGTGTCGCTGCGCAGCGTACCCTCGGCGCTCACGCTGCTGACAATGCCGTGAAAATAGCGCACCGGCGCCCCCGCTTCCTGCAGGATCACGCAGGCGGGATTGTTGAGCAACGCATTCGGATCGATCGTGCCGCTCTGGCATACCGCGACAACGTCGAACTGGAACGGCTGGCTGATCGCCTCCTGGGCGGAGAGCGAAATCGGGATCAGCACGTCCCCGCCGAGCGGCGAGGTCATGGCCATCAGGCCGTTGGCGCGGGACCAGGCCATCGGCTTACGCGCCCCGGCCGGATAGTGGACGTTTGCTGCTCACCGCTTCCATGCTCCCCGGGCGTTGCGAAGACAATTCAGTTTCAGCGTTAGCATACCAGAATGACCGGGCACGATAACACCCGCGTGCTAAGGCACCCGGCGGAGCCGTGCAAGCCTTGCCTGCGGCGCGGAGCTTGCGTGCCGCAACCCGTCGCCCGCACCACGCCCGTGCCGGCCGCTTCCCGCGCGGCACGAGTATGGTCTGGCCCCCGGTCATCGCTCCCTCCGCCGCCCTGCCTATAGCACGCCGAGCATGGCTTGGGGCACTGGCGCCGGGCGCAACCTAACCGACGGTAAGGCCCCAGCAAGAACCAAACTCCCCCTCCCCTTGAGGGAGGGGAGGGGGGGAGCCTCGTTCTCTCCCGCGACCGCGCGGTGTCATTCAGGGCGGGTCGGCCGCCACGGGCCGGTGGTCAACGCGCAATCCACCCCGCCGGGCATGCGCCCCCTCATCTCCCCCGTTGCAACAGCCGCGACAAATCCCGCGCGCTTCGCTAGGATCGTTGCCGAGGATCATCAGAGACGGAGAGCCGCGGTGCAGGCCCAGCGTGAAATCGTGGGTTTCCTGTCGGCTTACCAGGAAATCTGGCACAGATTCTTTCCCGATCTGCATCGCCGCGGCCAGTGGCACCTCGTCAGCCACCTTTGCGTCCGCGCCCGCGCCGGCGCGCCGGTCGGCGAACTTTCCGGCATGGTCAAGCAGGTCTTCCTGCTGGACGACGCCACCGTGCGCGAACGCCTCGGCGAGCTCTACCGGCTCGGCTTCTGCTCCATCGAGCCAGCCGACCGCCCGGTCTCCGCCCGCACGCTGGTGGTGCCGACCCAATTGCTCGCCGCGAAGTTCGACGGCCATCTGATCGAAACGGCGAGCCGCCTGCTGGAGACCACGCTGGGCGGCACCGCGCCGCACCGCCACGCCGCACCGGCACAGATCGATCCCGAGACGCGCCGCAAATTGCTCAACGCCATCGAGACCTGCGACCAGGCCTGGGTCGCGGCGCTGGAGCGGGTGCTCGAATCGATGGGCCTGTCGGTCGCCCGCCGCCTCGAAGCGCGCCGCCACCTGCTGTCGCCGTCGCATCGCATGCTGACGCTCATCGCGCTGGGAAACTGGTACGGATTGCCGCCGCAGGATGATGGCGAAGGCTTGCTCGCCGACGACATGGCGGCCGAGCTGCTGCGGCTCCAGCGGCAGAACTTCCAGACCACCCGCGACCACATCGGCGCACTGCTGCAGCTCGGCTTGCTCGAACGCCGCCCCGGGCGGGCCTTGCGCGTGGCGCTGGCCGAGAGTGCCACCACCGAGCTGCACGCCGCGTTGGCCCTGGCCGCCGGCGATCTGACCCGACTCGCCACCACGCTCGGCGGCGGCGAGGCCGATATCGACAGGACCGGCATATCGCACGCACCGATCGAGCCGTCCGCCGCGCGCGTCCTGGTCGTGACGCGCGAGGGCGAGCCGGAGCGGCGCCTGCCCCTGGGCACCGAGCCGCTGGTGATCGGCCGCGCCCCGTCAAGCGGCTTGATGCTCGCGGCGCACGAGGTCTCGCGCGCGCATTGCCGGATCGCGGCGGTGGGAAAAGCCGTCAGCATCGCCGATCTCGAATCCACCAACGGCACCGTGGTCGATGGCCGGCGGATCGCCGGCACCGTCGCCCTGCGACAGGGCGTCGTGGTCCAGATAGGTCCGTTTCGCCTGCATTGGGAGCCGGCGGACGACATCGAGGGCACGATCCCGCCTTCCCCGGCCGACACCATCCAGGGGCGCCGCCGCGGCACCATCTGAACAAACCCGGAAACGCAGCGAACTTTCCCCGCCCGATTTCGTGGAATGTCCCAGGCCAGCCGCCCGAAAATCACGCGGCGGAGTACCCCAGGATTGGCACCCGATAGTTCCACTGGCGTGACGGTCCATCGCCGGCTTATGTCCGCGGCGTGCCGCATGGTGTGGCACATTTCCCGGAACCCAAGTCCACCTTCCCGGGACGACAGCCGATGCCGGGGAACGAATTCCCGCCAGTGGCGGCGAGGACCGATCCGGCACCCCTGTTCATGACGGTTGTCATCCCGGGCGCGAAGTGGGCCGCATGGCGACTCACTTCGCGTCTTTTCTTCGCGCTGCGCCTATTGCAGCCCCACCAGCCCGCGCGCGAACTCCTCCGCGTCGAACGGCCGTAGATCCGCCGCTTGCTCGCCCACGCCCACCGCGTGCACCGGCAGGCCGAACGTCTCCGCCAGTGCCACCACGATGCCGCCGCGCGCGCTGCCGTCCAGCTTGGTCACCACCAGGCCGGTCACGTCCACCATCTCCTTGAACACGCGCACCTGCTGCACCGCGTTCTGGCCCGTGGTCGCGTCCAGCACGAGTAATACGGAATGCGGCGCCGTGGGGTCCTGCTTGCGCAGCACGCGGATGATCTTGCGCAGCTCCTCCATCAACGCCGCCTTGTTGTGCAGCCGTCCGGCGGTGTCGATCAGCAGCACGTCGGCGCCGTCCGCTTTGGCGCGGGTCAAAGCGTCGAACGACAGCCCGGCGGGGTCGGCGCCGGCGCCGCCGGCCACCACCGGAGCGCCGGCGCGCGCGCCCCAGATCTGCAATTGCTCCACCGCCGCGGCGCGGAACGTGTCGCCCGCCACCAGCACCGGCCGCAATCCCTGGTCGCGGTATTGCAGCGCCAGCTTGCCGATCGTCGTGGTCTTGCCAGTGCCGTTGACGCCGACCACCAGCACGACATGCGGCCGTTTCGCCGGATCGAGCGCCAGCGGCCTGGCCACCGGCGCGAGGATGGCGGCGATTTCCTCCGCCAGGGCCTGCTTGACCTCGGCGTCGCCAACCTCCTTGCCGAAGCGGGAACGGCGGAACCCGGCAATGACGCGGGACGCCGCCTCGGTGCCGAGATCGGCGGCGATCAGCAGCTCTTCCAGCTCCTCCAGCGCGGCGTCGTCCAGCCGGCGCTTCTGAAACACCGTGGCGATGCCTTCGGTGAGCTTCTGCGTCGAGCGCGCAAGCCCTTCCTTGAGGCGAGAAAACAAGCCGCCGAGTGCCATGGCAGGACCTTCTGTTCTCTCCATCCCTTTGCGGGAGGGGGTTGGGGGGAGGGGGCCTCACAAACCGCACGAACCCCCGCTCCCCAACCCCCTTCCTCAAGGGGAGGGGGAGACAGGCAGCGCGCCATCAATCGGCCTCCGCCAGCAACGTGTCGTCCGTTGTGCCGACGACCCGAGCGGCGATCAGCGTCCCGGCGCCGGCCGGCTCCCGCAGCCGCACCGCGCAGAAATGCTCCGAATGACCCGCATCCCTGCTCTCGGTCAGCACGGCGATCGTCCGCCCGACCTGGGCGGCGAAGAACCCACGTGCCGCGTGCCGCCCGGCCTCGCGCAACCGTGCCGCGCGTTCGCGGCGCAGCTTCACCGGCACCGCTGGCATCCGCGCGGCCGGCGTGCCGGGGCGCTCGCTGTACGGGAAGACGTGCAGGAACGGCAATGCCGCCGCTTCCACGAACGCCAGGGTCTCGGCGAACAGCGCGTCGGTTTCGGTGGGAAAGCCGGCGATCAGGTCGGCGCCGATGGCGATGCCGGGGCGCAGGGCGCGGGCCCGGTCGATCACGGCGCCCGCGTCGGCGCACGAATGCCGCCGCTTCATCCGCTTCAGCACCAGGTCGCTGCCAGCCTGCAACGACAAATGCAGGTGCGGCATCAGCCGAGGCTCGTGGCCGAGCAAGCGCCACAGGTCGTCGTCGATCGCCGCCGGGTCGAGCGAGGACAGCCGCAGCCGCGGCAGGTCCGGCACCAGTGCCAGCAGCCGGCGCACGAGCTGGCCGAGGCTGGGCGCGCCAGGCAGGTCGGGACCGTAGGAGGCGATGTCCACCCCGGTCAGCACCACCTCCTGGTAGCCGGTCTCGACCAGGGCGCGCACCTGCGCCACCACCGCCCCCATCGGCACGCTGCGCGACGGACCGCGGCCGAACGGGATGATGCAGAACGTGCAGCGATGGCCGCAGCCCTGCTGCACCTGCACGAAAGCCCGCGTGCGGCCGGAGAACTCGGTGACCAGGTGCGGCGCGGTGTCGCGCGCGGCCATGATGTCGGACACCGCCGACGGCGCGCCCGGCGCCCAGCTTTCCGGCTTCAGCTTGTCCTGGTTGCCGAGCACGCGCACCACGTTCGGCAACGCAGCCCAGGCGGCGGGGTCGATCTGCGCGGCGCAGCCGGTGACGACGATGCGCACGTCCGGACGCTCCCGAGCGGCCCGGCGGATCGCCTGGCGCGCCTGGCGCTCCGCCTCGGCGGTGACGGCGCAGGTGTTGACGATGATGGTGTCGGTCGGCGGTGCGTCGCCGGCATCGGCGCGGGACGTGAGGCCGGCATCGGCGCGGGACGTGAGCTCGCGCATCACCTCGGACTCGTAGGCGTTCAGCCGACAGCCGAAGGTAAGCAACTCGACGGTCATGCGGGCCACGCCTCCAGCACGACCTCGCCGGTGAACGTGGTGGCGACCGGGCCGGTCATCAGCACGTGTCCGTCCTCGCGCCATTCGACGGCGAGTTCGCCGCCGTCCACCAGCACGGTGGCGCGGCGATCGGCCAGGCCGCGGCGATGCGCGTTGACCAGCGCGGCGCAGGCGCCGGAGCCGCAGGCCAGCGTCAGCCCGGCGCCGCGTTCCCAGACGCGCAGCCGGATGCGGTCCGGCGCCAGTACCTGGGCGAAGCCGATATTGGCCCGTTGCGGAAACACCGCGTCATGCTCCAGCGCCGGTCCGAGCTGGGCGACCGGCAGCGCGGCGAGATCGGTGACGAAGAACGTCGCGTGCGGATTGCCCATACTCGCGGCGGCCGGATCGGAAACCGGCCCGAGCGCCAGTTCCAGGTGCAGCGTGTCCATCGGCCGGGCCAGCGGGATGTCCGGCCAGCCGAGCAGGGCAGGGCCCATGTCCACCTGCACGCGCCCGTCCGGCAGCAATTCGGCTTGCAGGCTGCCGGCGACGGTGCGGATGACCTGATGCGGGCGTCCTGTCTCGGCGGCCAGCAGGCTGGCGACGCAGCGCGTGGCGTTGCCGCAGGCGCCGGCCTCGCCGCCGTCCGGGTTGCGGATGCGCATGAAGGCGTCGGCGTTCGAGCCTGGCGGCGGCGTTTCGATGGAGATGAACTGGTCGCAGCCGATGCCGGTGCGCCGGTCGGCCAGCGCCGCGGCCCGGGAAGCGGTGAAGCCGAGCACGCCGGACCGCTCGTCGAACACGACGAAGTCGTTGCCGCAGCCGTGCATCTTGCGAAATGGGGCGCGCATGCCGGCGGATATAGAGCCGAACAGGCGTGCGCGCCATGCGCGGCGGGAAGTGGGCAGTTCCTTTACCTCTTTCCGTGCAGACGAGCGGCATGGCTCCTGACATGTTCACGTCTGTGGATACATTTTATGCGGGAATTCGAATGATGGGAAGCGAAGCGCCTCTGGATCCTGGCGGATCGTGGGCTGGACTTCCGTGACGCAGAGGCGCTGTTCACGGAGAGCCGCCTTTTCACCTATGTCTCGCCGCGGGACGGCGAGGCGCGGTGGGTGAGTGTCGGCTACCTCGGCGACAGGCTCGTGACCGTCGTCTGGACACGGCGCGAAGAGGCCATTCGGATCATCAGCATGCGGAGGGCGCACCGTGCGGAGGCAAGGCGGTTTGGTTCGCTATACGGCTGAGGAACTCATTGGCGTGCTGGAGATTTCGCGTAAGCAGGACGTCCATATCCGGTTGGATTCCGACATCCTGCATTGGTTCAAGGGGCAGGGGAGAGGCTACCAGACCCGCATCAACGCCGTGCTGCGCGCCTTCGTCGAGAACCAGAAGAAGTCCACTGCCTGAAGCCGTAACCTGGCGGCGGGCCAATCCGGCCTCGCCGGGGCGGTTGCGAGGACGATGTCACCGCAGAGCACGCTGAGCGCGCGGAGAACAGAGCGCCGGCGCTTCGCGCCGGCCTGTCACATTGACCACGGCGCCGCATGATCCTCCGCGGCGGCATCCGCGCCGCAGGCCCGTTCTTGCGCCAAACCCGCCCCGCCGTTATACCCCCGCCCCTGTCTGCGCGCCGGGCCTGAAAGGGCATGCCCGGCCGCGACCGCTTGCCACCGATGGGCAAGCCCCAAACGAAGGAGAGCAAAATGCCCAAAGCGAAGACCAAGTCGTCGGTCAAGAAGCGGTTCAAGATCACCGCGACCGGCAAGGTCCTGGCCGGCCCCGGCCGCAAGCGCCACAACCTGTCCGCGCGCTCGCAGAAGGCCATCCGCTCCAACCGCGGCAGCCAGACGCTGACGCATGAGGACGGCCTCACTGTGAAGCAGTGGGCCCCTTACGGGCTGCGGTAGGGAGATCCAGCCATGGCACGCGTCAAGCGCGGCACCACCACCCACGCGCGGCACAAGAAGGTCCTGGAGCAATCCAAGGGCTTCCGCGGCCGCACCTCCACCACCGTTCGCGCGGCGCGGGAGCGGCTGGAGAAGTCGCTGCAATACGCCTATCGCGACCGCCGCAACAAGAAGCGCGAGTTCCGCGGCCTGTGGATCCAGCGCATCAACGCCGCGGTGCGCGAGCACGGCCTGACCTATTCGCGATTTATCGCCGGACTGAAAACCGCCGGCATCGAGATGGACCGCAAGGTGCTGGCCGCGATCGCCTTCGACGACGCCGCCGCGTTCGCGGAGATCGTCAAAAAGGTGCAGGCCGCCCTCTGAACGGATACCTCCCCCTCCCCTTGTGGAAGGGAGTTGGGGGGAGGGGTGCTTGCTTCCGCCGACCATGGATGCATCCACCCCTCCCACAAGGGGAGGGGGAGTCGATCAGTCCCCGTTCGCCTCTGCGAGAGACCATGACCGACGATCTGCAAGCCCTTCAGGCCGAGACCACCGCCGCGCTCGCCGCCGCCACCGACCTGCGCGGCTGGGACGCGATCCGCATCGCGGTGCTCGGCCGCAACGGCAGGCTCACCGCCTTGCTGCGCGACATGGGCAAGACTCCCGCTGAGCAAAAACGCGAGCGGGGCGCCGCGCTGAACCGGCTGAAAGACGCGCTGACCGACGCGATCGAGCTCCGTCGCCGTGCGCTGGAAAGCGCCGAGCTCGACGTGCGCATCGCCGCCGAGGGCATCGATCCGACCCTCCCGCCGCGGCCGCGCGAGACCGGGCTGATCCACCCGATCAGCCGCACCATCGAGGAGATCGCGGCGATCTTCGGCGCCATGGGGTGCACCATCGCCGAGGGGCCGGACGTCGAAAGTGACTGGTACAACTTCACCGCGCTGAATATTCCTCCGCACCATCCGGCGCGCGCCGACCAGGACACGTTCTACCTGCCGGCACAAGACAACCGGCCGCCGCCGGTGCTGCGCACGCAGACCTCGCCGGTGCAGATCCGCACCATGCTGACGCAGCCTCCGCCGATCCGGGTGATCGTCATCGGCCGCACCTATCGCGCCGACCACGACGCGACGCACTCGCCGATGTTCCACCAATGCGAGGGCCTGGTGATCGACCGCGCAATGACTCTCGGCCACCTGAAGGGCACGCTGATCGATTTCCTGCGGACTTTCTTCGGCCAGCCGGATTTGCCGGTGCGGTTCCGCGCCAGCTATTTTCCGTTCACCGAACCGTCGATGGAGGTGGATATCGGCTGGAACCGCCGCACCGGCGAACTCGGCAAGGGCGACGACTGGCTGGAAATCCTCGGCAGCGGCATGGTGCATCCGCGGGTGCTGGCGAATTGCGGCATCGATCCACGCGAGTGGCAGGGCTTCGCCTGGGGCATGGGTGTCGAGCGTGTCGCCATGCTGAAGCACGGCATCACCGACCTGCGCCCGTTCTTCGAATCCGATATTCGCTGGTTGCGGCACTATGGCTTCAACCCGCTGGCGCCCACCATGCTGCACGAGGGGGTGTGAACGATGAAGTTCACGCTCTCCTGGCTGCGCACGCATCTCGACACTGACGCGCCACTGGCCGACATCACCGACACGCTGACGCGGATCGGCCTGGAACTTGAAGGCGTGGACGATCCCACCGCCGCGCTGGCCTCGTTCCGCATCGCGCACGTGGTGGCAGCGGTGCAGCATCCGAACGCCGACCGTCTGCGCGTCTGCACGGTGGATACCGGCGACGGCATCGTCTCCGTGGTGTGCGGCGCGCCCAATGCGCGCGCCGGCATGAAGGGCGTGTTCGCCGCGCCCGGCAGTTTCGTGCCCGGCACCAACACGACTCTGCGGGTGGGAGAAATCCGCGGCGTGCGGAGCGCCGGCATGTTGCTGTCGGCGCGCGAGATGGGGCTCGGCGAGGACCATAGCGGTATCCTCGACCTGCCGCCGGACGCGCCGGTCGGCGTGCCCTATGTGCGGTGGGCGGGGCTGGACGATCCGGTGATCGAGGTCAGCGTCACGCCCAATCGCGGCGACTGTTTCTCCGTGCGCGGCATCGCGCGCGACCTGGCCGCCGCCGGCATCGGCACGCTGAAGCCGTGGCAGCCGGCGCGGATAGACCCGCAATTCCATGGAGGTCCGCGCTGGCGGATCGATTTTCCCGAGGCTTGCCCGTGGATTCTCGGCCGCACCATCCGCGCGGTGAAAAACAGTCCCAGTCCGAAATGGCTGCAGGAGCGGCTGAGCTCGATCGGGCTGCGGCCGATCAACGCGCTGGTGGACGTGACGAATTTCTTCACCGTCGATCTCGGCCGGCCGCTGCACGTGTTCGACGTGGCCAGGCTGACCGGCGACGTGCTGACGCTGCGGCGCGGCGAGGGGGAAACATTCAGGGCGCTGAACGGCAATGACTACGCGGCGACCCCGGAGGACTGCGTCATCGCCGATGCCGCCGGCGTGCAGTCGATGGCCGGCGTGATCGGCGGCGAGCAAACCGGCTGCGACGAATCCACCACCGCGGTGTTCGTCGAATGCGCGCTGTTCGATCCGGTGCGCGTGGCGTTGACCGGGCGGCGCCTCCAGGTCGTCTCCGACGCGCGGCAGCGCTTCGAGCGCGGCATCGATCCCGCGCTGATGCCGGATGCGTTGGAGGCGGCCACCGCGATGATCCTGGAACTGTGCGGCGGCGAGCCGGGCGAGGTGACCCAGGCCGGCGCGCCCCCCGCCTGGCAGCGCGACGCCACGCTGCGGTTTTCCCGGGTTGCCGCGTTCGGCGGCTCGAATATCCCGGCGGATGCAGCCGTGCAATCGCTGCAGCGCCTCGGTTTTGCCGTGCGTCATCTCGATACAGAAACGATCACGGTGGCGGTGCCGTCGTGGCGCAATGACATCGCCGCGCCGGTGGTGCTGGACCAGGCACCGGACCTCGATCCGGCGGTGGCGGCCCGCGCCGCCGCGGGCTGCGCCGAGATCGAACCCGAATGCGACCTGGTCGAGGAGGTGCTGCGCCTGCGCGGGCTGGATGCGGTGCCGCCGGTGTCGCTGCCGCGCGCCGCGCCGGTGCCGCTGCCGACGCTGGCGCCGCGCCAGCAGCGTGCCGAACAAATGCGCCGCACGCTGGCGGCGCAGGGCCTGGCCGAGTGCGTCACCTTCAGCTTCATGGCCGCCGCCGATGCGGCACTGTTCGGCGCCACGCCGGATGCGTTGCGGCTGAGCAATCCGATCGCCGCGGACCTGGACCAGCTCCGGCCGACGCCGATCGCCACGCTCGCCCTGGCGGCGAAGCGCAATGCGGCGCGCGGCTGGCCGGACGTGGCGCTGTTTGAGCTGGGGCCGGAATTCGCGGTGGACGCGCCGCACGGCCAAGCCCTGGTGGCGGCGGGGCTGCGGGTGGGAAACACGCCGCGGCATTGGGCGGCAGCCGCGCGTCCGGTGGACGCATTCGACGCCAAGGCGGATCTGTGGGCGGCGCTGGCGGCGCTCGGCGTGCCCACGGACGCACTGACGGTGGCGGCCGACGCGCCGGGCTTCTATCATCCGGGACGTTCGGGGCTGGTGCGGCAGGGGCCGAAGACCGTGCTTGGGAGTTTCGGCGAACTGCATCCGCGCGTGCTGGCGGCGCTCGGCATGACCGGGCCGGTGGCCGCGTTCGCGTTGAATCTGGACGCCGTGCCGGAACCGAAGCGCCGCCGCCGCGCCGCGCCCGAACTGCCGCCGTTCCAGCCCGTGCGGCGCGACTTCGCCTTTCTGGCCGATGCGGGCGTCACCGCCGATGCGGTGCTGCGCGCCGCGCGCGCAGCGGAGCGCACGCTCATCGCCGGCGTCTCGCTGTTCGACGTCTATGCGGGAGACAAACTACCGGAGGGCAAGAAGTCGCTGGGCATCGAAGTGATGTTCCAGCCGCGCGAGCGCACCTTGACCGACGCGGAGATCGAGGCAGCGTGCCAGAAGGTGATCGCGTCGGTGGTCAAGGCGACCGGTGCGATGCTGCGATAGCGGTGGGTGAAGGCCGACCGCCGACAAGCCGCCCCGCGGCTACGGCCGCGACTGACGCAACGCCACGGCTCGGTCGGTCGCACGGTTGCTTCATTGTGCTGACATGCCGTGTGGCGCTGACCCTGTCCGCCGTCGAGCGGCTGTCATTTCTACTTTGCGCGCCGGGTGAAATTTCTGTCTTGCGCCGACAGATGAATGCCGCATAAGGAATATTATGTCAAGTAATGGCGGCGCCGCATGGTGGTTGCTTCGTTAACCACTCCCGTGGCACCCGACCTCCCATGCGCACGATCACCACCCAGGTTGACCGCCTGCTGATCACCGCCACGGTCGATCGGCTGATCTACGGCGATCCCGACACCTTCAGCCCGGACGACGCCCGGGCCCTGCGCGAAGCATTGCCGTGCAAGCGCGTGCCGTGGATCGAGGTCGGCGCCAAGGGCCAAATGTCCGGCGGCGCGGCCCAGGGTTTTGCCGCCGGAGTCGGCAACGTGAAGGTCGAGGACGAGCGGAAGCGAAAATTCAACGTCAGCACGGCGGCGGACGCCTATACGCGCGCCGGCCAGTGGAAGCTGTTGCGCTACGATCGCCGGCGCGGCACGCATGTCGAGATCGAGCAAATCATGGCCGACCCGCGGGACGACGGCCGCGGCGCGCGGCTGCGCTACCGGCCGGACGGCACACCGGTCGGCATGGATATCCGCGTCGCCCGCAATGTTCGCCTGTTGTTCTCGGCGCTCATCCTGCAGCTTCCTGGCTGGCGGCCGTGGAAGCATCCGGCGTGACCTCCAGCACCATGCCGTCATAGCCGGCCTCGACGCCGGCCGGCAGATGTGCCGCCAGCCAGGCCCAGTCCATGTCGGTGCCCATATGGGTCAGCACGGCGCGGCGCGGGCGCACCCGGGCGACCCATTGCAGCACCGCCGGCAGGTCGGCATGGGTCCAGTGCGGACCCTGGCGCAGGAAGCAGCCGACCACCCAGGTATCGACGCCGGCCAGAGTCGCGAAGGCGGCGTCGTTCAGCGCGACCACGTCGGTGGAATACGCAAACTTTCCGGCCCGCAGCCCGAGCGACTCGATTCGGCCGTGGTCCTGCGCGAACAGCCGCACCGCCATGCCGGCGGCCTCGATCGTGGCGCCGGCGGCGACCTCGCGCGCCACCAGCACAGGACGGTAGAAGTGCGGCGGCTCCCACGGGCGGAAGGCATAGGCGAACCGCCGGGTCAGTTCGTCCAGGGTCGGGCGGGTGGCGAAGGCGTCCAGCGGCCGGTTCACCAGCCGGTTGAGGATGCGGACGTCATCGATGCCGGTGATGTGGTCGGCGTGGGGGTGGGTGTAGAGCACCGCATCCACGCGCGGGATGCGGCAGGCGAGAAGCTGCGCGCGCAGGTCCGGACCGGTATCCACCAACAGGCGGGTCCCCTCCCCGCTTTCCACCACGATGCTGGCGCGCGTGCGCCGGTTGCGCGGCTCGGCGGGATCGCAGTCGCCCCAGTCGCCGGCGCCGTCCGCGCCGCCGATCAGCGGCACGCCGGCCGAGCCGCCGGTTCCAAGCAGGGTGATGCGCATTCCGGCGCTCAAGCGGTCTTGCGGAAGAGGCGGCGGAAATTCGCCGTGGTGAGGTCGGCCAGCGCGTCCGGAGTCATGAAGCGGAGTTCCGCCAGCACGCGAGCGGTGTGGGCGACATACGCGGGCTCGTTGCGCTTGCCGCGCAGCGGGACCGGGGCGAGGTAGGGCGCATCGGTCTCCACCAGCAGGCGTTGCGCTGGAATGTCACGGGCGATGTCTCTCAGTTCGCTGGATTTCGGGAAGGTCAGGATGCCGGAGAAGCTGATGTAGCCGCCGAGCGCGAGACCGGCCTCCGCCAGCCGGCGGGACGAGCTGAAGCAGTGCAGCAGGAAGGCGAAGTCTCCCCCGGTATCGCGTTCGTCTTGCAGGATTGCCGCGATGTCGGCGTCGGCATCGCGGGCGTGGATGGCGAGCGGTACCCCGGCCAGCCGCGCGGCGCGGACATGGGCGCGGAAATTGTGCCGCTGCACGTCGCGCGGGGCGCGGTCGTAGAAATAGTCCAGGCCGGATTCACCAATGCCGATGACTTTCGGGTGCTGCGTCATCGCCGCCAGGGTTTCCGGCGCTGGAATCGGGGCTTCCGCGGCGTGGTGCGGATGCACCCCGACGGTGCACCAGAGGTTCGGGTGCGCCTCCACCATCGCCGGCAGGCGGGCGGATTGCTCGAGCGTGGTGCCGATGGTGACCATCTCGCCGACCCCGGCCGTGGCCGCGCGCGCCAGGACGGCCGGGAGTTCGGCCGGGGTGAAATAGTCCAGGTGGCAGTGGGAATCGATCAGCATCAGGGCCTTGCAAGACGATATGCGGGCATGCCGACAATGCTCCCCTCCCCTTGAGGGAGGGGGAATCCCTTGCTCGACTCAATCGCCGCCATCACGCCGCCGGCTCCACATAACGCGGGAACACGCCCTGCGGCGCCGGCAGCGCCACGCCGTCACCCAGCGGCGTTCCCAGGTCACCAAGCGACCGCGCGCCAGGCGGCACGCCGAGCTGATCCAGCATCCGCGCCATGCTGTCGGGCATGAACGGCTGCAGCACCGTGGCGATCGCCCGCAGCGCATCGGCCAGCACGCGCAGCACCGCGCCCATCCGTGCCCGGTCGCTCCGCGCCAGCGCCCAGGGCGCCTGCCGGTCGATATAGCCGTTGGCGGCGCGGATCACTTTCCACACCTCCTCCAGCGCCTCGTGGAAGGTCTGCTGGTCCATGCAGCGCCGCAGCAGGTCCGGCAGCGCGGTGGCGGCGTCGCGCAGGCTGCAATCGTCCTCGGTAACCACCCCCCTCCCCGGCAGCACCCCGCCGCAGTTGCGCGCAACCAGCGTCAGCGAGCGCTGCGCCAGGTTGCCCAGATCGTTCGCCAGCTCGACGTTGATCCGCGTCACGATCGCCTGGTGGCTCATCGAGCCATCCGCGCCGAACGGCTTCTCCCGCAGCAGGAAATAGCGCACCTGGTCGAGGCCATAGGTCTCCACCAGCTTGCGCGGCTCGACGACGTTGCCGAGCGACTTGCTCATCTTCTCGCCCTCGACGACCCACCAGCCATGGGAAGAAACCCGGCGCGGCGGCGGCAGCCCGGCGGACATCAGGAACGCCGGCCAGTACACGGCGTGGAAACGGATAATGTCCTTGCCGACCACGTGCACGTCGGCCGGCCAGAAGCGCCACAGCGGATCGGCCGCATCCGGAAAGCCGCAGGCGGTGACGTAGTTGTTCAGCGCGTCCAGCCAGACATACATCACGTGGTCCGGCGCGCCCGGCACCGGGATGCCCCAACTGAACGTGGTGCGGCTGACCGACAGGTCGCGCAGGCCGCCGCGCACGAAGCTCATCACCTCGTTGCGGCGCGAGGTCGGCGCGATGAACTCCGGGTGGTCCTCGTAGAACCGCAGCAGCCGGTCCTGCCAGGCGGCCAGCCGGAAAAAATAGGACGGCTCGCGCACCCACGCGACCGGCGCGCCGGACGGGGCCAGTTTGCTGCCGTCCGCCAGGGTGGTCAACTCATCTTCGTCATAGAATGCTTCATCGCGAACGGCGTACCAGCCTTCATAGTGACCGAGATAGATGTCGCCCGCCGCCTCGATCCGCCGCCACAGTTCGGCGCAGGAGCGCTTGTGGCGTTCCTCGGTGGTGCGGATCCAGGCATCGTTGGAGACGCCCATCGCCCGGGTCATGTCCTGGAAATCCGCCGATATCTGGTCGGTGTAGCTCTGCGGATCCAGCCCCGCGTCGCGCGCCGCTTGCTCGACCTTCTGACCGTGCTCGTCGGTGCCCGTGAGGAAAAACACGTCGAACCCGTCCAGCCGCTTCCAGCGCGCCAGCACGTCCGCGGCAATTGAGGTGTAGGCGTGGCCGATATGCGGCGCGCCGTTCACGTAATAGATCGGCGTCGTGATATAAAAGCTTTTGGTCATTGCATTTTTCCCGCAAGCAATCCCAGGCCCTCGATGAGCGCCTGGCGCTTGTCCAGGGCGAAGCGCTCGGTCTCGTCCTGCAGACGGGTCAGGCCGTGCCACACCTCGCCCCACGCATCAAGCGGGCGGGACGCGACGAACCGCGCTTGCTCCGGGTCCGCCCGGCCGCGCGCGGCGTCGCGCACCGCGGCGGCGAGGTCGGCGCGCAGCAGGTCCATGAACGTGGAGAACCCCGTCTCGCTGCGGCCCAGCGCGTCGGCGACCTCCAGCGCGCGGACCGGCGGCAGGTTCGGCAGGTCGGCGAGCACCTGGTCCACCAGGGCGGCGATTTTCAACCCCTCCTCCTCCGCCAGTAGCAGGGCGCGGCCGGGGCAGCCTTCGGCCAAGGTGACCAGCCGGCCGCGTTCGCCGGGGCTGAGGTCCGGCAGGTAGTCGGCCAGCAGGCGGGCCATCGGTTCGTCCGGTAGCGGCAAGAGGCGCAGGCGGCGGCAGCGGCTGCGGATGGTGGCCGGCAGGCGGCCGGGCGCAGCGCAGGTCAGCAGCAGCACAGCGCGTTGCGGCGGCTCTTCCAGGATTTTCAGCAGGGCGTTGGCCGAGGCCGGGTTGAGGTCCTCGGTGCCATCCACGATGGCGACGCGCCAGCCGCCTTCAGCCGGAGTAAGCGCCATGAACCCGTTGATCTTGCGGACGTCCTCCACGGCGATCTCGGTGCGCATGCGGCGGCGCTTCAGGTCGTAGGCGCGTTCCGTGAGGGACAGGTCGGCGTGGCTGGCGGCAGCGACACGGCGGAAGGTAGGGTGGGTTGGGGCAAGATACAGGCTGTCGCCGGCGGGGCGGCCGGACAGCAGAAAACGTGCGAAGCGGAAGGCCAGCGTCGCCTTGCCGACGCCGTCCGGGCCGGTGATCAGCCAGGCGTGGTGCAGCCGGCCGGCGCGCATCGCCTCCAGCAGGGTCGCCTCGGCGGCTTCGTGGCCGAGCAGGATCGGGTTGGCGCGAGGCTCCGGGGCGGGCATCGGTTGGTTATAGCCGACAACAGGTTCGGTGGCAGGGGATTGGCATCCCGGAATCGGTGGCACGACGGCCCATTGGTCATTCTTTGGTGACGCGTCCTGCCCTACACTCCCCGCCAGACCCGACTCGGAACCCGCCCGCGTATGACCGATAAGCCAGCCGCCCGCGAACGCATCGCCGACCTTTCGCCCGACCTGCGGGCGGAAACCCTGGCGCGTTTGCGCGCGGCGGTGCCGGAGGCGTTCAGCGAGGGGCAACTCGACCTCGACCGGCTGAAGGCGCTGGTGGGCGGGGCGGTGGAGGCGGGCGACGAGCGCTACACCTTCTCCTGGGCGGGCCGGCGCGAGGCGATGGCGATGCTGCAGGCCCCCACGGCCGCGACGCTGCGTCCGGACCGCGCGAACAGCGTGAACTTCGACACGGCGCAGCACGTGTTCATTGAAGGCGAGAACCTGGAGGTGCTGAAGGTGCTCTACCGCTCGTATTTCGGGCGGGTGAAGCTGATCTACATCGACCCGCCGTATAATACCGGGAACGATTTCATCTATCCGGACGATTTCGCCGATCCGCTGGACCACTATCTGCGGATCACCGGGCAGAAGAATGGCAACGGCGACTATCTGACGAGCATGCCGGATCGGTCGGGGCGGATTCACTCGGCATGGCTGAGCATGATGTATCCGCGGCTAGTTTTGGCACGGCAGATGCTTCGAGAGGATGGCTTCATATTTGTCTCATCTGACGACAATGAATTTCAAAATCTGAGACGTATGATGGACGAAATATTCGGCGAGGAGAATTTTGCGTCGACAATCATAATCCAGTCTAACAAGCGTGGCCAAACCTATAAAGATATCGCCAAGACTCATGAGTATTTGCTCGCTTATTCACGCACTGATACAGCCCATCTTTTCCAGCTTCCTAAAGCTGACGGCGCGTTGCCATTCGAGGATAAAAACGGGCATTTTGATCTTTGGGAGCTGAGAAACAGGAACCCAAAATTTGGAAAATTTAACCGCCCCAACCTATTCTTTCCGATCTATGTATCCCAGGTTCTGACAGATGATCTAGGCTACAGCAAGATATCGCTCGAGAAGACGAATCAGTTCACAATCGAGGTATTTCCGAGAAACAGTGAAGGTGGTGACAGCTGCTGGAGATGGAGCTCCGGGAAGATAGCAAATACAGACATTACGAGCGGCGATGCCGTTCTGGTTGCAAGGCGGCGACGAGACGGCGACTGGAACGTCTACGAGAAATCCAGAAAACAGACTACGGCGCCAAAATCAATTTGGGACTCCGTGGACGTTATCAACGAACAAGGCACGATGGAGCTCGCGAAACTCGGCCTGTCTGGCCTCTTTGATCATCCGAAGCCCTTGGGGCTCCTTGATAAGATCCTTCGAATAACGACCGAGGATGGCGATATTATTCTTGATTTTTTCGCGGGATCGGGCACGACCCTGCATGCTGTGATGGCGCTCAACCTGGAAGAAGGCGCAAGCCGCCAGGTAATTTCTGTCCAGCTTCCTGAGCTCATTTCTCCCGAGCACCCTGCCCGTCGCGCGGGCTACCGTAATGTGGCGGAGTTGTGTCGCGCTCGCATAAAGAAAGCAATCGCTGTTGTCGGAGCGGATCCCAATTCCGGTGTAAGAAGCTTCAAGTTAGGCCCATCTACGACCCGCCGCTGGTCCGGCATCGCGGAGAAGGAAGCCGACAGCTACCTCGCGCAGATGGAGGTTTTCGCCGATGCTTTGACTCCGGGTTGGCAACCGGAGGATGTGATCTGGGAAGTGGCCCTGCGCGACGGCTATAGCCTGAACAGCAAGATCGAAGAATTACCAACCACAGCTTCGAAGATCTGGCGCGTCACCGATCCCGAACGTATGCAAAGCTTCGTCATCTGTCTGGAAACAGCCATCAACCGCGAAGATGTCGCCAAGCTCGGTCTAACCCGCGAGGATATCTTCGTCTGCCTCGATGCAGCACTGAACGACACGCTGGCGTCCAACCTCGCCCTGCAATGCCGGCTCAAAGTGCTCTGAGCCGCCCACATGGAATTTCGCTTCGACCCCGCGCAGGAACACCAGGTCAAGGCGATCGATGCCACCGTTGGCCTGCTGGAAGGCCAGGCCTTCATCCGCAGTCAGCTCGTCGTGCCGCGGGGCGCCAGCTTTCAGGCCGTCCCCAACCGGCTCGATCTCACCGAGGCGGACCTTCTCGGCAACCTGCACCGTGTACAAGCGCAATGCGGCATCGAGCCGGACCCGGACCTCGCGGTGATCGAGGCCGCGATCGACACCGCCGCCGGCAATCGAGCGACGCGCTTCGCCAATTTCTCCCTGGAAATGGAGACCGGTACCGGCAAGACCTACGTCTATCTCCGCACCGCCATGGAGCTGTTCCGCCGATTCGGATTGCGCAAATTCGTCGTGGTGGTTCCCTCCGTTGCCGTACGCGAAGGCGTCCTCGCGGCACTGCGCATGACCGAACGCCACCTCAAGGCACGCTACGACAATCCGCCTTACCGCTTCACCGTCTATGACTCGGCCAACCTCTCCCAGGTGCGCGGTTTCGCGCTGTCCGACGGGCTGGAGCTCATGGTGATGACGATCGACGCCTTCGCTCGCGCGGAGAACGTGATCCGCGTTGCCACCGACCAGCTCCAGGGCGAGAAGCCGATCCACCTGATCCAGGCAGTCCGTCCTGTGTTGATCCTGGACGAACCGCAGAACATGGAAAGCGAGAACCGGGTGCGAGCACTGGCCGCACTCGATCCGCTGTTCGCACTGCGCTACAGCGCCACGCACCGCAACCCGTACAATGTGATCTATCGCCTCACCCCGTTCGACGCCTACCGGCAGAGCCTGGTGAAGCGCATCGAGGTCGCCTCCGTGGTGCAGGAGGACAACGCCAACCTGCCCTTCATCCGCGTGGAGCAAATCACCACGGCAAAGCGCACGCTGACGGCGCGGCTGACCGTGCACAAGCTGATGAAGACCGGTGCGATCAAGGAAACCACGCTTATTTTCCGCCATGGCGATAGCCTGCAAGAGAAGACCGGCCGAACCGAGTACCAAGGCTTCGTCATTGACGAGATCAACGCCGGGTCAGGGTTCGTGCATTTCGCCAACAACGTCGAGGTCCGGCTGGGAGCGGAAGTCGGCACCGAACGCGACGCAATCCTGGAAGAGCAGATCCGCTATACGATCGAGGAGCATTTCCGCAAGCAGCGCCGCTACCGCGAGCGTGGCATCAAGGTGTTGTCGCTGTTCTTCGTCGATCGCGTGGACAACTTCGTCCCGGAGGACGGCAAGCTGCGCCTGCTCTACGTCAAGTGCTTCAACGAGGCGAAGCAGCGCTTTCCGGAGTGGCACGACAAAGCGCCGATGCAGGTCGAGGCGCACTACTTCGCCAGCCGGAGCCGGCGGGGCGGCGCGGTCGAGTTCGTGGACACGTCCGGCCGCAGCCGGGAGGACGAAGCCGCCTTCAACCTGATCATGCGCGACAAGGAGCGCCTGCTGTCCTTCGATGAACCCACCGCGTTCATCTTCTCCCATTCCGCATTGCGCGAAGGCTGGGACAGTCCCAACGTGTTCCAGATTTGCACGCTGCGCGATGTCGGCTCGGAGACCGAACGCCGCCAACAGGTGGGCCGGGGGGTCCGGCTGCCGGTCGATCAGTCCGGCGAGCGGGTCCACGATTCGGCGGTAAACGTGCTGACGGTGGTGGCCAGCGAAAGCTACGAACGATTTGTCGCGGGTCTGCAACGCGAGATCGAAGCCGAGTACGGGCGGGAAGGCGTGCCCCCGCCACCGCCCAACGCGCGCAAGCGCACCGCGATCAAGCTGCGCAAAGCCTATCTGCTCAAGCCCGAATTCAAGGAACTCTGGGACCGCATCAAACACCATACTCGCTATGCCGTGACGATCGACACGCCGAAACTGATCGCCGACGTGGTTCCCGAACTCGATCGGGCCGAAATCCGCAGACCGCGCATCACCATCGCCAAGGCGGAGATGCGTGCCCGTCTGTTCGAAGACATGTTCGAGCCGATCGTGCAGAGCGGCGCCCGCACCGCGGTAGATTTGGCCGGCCGCTATCCGCTGCCGAACCTGGTCGAGATCATGGAAGGCCTGATGGAGAACACGTCTCCGCCGATGCGTCTGTCGCGCCGCACGCTGCTGGCGATCTTCCGCGCCACCGGTAACAAGCAGGCAGCGCTCGACAACCCGCACGACTTCGCAATGGCGGCCGTCAACATCATCAAGGACAAGCTGGCCGAGCAGCTCATCGGCGGAATCCGCTATGAGAAAGATGGCACTTGGTACGAGATGACCGATTTCAAGGACGAGATCCTGACCTGGGAGGATTATATCGTCCCGAGCAATTCAACGGACGGCGGCGGAGGCACGCACCTCTACGATGGCGTGATATTCGACTCCGAAGGCGTCGAACGCCCATTCATTGAATCGCTCGAGCGTCGGGCCGACGTCAAGCTGTACATCAAGCTCCCGGCGTGGTTCACGGTCGATACGCCTATCGGACGCTATAACCCTGATTGGGCGATCGTGATGACCGACCCGGAGGACGGAGAGACCGCGCTGTATCTGGTGCGCGAGACCAAGGACACGCTCGACCTCGGCAAGCTGCGTCCGGACGAGCGCCGCAAGATCGCCTGCGGCAAGGCCCATTTTACCGGCGCATTGGGTGTCAACTACCGCGTGGTCACGAATGCGAGCCAGCTTCCGCGTGGGGGCGTCTCCGGCTGAGCCGTTGTGCGCCGTCATCGCGGTTCACGTCGCGGCCATTGGGGAGAGGCAAGGCCGGCCGCCGCGTCCCCGATCAGACGGTATCCCGGGATCGCTCGGCGACCGCTACTTCGCGCGTTGCGTGCGCCGCCGCGGGCTGCGCCGGCTGCCGCTGCGGCGCCTCGCCGGCGGCGCGCACGGTTCCCATCGGCTCCGGCAGGCGCACCAGCACCGTGGTGCCTTGCCCTTCATGAGCCTCGATATGGAGCGTGCCGCCTTGCAGCGCCACCAATTGCCCGGCCTCTCGCAACGCGGCTTCCCGCATCGCCACCTCGGTCCCGGCGCCGTCGTCGATCACGGCAATCTCCACCCGCCCGCCGAGCCGTGCCGCGCTGAGCAAGACCCGCCCGGCCGGTGCGTGCCGTATGGCGTTGCCGACGAGGTCGCTCAACAACGCCCGCAATGCAAGCGGATCGGTGCGGACCGCGAGATCCGGTTGCACCGCCATCTCCAGCCGCACGAGGCCGCGCGCCGCCTCGGGTCCGATCCGCCCCAGCACGTCCCGCATTTCAGCCGCCACGTCCAGCATGCCGCTGACAAACGGCGTCCGCGCCAAGCTGAACGCAGCCGCTGGGGCCGGCGTCCACCCGCGATCGTGCCGCCGGGCAAGCACGTGCCGCCGCCAGCCCCCCAGCAGGAGAGCGCCGCACGTAATTGCGCTGAGGCCCAGCAGCGCCGCGGCGAACAACCCGAATCTGTCGCTCGTGAACATCGCGCCATTGATGCACCGAGAGGTTGACCAACGGTTAACGCCGCGGCCAAAGTTGTCGGAATGTTCCTACTGCCGCCCGTCATTGATTGTGCGGTCGATCTCTGAACCGCTTGCTCCGGCAACACCGGCAGTGCCTCTGGAAACCGCCCGATCTGCCCGGACCACTCCACCGGACCGCCGCCCGGACCGCCGCACGGGCCACTCCACCAGGCCAATCCACCGGGCGAGCCTCGCCACAGCCGTGGCGCGCGTGCGTATCTCTGACATATCCAGTTATTTCCATTGACACACACCCCCCGCCATGCTACACGCCGTGCGCGCTACGCAACCCGCCACGAAAGACCGCTCCATCTCCGTCCCGCCATGATGCACGATCCACTCACCACTCCGGCCGACGCCTGTGCCCCCGATGCGGATCGGGCCGCCCCGGACGCGCCCGCGCTCCTGCCCGAGTGGGTCGCCCATCTCCTCGCGCTGGTCATCCGATTCATGCTCGAGCGCATGCTTGCCGGATGCTCGGGCCGCTCCCGGCTGCCATCCTGGTGGCACGACCGGCCGGACCTGCCGCCGGCCTCGGCGCAGGCCCTGGCCGCATCGACCCGCGGCCCGTTCGGCAACGCCATCGCCTGGATGTGCCAGCGCCGCGGCATCGGGCCGGGCCACCCGGACTGGCCGTACCTGGCCCGCA
>DATLQW010000082.1:0-4189 GCA_035535035.1 Acetobacteraceae bacterium
TCTTTGCCCGGCTGAGTGTGCTCGATAACCTGCTGCTGGCGGGCTACGGTCTGCCTCGGGGCGTGCGCATGACGCAGGTGGAGGAGGCATTGGCCGTCTTTCCGGAGATTGCCGCCAAGCGGAACGATCGCGCCGGCGCGCTGTCCGGCGGGCAGCAGCAGATGCTGGCGGTGGCCCAGGGCTTGGTACGGCGGCCACGTCTGTTGATGCTGGATGAGCCCTCCGCCGGACTGTCACCGGTGCTGGTGGACCGCGTGCTCGCCGTGGCGCGGCGGCTGCGGGAGGGCGGGACGTCCGTGCTGCTGGTGGAGCAATTGATCGAGAAGGCGCTGCTGCTGGCCGATCGGGTCTATGCGCTGGCGCGCGGGTCGATCGTGCTGCAGGCTGCGGCCGACGAGACGGATCTGCCGCAGCGGCTGGAGCACGCGTATTTCGGCCAGGAGGCGACGGCGCCGCTGGCGTGAGGGCCGCGGCGACCCCGCTTTGCCGGCCGCGCTCCGTTGAGAACTCCCCACTCTCGCGGCCCGAATGGCGCCGACTGAGCCGTCGGGCCGCCGATGCGCCGTCCCGTGCCTCCGGCTTCCTCCGCACACTTGGTTCCTGCTGCGATGACCCGGCTCCGGGAAGGTTCCTTCTCCGTCGAAAGATGCGCTTGCAGGCAGTGGCTTCGGTGGGGGAGCATCGCTGCGACGACGACAGCGACAGGGTCCGGGACATGGTTTCGTCAGTGCGGGCGCATGCATGATCGGCGCCGGGGTGATCGGCTCGGGGGGCGCTCTCTACGTCGCCTCGGGTCTTCTGGTCGGCCTGCTGGTGGGGCTGACCGGCGTGGGCGGCGGGTCGCTGATGACGCCGTTGCTGGTGATGCTGTTCGGCGTGCATCCCGCGGCCGCAGTCGGCACGGATCTGTTGTATGCCGCTGCCAGCAAATCCGTGGGCACGGCCGTCCGCGGCCTCGGGCATGCGATCGCCTGGCGGATCGCGGCCTGGCTCGCCCTCGGCAGCTTGCCTGCAGCGGCGGTCACCCTGTTCATACTGTCACGCTTCGACCTCCGGGGCCCGGGGGTGGCGCAGGGCATTTCGATCGTCCTCGGTATCGCCTTGGTGCTCAGCGCGGCGTCGCTCGTTCTGCGCCAGCGTATCGCGGCCATCGCGGCAAGGCGGATGCCGACCTCGCCGCCGGGCACGGCGCGGCTGACCGTGCTGACCGGGGCTGTGCTGGGGGTGCTGGTGTCGGTCTCTTCGGTGGGCGCAGGGGCGCTCGGAATGACCGTGCTGGTGGTGCTATATCCGCGGGAGGCGCTGAACCGGCTGGTCGGGACGGACATCGCCCATGCGGTGCCGCTGACGTTGCTGGCTGGCGTGGGCCATTGGCTGCTCGGCGATGTCCGCTGGCATGTGTTCGCCTTGCTGCTGGCGGGTGCGGTGCCCGGCATCTGCATCGGCAGCCTGCTGGGCGGCCGGGTGTCGGAGCGCGTTCTGCGCCCGCTGCTGGCCGGGGTGCTTGCGCTGGTCGGGGTGAGGCTGGTGATGGGCGCGCTGGCGTGAAGCCGGCGGGCGCAGGACAGGTTGCCGGCGGGGTCGGCACCGCCGTAGTCTGCATCCGCCGCCGCGCCGCTCCTGGTGCCGGCTTCGGCGGCCCATGCGGTCCCGGGTGGTTGCGGCGCGATACACGGCCCACCGCGATCGGTCCCCGGCCCGTTCCAAGGAGGCTCCCCCATGAAAGCCACAATCGAAGGCCACGTGCTGGCCGACAGCGACGACATCGTGGAGACCGGCGGCTACCAGTATTTCCCGCCTGGCGCGGTCCGCACGGAATGGCTGGAAAAAGCCGCGAAGACGGACAGCGATCGCGCCTGTCCGCACGGGGTGCAGTTCTACGACGTCGTGATAGACGGCGTGCGCCATCCCCGTGCGGCCTGGTCCTACGAGGCACCACGGCCGGCGATGCAGGCGGTTGGCGGGCGCTTCGGATTCTGGGAAGACGTTCGGGTCGCCTGAGGGTTTGTGAAAGAATGCCCGTCAGCCGCCAAAACAGCCTGAAAACCCGAGCAATGACAACGGGCGTTCTTTCACAAGTTCGATTGTTTTCACGCCCTGAGCGGCGGCGCCCGATCCGCCACCGCGCGTTCAGCCCACTTCCGGCAGCACGTCTTCCTTCACCGCGAGCACCGCGCCCATCCAGGCGGCGTGCTTCGTGTGGTCGTCGCGCGGGCGGCCGGATTCCGGGTGCAGCAGAATCGTGAGGCCTAGGCGGTTCAGCATCAGGAACGGCGCCAGGGTGGCGAACAGGTCGGGGGTGAAGGCGATCTGGTACATCGCCTGCACATGCGGCCCCACCGGCACGTCGTGCCAGCGGCCCATGCGGACCGGGAAACGGTCCTCGACCCAGGCGCGCAACTGCGCGGCGCGATCGCGCGAGGCGGGGTCGTAATAGACATGCGCGTGCCACTCGGTGATCGCGGCAGGCGTGTTCGGGGAATCGGCCATCAGGCGGTCTCCTCCAGCAGCCGGCGCACCTCGCGCTTGGTCACCTTGCCGTAGCCGGATTTCGGCAGCTCGGACCAGACCGCGAAGCGGACGGGGAATTTGTATTTCGCCAGGCGGCCTTCCAGGTGGCCGAACAATTCGGATTCCGTTACGTCCTGGCGCAACACCAGCACGGCGACGCCGGCTTCGCCCCATTTCGGATGCGGCAGGCCGACGACGCAGGCTTCCGCGACCGCCGGATGGGTCAGCAGCACCTCCTCGATCTCGCGCGGATAGACGTTCGATCCGCCGGAGATGTACATGTCTGACGCCCGGCCGGTGATGTAGACCAGACCGCGCGCGTCGGTGTGACCGAGGTCGCCGGTGTGGAACCAGCCGCCCGCGAAAGCGGCTGCGTTGGCTTCGGGATTGTTCCAGTAGCCGGCGTGCACCGCCGGACCGCGCACGCAGATCTCGCCGCTGCCGCCGGCGGGCAGGCGGGCGCCGTCGGGGCCGAGGATCGCCACCTCCATGCCGGTGCGCGGGAAGCCGCAACTGCCGACCGGCATCGCAGCGTCGTCGGTGCTGTGCCAGTCGGGCGGCAGCACGGTGATGGCGCCGGTGACCTCGCCCATGCCGTAATACTGGACCAGCACGGGACCGAGCTTCTCCAGCGCGAACCGCTGGTCGGCGCGGTACATCGGCGCCCCCGCATAGATCACGTAGCGCAACGAGGAGTGGTCGTACCGGTCCGCCGCCTCGTGTCGGGCGAGCATCGTCAGGATCGTCGGCACGGTGAACATGTTGGTGATGCGATGCCGTTCGACCAGCGCCCAGGCTTCCGCGCAGTCGAGCTTTTCCCCCGACAGCAGTACGCTTGCCGCCCCGCGCGGCACCTGGATCAGCGCGTGCACCCCGGCCCCGTGCGACAGCGGCGCGACCACGAGGGACGCATCGCGCTCGGTGGTGCCGGGGATCAGGTCCGCCAGGTGGTTGTTGATGACGAACTGCAACTGCCCATGCGTGAGCACCGACGCCTTCGGTCGCCCGGTGGTGCCGGAGGTGTAGAAGAACCAGGCTGGATGATCGCGCCCGACCTCCACCGGCGGCACAGACGGCGGGTCATCGGAGGCGAACGTGTCCCAGGCCAGGCCGTCGCCTTCGCCCAGGGAGATTTCCAGCCGCAGCTCGGGATTTTCCGCCCGCGCCGCAGCCGCGTGGTCGGGGAATGCGGGATCGAAGATGTGCACCGCGGCGCCAGAAGATGCCGCCAGATACGCCACTTCCGGCGGAGTGAGGCGGAAGTTGGTCGGCACCCACACGGCGCCGGCCCTCCACGCCGCCCACATGGTTTCCAAAAGCGCGATCGAATTGCGTGAGTGCAACAAAATCCGATCGCCCGGCTCCACCCCGCGCGCCACCAGCCCCGCCGCCGCGGCGCGCACCCGGCCGGCGAACGCCGCCCAGGATATCGTGCGGTCGCGCCAGATCACCGCCGGCCGGTCGGGAAAGCGCGCCGCCGTCTGGTCCAGCAGACAGGCGAGATTGGCCGTGGGGATCAGCGCACCGCCTCCAGGATCGAAACGTAATTCGCCACCGCCGCGCCGCCCATGTTGAACACGCCGGCGAGGTCCGCCTTCGGCAACTGCATCGTGCCGGCCTGGCCGGTGAGCTGCATCGCGGTGATCGCGTGCATGGAAACCCCGGTCGCGCCGATCGG